>JANRMD010000602.1:0-2445 GCA_033761895.1 Pirellulaceae bacterium | reverse complement strand
TTCGCGGCTTCCGCGATCGGTTCGGACGCTTGCCGCTTGGTTCCCACGAACAGAACCAAACTACCACCAGCAGCAACCTGGTTCAGATACTTCTTCGCTCGCAACAATCCGCGAAGTGTTTCGCGAATATCGAGAATATGGATCGAGTTCTTCTTGCCATAAATATAGGGAGCCATCTTCGGGTTCCAGCGACTAACGCGGTGACCGAAATGCACTCCAGCTTCAACCAACTTCTTTACAAATTCAGCTTCCATCAAACATTCCTTCTAGTCTGCTCGCCATGCATTCGCCAACATTTCCGGCTTGCACAGGTTCCGTTAGTGGTGGAACCTTCGGCTTTTACGAGACCGAAATAGTAAAACTCGCGGCCTGAAAGCAAGTGCCCCAGAGCCAATTTCGAGGCGACCGACGTTTGGCCACCCTATACGAACCCCAAAGCATACCGAGCCTACCCCAGTTCCGTCAACGCATCTTTGCCTGGCATAAACCACCAAAATGGGTGCTGCAAAACAATGCTTTCGAAAAGTCAAACTGGTTCCCAGGCTCTGCCTGGGAACCCACTGCCTTGCAGGCTCCGCCTGCGTGTGGGGTGGGCGAGGCGGAGCCTGGGCTGTGCGACAAATAGCAGTCTTTCAAAAATCTCTAGCGAGAGTTTTGTTACAGCTTCGTTTTGCTTCAACGCAATCGACAAGTGAAAACGCAGTGGCTCCCCTCGCCCCGGTACTCCGGGGAGAGCGACGGTGTTGTTATAGGTGTTGCTGGTTAGCTCTCCCTTTCCATTATAACCCGTTGTCGTCGTGTAAGTCAGTCTGAAATAAAGCTTACAATTAGCAACGCTGGACTGCTAAGTCATTAGTCTCCAGCGTCCCAATCGGAACGCAAACTGTTTCAACTGACTCAGAAATTAGAACACCATGCCCTTCTCACACCTCGCACTTATGCTTTCGGGAACACTTGCGGTCAGCTTCTGGATGTGCTGGCCGGCATTTGCTCAGGATGCTGCTACTGAGGCGCCTAGTGCAGGCATTTCTGTTTCGGAAGATGGACTTGAACCTATCGGCGGTAAGTGGTTCGTCCGCCCCGGTGACAAGCCGGTCTACTTCTATCGCGATGGGGATCAACTGGTCGATTTGTTCTCCTATCACACGCAGGATTCCAACAAGGATGGCATCGATAACCTGCGCATCAGCCACGACAAGCAGCACTTGATCATTCAAAGCCAAGGTTACCCGAATCATCCCACCGCGATTTTTCCGAACAGCAGCAATCCGAATAAGATCTCGGTCCAGAACTTCACGTTTCGTCTGCCGCTCGAACCCAAGCTGGCCGGCAAGGTGACTCGCTTGCCGATGGGCCCCGTTGGTATGGCCTCGAATGGAGTTGTGTTCTTCAACCCGTTTGAGATGGAAGGGATGAACGCTGTCGAAGGCTACACGGAGGTTTGGTTGGACTCTTGCTGCGGTCATCCTCAGCAAACTGGCGTTTATCATTACCATAAGTATCCAAGCTGCGTGAAGTCGCCGTTTAGCGATGATGGCGAGCGGCATTCGCCCATCATCGGTTTTGCGTTTGATGGTTTTCCGTTGTACGGACCCTATGAAGCGGACAACTCTAAGGCGATGGACCTAACGGGTGATATGGCGCTCGACGTTTGCAACGGCCACTCGGATGAAAAACGGGGCTACCACTATCATGTTACTCCAGGGCGTTTCCCATACATCTTGGGTGGCTATGCTGGAGTCGTTGAAGTATCCAACAATCGCGGGCTTGCGAGAGCCGGGCAAGGCGCGCTGGTCGATAACACCCAAGCCGGTGAGAATCCGCGTATGGATCGAGTTATCGATTCGGTTCGACCTGGGCTTGCCAAGCGTGGTCAAAAGCATGCGATCCAAATCGATCTGAAATCGGATGCCGCGAAACGCCGTCCACTTCCCGACAGCGTCCCCAGCTGGGCGCAGATCGGCCCGTACGAAGCCAAGAAGATTACGCGTGAAGGCAATATCATCACGATTGAAATCTCAATACCCGCAGACGCTAACGTCGGCATGTTCCTCGATTGTCACATCGAATTCGCGACTGAACGAGGTGTTCCGCTGACATTCAAAAAGAATGACGCCTTCCGAGTTGTCCTTGAGTAACCTTCGTCAACCTGATCAACCTAGTGCTTTGTCCAACTTAGATTTTGGGGTTTAGTGCTATTAACCGCACGGCGTTAGCCGCGGTTTTCACATTGCGGAAACCGGTGCTAACGCACATCGGTTAATGTGCCCTTCGCAGAGCCTCAGGGGCGTGCCACCCTAATATTAAAGCTTGACGTTCCACGAGTGCTCTGTCCAACTTAGATTTTGGGCACATTAACCGATGTGCGTTAGCACCGGTTTCCGCAATGTGAAAACCGCGGCTAACGCCGTGCGGTTAATAGCACTAAACCCCAAAATCTAAGTT
>JANRMD010000601.1:0-16572 GCA_033761895.1 Pirellulaceae bacterium | reverse complement strand
CATAGGATCCCCAACTACATCAGCTACCCGGCCTGCATCGCTGCCGTGGTGGCCTTGTCGGTGACACCGCCTGCATTGACTTGGGAACAACCATTGGTGGTGGCTAGCCTCAACAGCGCTCTCTACGGAGGCTGTGTTTGCTTTGCGATCGCTTTCGCAGTGTGGTTGATGGGTGGCTTTGGTGGTGGCGATGCCAAGCTGACGCTCGTGATCGGAATGATTTTGGGGGCCGAACTGGGAATGATGGCGTTCTTGGTGGCTCAAGTTTTGGCGGCCAGCTTCGTACTTTGGAATCAAGCCATTGACGCGGTAGTGTTCGGCTGGAAGGGGATTCGAAAGATTGAGGGGCTGCCCATGGCGGGATTTTACTCCATGGCTTGCTTGCTAGTTTCCTTAGGAGTTTTCTTGCGATGAGCAATCAACGAATTAAACATCGCTGTCGTCGGCGAGCTGCTGCGGCAGTGGAGCTGTTGTTTGTCTTCACGACAACAGTGGTCGCATTCTACATCATGTTCCACCTCGGGCGTTGGATCATTGAAATGTATTTTCACGATGGGAATATAGCCACCGCCTCACCCATGCTTTAGCTGGGATGATGGTGCGTTGGATTCCGCTACCAGGAATTTCTAGGTTTTTACGAAGATCAAAGGAGGGAATTGAGCATGTTCACAAAACTACTTGGTATCAAACGACCTCACGTCTTGACGTTTGCACAGGACGATCGCGGTTCGGCCTACTCGATTTCAGTTGTGATGATGATCCCCGTGATGATCACCTTTATTGCGGTGGCAATCGAGTTGGCTCTGCTTTTCATTTCGCAGCAGTCATTGAATACGGCTTCTTCGACTTCCATCCATGTCAGCCAGGTGTGGTTGGGGCATCAAGATGCGCTGCAAAAAGATGGCAGCGACTTGCAAAAGATGGTCCACCGAGGTGTGGTGCGATCCATGGTCCCTTTTGCCAGTGCAAAGGTTGATCCGCAGGCCGCAAAGGCTGGCACCATGGAAGCCGTTGTGAAAGAGCTTGGGCTGAGTCCGGTGGCGGTAAAGCGGTTGGAGGCAAAGCAGACTGCAATCGCCAGCTTAACACGCGTCACGACCACCCCTGAACGTCGCAGCACTGATGGCTGGAATGTGCGGATTGAATACGACGTTCCGCTGTGGATGCCGGTGGTAGGCAACTTGCTAAAGAACAGTTCCACCAAAGATGGACGGCCCGCGCGGACCTTGGTGAGCGAAGTTTGGTTGCCGCTGGCTAAAGCTGATGTCAACCGAACGGGCATCGGCATCCCTTACTCCCCGCATCGGTCCGTTGCGTGGCCCAAGTAACCAATACTGTGCATTTAGGAAACATACAAAATGTGCCGCAAACTAGTTCTTCGGTTTCAACGCGACGAGTGTGGGCTGCTTTCGATTGCCAACGCCGTTTTGACTCTGTTTCTAACGATCGTGTTGCTCTGTCTGTACAACGTTGGCGTGGCGGTTTACGACCGAACCGATTCGCAGCAGAAAGCGGACGCGGTTGCCAAATCGCTTGGGAACTGGAAAGCCCGCAATCTAAATGCCGTTGTTGCGCAGCAGCACTTGATGGGGGAACTGTTGGCCATGGCGATTGTGCATCACGCGATGGGCGGCGATGCCTTGGATCAACGGCGAGTTGTGAAGACAACAGCGTTAGATTTGCAATTGGACGTTGCATATGGCCTTGCCCAACTTAGCAATACGACGAAGCCCGCCTATCGCGATGTGCGTGAGGCGATACGGGCCGAGGCGGCCTTGTTCGAAGCCCGCTACGAACTGAAGAAGTGGCTGACACGAGCTTACTATGGCAAATTTGTGGGAGCGGCATTGCAAAAATACCCACCGACAGCTGCCTTGGGAAGAATGATCGAATGGGCCGCTCATCTGCTTGAGTTGGAGATCGCACGCGAGATCAAAGCGCTGAAAACGTATCAAGCCAGGGCTCAAGCGTTAACGGCCAGCAAAATCAAAATCCTGCGAGACCAATTGCCCACGGCGAAGAAACAACTGGTCAAGATTGTAGAAGACTATCGACTGTCGCAGGCTGAGTTAGCTAAGCACCTGGAAGATAAGTTCAAAGTGAGAATTCACATCATGCCCAACGATCGACGTTTGCCCTTAGCGTTTGATCCTATGGCACCGCTGAGCGGCCCACCAGCGGGTTGGATTCGTCCGACCGATTGCAATTGTCCAACCGAGCCGGCGGACAACTTCCGTTACCAAATGGTCAAGGTTTCGCAGTTGATGCGAGCTACGTTCCCGTGGGTTAACTATCACCGCGCGCCCTTGATCCGTGAAATGAAAATCGCGGCTCCACTTTCAAAAATGGGTGATTTTTACTTTGATCACACGGCTGGTTACAGCAAGGAGTTTGGCGACATTTTTCAACGCAATTCTCCACGCAGCAACTTGGCTCTTTACGTGCTGCAAGATTATGCGGGCCCCGATAAGGCGCGTGAACCATGGACACAAGCAGCTGGATCTGCCCACGCGGATCGCTCGTTCGGAATCACCGCTGTGGTCGGTACCAAAACGCGGCATCCAGTTGGTGATTTCTTCTTTCGTGCGACGGAAGGCGACTATAGCTATCGACTAGCCAGCGCGATGGTGTGGAATCGACGTGAACCGGTTCGTCCGAATCAGCGGATTGATTTGACTTGCAAACGGATCGTACCGTCGGTGCAAGCGGAGACGGGCTGGGACACGCTGAACTGGAAGAAAGGGACTGTAGCGACCGAATTGGTTGGCTTTGGAATTCCCAATTACTTTCCCGCGATCGCGCCGACTTGGACGTCGAGCATGACGCCAAACTCGGCGGCACGCATCAAGCAAATGGAAGCAGACAAATTGCCAGCTTGGGCAACGGGTCTACCCAAGGTGCTTCCTAATACGTTGTCGCCCCAAGAGATCACTCTGTGAGATGTCTTGGGGTAATGCGAAGTCGTTGGATGCAAATGCAATCAGAGACATAACCACTTGTGCACATGGAGCATAAACCGATGGGTA
The DNA here is from genome assembly GCA_033761895.1 of Pirellulaceae bacterium. GTDB lineage: Bacteria > Planctomycetota > Planctomycetia > Pirellulales > Pirellulaceae > Aureliella. The sequence continues at coordinate 13,546 of JANRMD010000601.1, read as the reverse complement.
ATCGAAGACAAAAAGACTTGGGGGTGGCCTCGATCGAGTATCTGATGTTCATGCCTATCCTGCTGGCTTTTGCGGCCGCGACTACGTTCGTCATTCGCATACATCATGCGCAGCACCGGACGAGCCTTGAGGCGGACACTGCGGCCGTTGAAAAGGCGGTAGTCATGTTACAGCAGCAGCGGCTAGCGGCGATGCCGGCATTTGTTGGCAAGCCGCATGCGGACCTTGCACATTTGGTGCGTGGGTTTCAGCCGAGATTGGACATCAAGGCGGGCCTGGCGTTGGGCGAGGCTGAAAGGGAAATCGGCGAAGTAAGTGCGGCCTTGAATGCACCTCCGCCGGGGCCGGCCTTCAGCGCATCGATGTTTCTGGCAGGCTCCTGGGAGGCTGATGTGTTGGCTTTTCCGACGAATTCCGGCCAGCAAAGACCTCTAACCTTCCCCGCAGCGATTCGTGGTGTGGCACCCGGAATTCGCAATCTCTCCGAATTTACAAAACTTCGAATTCTGTCTGTCCCTTGATGCTTGAAAAAGGAATCTCTTTGCAACGGGCATCAGGTCCCTCTTTCCCATGTTAGGAGTTGCAAATGAAGACTAGCACCAAAGACGCAAACCTCGGAGCCGTTGCCACACGGGTGACGCGGCCAAGTAATGATCCGACGATTTCTGTTTGGTTTCGCTTGGGATTGCCCGCGGCGCTAGCGATCGCTGCAGGTTGGCTGAACGCGACCGCAGTCCGCCAAAAACTAAACCCGACCGAAGCCTTCGCGTTGACCGTCCAGGCTGCTCCCGGGATGAGACTCAAGCCCGAGCACTTGAAGCCTGTGCAAGTTGGTGGCAGCCTCGATCGAACTGTCCTGATCTCCAAATCGGATCTTCAGTCCGGCGGTCAAGGGCGAGAGCTGTCTATCGTTGAATCGCTACAAGCGTCACCCAAGTATCTGACACGTTTTCTTAACGCCGGGGAACTGCTGACGGACGGATGTCTGTCGAGTGGAGAGACTTTGTCGGACGACGAACGCTTGCTCCAAATCCAAACATCTAGAATTCGCGGCAATTGCTCTACTTTGAAACCTGGTCAAATCGTGTACTTCGATGCCATTCATCGTTCTTCGAATGGCGACAAGCTGAATGTTCAAGAGATTGGTCCGTTTCGTGTGGCGGTCACTGAACGCAGTGAAACGGAGAAATCCAGCGAAACACAGTATCTTGGGCTGGTCACGAAACTAGGGCCACTTGGCCAGTTGTCCGCCGACGCGGAGCTGCTCCGGACGGCTGCTTACGCCGAGAATTCAATCTCACTTGCGTTGATCGAGAAATCAAGTCAGTCGAAACCCGCTAACCGTAATGGTTCGAATGCTGTTGCCCGCAAGGCTGACTAGTGGAGCGTCAACCTTAAATCGCGAATATCAGCCGGAACGCGGTAGCGTCGGGTTGTCGCGGCGAGAACCGGTGCTAGCGCACTGCGGCTAATCGTATCCATTCTTCATTCAACCCAAAAGCTTCTAAAAACATGTTACTTAGATACTACAGTCAATTTGATGGTCAACCGCTGTTGGCGAATGTAACTAACAAGCGACTGCTCATTGGAAGTGGGCGCACTAATGATGTTGTGCTTACAAGCCCATTCATCGATGAAGAGTCGCTTGAACTGCAGCGCGTTGACACGGGGTGGACGGTAGGTGTGCTTGGAAGAAATGGTTGTTCTATGAACGGCCAGCATCTTCATCGCGGTACTTCGGTGCATTGGGATGGCAGATCGCGGCTCGAATTGTTTCCCTATGTGTTTCAGTTCCATACTGAGCAAGCGGTGGCTCCGCCAACCCACACGCGTCTGACGGCTGAGATTCACGAATTGATTCGGAACATTCACGTTGATCTACTTCAGCAGATGCACCTCAGTCGTTCGGCAATTGAAGTCCCTAAAGATGTTGAAGCCCTCCTGACGCTTGAGCGTTCAATTGAGGCAAGCGCCAAGCACCATGGATTGAACGAGGCCAACAATGGTCCGTTGGTCGCGGAGCTGGCAGGGAACTGCGTTCACGATGAGTTATTGAATCTGTTGCTCAATGGCGGTCAGGAGGGTGAAAAACTTTCAGCCAACCATTCCTCGTGGAGCCGATTTGTGTCGGTCGTGCCCGATCATGAAAGCGAACTTAAACGCTGGACGATGCTGTGCGCCCGCAAGTTGTTTGGCAAGCTAGACAACGGTCGGGTCGAGCATAAAGTTAATCAGGTTGAAAGCTCTTTCTGGGCGCTTTGGGATCAATTGAGTCCGAATCTGATCCGTAAAGTGGGGCTGTACTTGGCAACTCGCCAATTGAAAAAGCAGTTGAAGGACATTCTCTTCGGATTCGGTCCACTGGAAGACCTGCTGCGTATCCCGACTGTGACAGAGATCATGGTCAATTCGAGTCAAGAGATTTATATCGAACGCTCGAATGTGCTGCAAAACTCCGGACGCAAGTTCGTTTCTGATGAAGTGACGACTGCGGTCATCGAGCGAATTGTCGGTATTGTGGGACGTCGAATCGACACCGCTCAACCGATGGTGGATGCAAGATTGCCCGATGGCAGTCGTGTCAACGCGGTCATACCACCGTTGGCTGTGAAAGGGCCTTGCTTGACCATTCGGAAGTTCTCGAAGAAGAACTTTACCATGCAGAAACTGATTGAAGGGGGCTCGGTCACTCCGCAGGTCGTGGCGTTTCTTGAAAGTTGTGTACGGTCAAAACGCAGCATATTGATTTCAGGTGGAACCGGCACAGGCAAGACAACGTTGCTGAACTGCCTGAGTCGAGCGATCGCGACACATGAACGCATTATCTGTATTGAGGACACGCATGAATTGCAGTTGGATCACCCTCACGTCGTGTTTGTGGAATGTCGCGATGGCAACAACGAGGGAAAAGGCAAGGTAACCATTCGCGACTTAGTTCGAAACTCGCTGCGTCAACGCCCCGATCGTATCGTCGTGGGCGAGTGTCGAGGCGATGAAGCGCTCGATATGCTGCAAGCGATGAACACTGGCCACAGCGGATCGATGACGACGATCCACGCCAATTCGCCTCTGGATGCCTTGCGACGCCTCGAGGTCTTGGTTCGTGAAAGTGGGTTACCGGCAGATGCCATTCGACAGCAGATTGTCTCCGCGATTGACATCGTTGTTCAGATCGCGAGGTCGCCATCCGGCCATCGTTATGTGAGTGGTGTCGAAGAAGTGCTCAGGTTCTGCGAAGTTTCCCAAACTATCAAGACGCGTCCCATTTTTCAAAGCGTCTTTGATGACGCTACTGAGAGTTTAGTGTTGGCACCTACCGGATGTCTGCCATCGTTTGCGGGCGAATTGGTGCGTGACGGGCTGATCAACATCGATCTGTTCCTGCGAGGGGTCGAAGTAGATACTGCGGAGGGGCTGCTATGAACGCTGGAGGTCTGCTGGTACTGAGTTCCCTGTTCTATGGGCTCAGCCTGTTTTGCTCATGCCAATGGTATGTGCCATGGATTCGCAACCTTTTTCAGAAGCCGATTGAGAGGCAGTTGCGAAGGTGTTCAGAAATCGGCTTTGATGAAAGTGCGCTACGGAATATCACCTTTGCGATTGAGTTGATTGTAACGGTGGGACTGGCTTGGCTGGGCGTAAACTATCTGGAGCCCGTATTGACTGTTACCGTCTTTGCCATCAGCCTCCATTTGCGAGGATTGATATTCGACTGGATCATTGAAACCCGCGAACGACTACTGCGCTCGCAGACGCTCAGTTTTACGACTGGCCTCATGGGTTTGACTCGAGGAGGCTTAAGTTTGTCGCAAGCCTTCGATACGATCGCACAAGAGTCGAGTTTGCCGTTGGGCAAGTTTGTGAAGCGAATTGCCAATGAGAATCAGCGTGGTCGACCGCTGGTAGAAGCCATCGATGCAGTGCGCAGTCAATTGCGTCTCGATGCGTTCTCGCTGCTGGTGACCTCAATCGCCTGCGCACTCAAGCAGGGAAGTTCGCTTGAGGCGTCGCTAACAGGCGTGCAGGAATCGCTCGAGCATCGCGATCACGCCGAGCGTCAGTTGTTCGCGAAAACGTCCTCTGCACGGATGACGATCTTGATTCTGTCGGCCACCACTCCAGGGTTCTTTTTGATGTTTTGGTTCATGATGCCCGATTCGATGAATTTGATTTTTCATACCAGCGGTGGCAAGAAGCTGGTGGCCGTGATCCTGCTGTTAATGTACTGCGGTGTGGCCTGGTCACGTAAGTTGTTGAACATCAAGTAGCAAGTCTTGGAACTTTAGAAAGTCATGCCGATGAGCGCCGAAGCAATTAGTCTACTGCCAGCTGAAGTGATCTGGTCGTCCCTATTGATGGCTGGAGCAACCTACTTAGCCATCCATTTTCTGTTGAAGCTCGTCTTCGACTTAGACAACTGTCGACTCGAGCAATGGCACCGTGAGGAACCGCGTTGGAATTGTCTGCGGCAAGTCTCGGGGCTGTTCAAGAGTTTTCAGCCCTGGATTGTTGGACTATCACGACTGGTCGATAAGTACCTTGCGTTCATGATGAAGACGGATAAGCCTACTTCGCATGGTCAGAGAGCAGTGCAGTTATTTGTCAGGCTGGTTTTTGGAGATCCGGCACGCATGCAATCAGCCAATCGTGCGTTGCATGCGGTCGAGCCATGGTCGGTTTCCGAACGGCTTGCGTGCGGATTCGCCTTTTCAACACTGGCCGGATTGTTTGCCGTGTTTGTGTTGGTGGATTCTACGATTACCTATCGCGGCTATCTATTGATTGTCGCGACCTGGTTTGCGGCCTTTCGATTGTGGCGAGGTGCGGTGGTTAGTCGTGGTGAGCGGCGGCGTCGGGCTGTGCGCAGGTTTCTGCCGCATGCGATGGATTGCATTGCGACGGTTATGTCATCTGGCGATACTTTTCGCACGGGAATCGAAACCGTCATTCGAGATTTCCCGGATCATCCGCTGTGTCAAGATCTTCAGAGACTTCGCAACGAATTGGATCGTGGCCAAGTTATGGCAACCGCGCTTCAGTCGACCGCGGAGAGCATTGGTTTGCCTGAGTTCGACGAGATGGTTCGCGTGTTGGCGCGTATTCATCAGCACGGAACGCCTGCGTCGGACAGTTTTGTGCGGTTGGCCAAACAATTACGCGTGAGTCACTTGAGGCACATGGAGGAGGAAGTGGGTAGGGCGGAAGCATCGATGGCATTACCAACCATGTTAGTCATGGCATCCTGCATGATTGTCGCAGCGGCGCCTTTCGTCCTTTCGATTATGGAGTCGTCGATGTTTCAATAGTTTTTCATAGATCAAAATCCTTTGCTCAGAATTGCCAAAGCAGCGGTATCGACTACAGTGTACGCCTAGTTTTTAGTCAAGGGTCACACTAGATATCGATCGAGGCAGTATGAGCAACCAGGAGAGTTTACCCGGCGAAAGCACAATCCTGATGGACTATCTCCCCAAGTTGATTCGACTGGCGGAGCGCAACATGTCTACTAGACTGCAATCCAAAGTTGGCATTGACGAGATGGCTATCAGCATACTCGGATCTGTCATACGGATGGCCCGTGAGGAGAAACTGCACATCGAGCAGAGTGAGGAGTTTTGGAAGTTGCTGGTGGTGATATCGCTGAATAAAGTTCGCAAAAAGGTGCGCTTTTACAAAGCCCAAAAACGGGATAGTGGCCGCGAAATGCAACTTGGTGAAGACTTGCCATCCTTGGAGGAACTGGTCGCGGATATCGGTTCTCCCACAGACGAGGATGGAGCAGCGGTTGGCATTGCCCTGGAGAAGTTAGCCGAGCGGCTCGACGAGGATTGTTTGGTTGTACTTGCCGGGAAATTGGAAGGTCTTTCCAACCTAGAAATCGCTGATCGGCTTGGCAAATCCACGAAAACGGTTTCGCGTTGCTGGAAGAAGGTCGAAGAAGAGGCGATAAAAATTGTGGATGAATTGGACCTGACTTAGTTAGGTCAAGACATAGTGGCCATTGAATGAGAAACCTATGACACAGATTGCGAATAGCGAAATTGACGATCTCTGCGAACGATTCGATTCCGAATGGTCGCGAGAAAGCTGTGATAGCGCGGCGATCGTGCGCTTCCTGTCGCAGAATGGTTGTACCCAATTGACCAATTCGCAGCTGTTAAGCGAACTGATCAAGGTTTCGATTGAACGCAGTTGGATGGCTTGGAACAAACACTTGCCTAGCATTGCAGAACATTTGGCGAGCAGTGAAGTGCTGGCTGAGTTCTTGAAGATCCCCCGGCTCGATAGTTTTCGGTCGTTGTTTGCAAGTGCCGCCGATTTCGAATCCAGTCTGCATGACTTAGTCATGTGCGAACTTTTGTGCAGGGATCTTTGGGGAGACGCGATTGGTGTATCGCACTACATCGATTTGGGGGTCAATCTGACTTTTCGCCCGAGTGGAAAGCATCGCAAAGTCCGCATTGTGTTTGATAGTCAAACCAAGCAAGCGACCAACGTGTTTTCACTGCGCGGATGTACGTATATGGGAAGGCAACGTTCGACCGATGCGCAAGATTGTTTTTGTACCGAATTGAAAGATGGAAACCGTATCGTAATTGCCGGCTGGACGGAGGCCGAAGTCAGTCGTAACCAGTTAGCAATTCAACTGCTTAATCCCGGCTATGCAGTTGTTACCAATCTTAGTCAGGTCAATCCCATGCAGGTCTACGATAAAGTGCTGCAGCCGAAGGAAAACATGATTTCTAGTTTTCCCTTTGCCATCCAGTTACCTGGGCGAAAGCTCTACTGCAATTGATCTACAGGACGACACGCAATGCTCGACGCGAACCGTTATGCCCAGTTGCAAAGGGAGTTTGAAAGTGAGCATGCTTCTGAGTTCTCCAGGCTTTGCAAGAGCCAGTTAGCCAAAGCATCACTTAGTGAGAAGGCTAGGTTAGTTAAGGAGTTGGTCTGGTTCGATATGTCTCGCCGGCAGCAGCAAGGCGAGGATGTAAGGCGGACAACCAACCATGACTACCCGATGTTCGCGCCTGAGGAAACCAATGAGGCGATAGCTAACTATTGCCGAGTTCTAGCGGGAGAGTCCTTGGCAACCGTAGCGGTTAGCTGGGAAGCGTTCGAGAAGATTGATCCTATTCTGCTTGATACCAAGGGAGGAGCAAACGACAGCAGCATTCCGTCGCAGGAGTCAAGCGATGGGCAAGCGACCAATATTCCTTCGAACTTAACAGAACGATTTCATTTAACGCATGAACATGCCAAAGGTGGTTTGGGAGTCGTTTTCGTTGCTGAGGATCGGCAGATTGAGCGTACGGTAGCCATCAAACAAATTCGCGCAGAGTATGCAGACGAACCACTCTATCGCGAGAAGTTTCTGCGCGAGGCCTCGGTTACGGGCAAGCTTGAGCATCCAAGTATTGTCCCGGTGTACGCGCTGGGGAAGGATAGTCAAGGACGCCCTTACTACGCCATGCGATTCATCAAGGGGCAGGACCTACGAACTCGCATTGGTGCATTTCATGAGTCGGTCAGCAAGCGAGAAACCGAATTCGATGGCATGGCGTTGCGAAAACTGCTGCGGCGATTTATCGATGTCTGCCAAGCGGTGGACTATGCACACAATCGTGGAATCCTTCACCGTGATCTGAAACCAAGCAATATCATGCTCGGTAAGTATGGCGAAACATTAGTGGTTGACTGGGGTTTGGCTCGTCCATTCGAGAACAAACCGAATCAGACAGCTGCCACTGAGCAATACTCTGTTCAGAGTGAGCTGCCGTTGATCCCTGCGGATGTGCATGGCAACATCCAGACTCGTATGGGTTCGTTTCTTGGATCGAAACAATACGCCTCTCCTGAGCAATTGCGAGGGGCGCTTGATTCGCTCGGTCCGCAGTCGGACGTGTATAGCCTCGGGGCGATCCTCTTTGAAATTCTGACTGGCAAGCCACCTGTTAGCGGCGATACTCCGATCTCCGCACAGCAGTTGGCTGACGATATCTTGCTAAAGAAACTCCCCACAGCTCGTGGACTTAATGCCTCAGTCCCCAGAGCCTTGGATGCGATCTGCGGCAAGGCGATGTCGGGGCAGATCGATGAGCGTTACCCAACGGCGAACGCACTTCGCGCCGATATCGAAGCCTTCTTGGATGATGAAGTCGTATCGGCTGGTCGAGAAACATGGTGGACGAAAGCGCGTCGTTCTGCCCGCAAGAATCCTTCGCTGGTCTCTGGTATTTCGGTGGCGGCAGTTGGGGTTGTCGCCTTTTTGCTGCTAACCTCGGTGCTTACTCAACGACAAAATAGTTTGCTTACCACAGCCTACGAAGAGAAAGAAGAAGCGCTGCGAGCTTCGAAGGCGAACGAAGAGGTGGCTAGAAACCAAAGTCAACTTGTCGTCGAAACGCTGAGTGGCGTCATCCAACAGATGCAAGACGGATTCGAAAGTGGACTGCAACCAGACCGTGTGCGTCAGCGTCTGTTTGCAGACATTATGGACAAGATGGATCGTATTGATCCACGCTTCACAGATTCCGACAAAGTGACCCTGAACTCACTAGCTGTAATGATCAATTTTGCGCGCGCCGTGGTTGGGCTTGGCAAGGTTGAAGAAAGTAGTTTCTCGGCGATCGTCGAAACGGACCCTGCAGAGGATCCTACTTTACATTCGAATCGGAGGGAGGTGCAGGGACTTCGCCAAATGCGCAGAACACTGGCTGAACCTCTCATGGATACAGCCGGCAAGAGTAGCCAGTCTATCGATACCCCACTGAGATCTGCGCAAGCCTTGCTCGAGTTAGCCGGTAAACAAATTGATGCTGAGTGGGAAAAAGTCGGCTCGCACGAAGGCCGTTTGCGACAACTGCTTACCATCAGTCAAACTCTCGCCACGGCGAGAAAAGAAGCAGGCATGTTGCCTGCGGCCAGTCAACTGCTTGAATTCAACGCGAGAAAGAGCCGGGAGCTATTTGAGACTGCGAACACAGATTTGTCGGTAGCGTACATTCTGGCTGACTCCCTGCGGCAACTTGCGGAGATTCAGATTAACACCTTGCAGGTCGATGCGGGAATCGCAAATCTCGAGCAGGCGCTGAAGGTTGCTCGGGAGTTTCCGGAGAGACAATCGGATTCCGCGATGACCAAAGCGGAATTTGATTTTCGTCTGTGCCATGCGCAGATTGCCACACTGTTGGGATCGGAACTGCTCAAAAAGAAATCTTCAACTGAGGTTATTCCTTACTTTGAAGAATGCCAAGGTGTGCTGGACGAATTACGGCGGTTGAAGGAGTATGCGCAGGACGCGCGACTGGTGCGGGCTTCTGCGAACAATCTAGTTACGCTCGCAAACCTCTATGAAACGAAAGGCATCCAAGCCTTAGCCGAGTCCAGTCGCGCTCAAGCTGAGCAGCAACTGCGAAAGCTCACACAGTCTCAGAACAGTGATGCCCAAGCCCTCCGGACCTTGGCGTGGATCTACATTAAGCGCGCTGACGCGATGCTCGAAAGCGAAGAAAACAAAATCCAAAGCCTCTACAACCAAGCCCATTCCTTGCTCAAGTCTATCTATGAAGCCAATCCAAATGATCGCGAAACGCAAAGGGATTTCTCAACGGCCATCGAGCGGCTGGCGGTGCTGGCCATGGAAGAGGATGTCGAATCTTCAGTTCCGATGTTTGAAGAAGTTCTGTCGCTGAGAAAATCGCTGGCTCAGGATGCTAATGATTGGTTAGCACAGCTGGAACTCGGAGCAACTTACAGTCATTTCGCCGAAATAGAACGGGCGCGCGACGACATGGAAAAAGCTCTGCAGTACTTAGACAAACAGCATTCAATCACCGTCGATTTAGCGCAACGCTATCCGAGTGAACCCGAAATCCAGCAGCAAATGCTTTACTCATTGTGTGATTTGGCCGATCTGCAATTGGAGTTAGACAATCCCGCGACCGCACAACAATTTCTAGAAACGGCTTTGGAAGTTGTGGGCCGAATCGACTTTGGGGAGGCGCGTCGCCCTTACAAGCAAACCCTAAAGCAGATTGTGGCCGAGCAAGTTCACGAGTTGAAGGTTATAAATCGCGCGACCTTGCCATTAGAGGACATCTTGCAGGAGGAAGTCCCTTTTCAAAAGCAAATCTTGACGTATCGAATTCTCATCCTATGTGAGGAGGACGCGGTCGATGAAGCGGTGGATAGCCTCGAGGCACTGGCAGCATTGCCTCGCGAAAACCCGCAGGAATATATTGCACTCGCAAGTTGCTATGCTGAAGTGGCTCTGGCTGCTGGACGTGCCGCCGACAGCCTCTCAGAGAGTGGCGAAGCCGACACGCCCGAGCAAAAACAATGGAATGAAAAACAAGCCCAGCTGCAAACAGCGGCGATGAAGATTGCAGCTGAGATTTTCAATGCCGGGCATGCTCACTTGTCGAGTATGCGAGCTGACCCAGATTTGGAACTGATTCGGGCAGATTCTCGATGGAAAGAAATCGACAAGCATCATGAGAGGTCGCGTGAGGTTGCCAAAGAGCTGCTCGCTAACGGAGCGTTGCTTCGTATAACAACGGATGTGGAGGACATCGAACTAAACACACTTGAACGATTGCCTGCCAAGGTACATGCGATTCCGTATGTCAATTTAAGCGGATATCGCGGCGAGGACTTTGCCATACTAAAGCTCTTGCCAGAAATCGTTGGCCTGCGACACGTCATGCTAGAACGGCTGCCCACCCTGCGAGATGCTGATCTTGAGCCCATCGGCAAGTGCGCTACGCTGGAAATACTTGGGCTTGGGGAAACCGAGAATGTGACCGCTATGGGACTCAGGTGGATCGGTAAGCTGCCTAACCTCAAACAACTGTATCTGGGAACGACCGGATTCTCGCTTGAGTCCGCCCGAGAAATTTCTGAGCTGCCCGCTATTCTGTTACTTGATGTCAATACCAGCCATATCGATGATGCAGCCCTTGAGGCAATCGACAAACTCGGTTCGCTAAGAGACCTGTGCCTTACCAACAACACGATCTCAGATCTGGGGATTGCAAAGTTGCGCAATCTCAAACTTTACACACTACGGTTGAACGAGACCGACGTGACTGACGAAGCGATCGCGATCTTAAGCTCAATGGAATCGCTTACCACACTTGACCTCGCCGGAACCAAGATTACGGACGCATGCATTGAGCACTTACTGAAGCTGAAGGGTTTGGAGAATATAAATCTCGAGAACAACAAGATCTCAGCGGCCGCTCTGGAAAAGTTGGTGCAACTTGAGTACTTGGATCAAATACGTATTCATGGCTGCGGACTGAGCGCAGATGAAGTCCGAGCGCTCAAACTGCGACTTGATTTCTGCAATGTGGATGATGTGACGGTGCGGATTTCAGAGCGTCAGAGGAATAAGGGGCGTAAGTCGAGGCCAGACTAGTAGCGGAATGCGTCAAGCATTTCGGATCCCTGGTAGCGGAATGCGTCAAGCATTTCGAGAGTGCTGCGGCGGCCCCCGAAAGCCTTGACGGCTTGTTGATTTAGTGAGCCGTCGGCGCTAGCCGCGGTTCTCGAAGTTTGGAGCGTGCATGGATTTGGCTGGTTCCAATGCAAGTTGAACTGGTGGTTTCTCTGCATTGGCAAGTTTAAATGTGATGAACGACTGGGCCTTCGTTCACCCGCGGCTAGCGCCGTCGGCTCACTAAGAAAACAGACCGCTAGCGCCGACGGCTCATACTCCCCGTGGATCGCCCCGCTTTAGCGGGGGGAACCGGTGCAAACGCACATCGGTTGATAAATCCAACCCGCATTCCTAATGTGGGCAGAGCATTAGAGTGACATCTCTGCTTAGAATAGTCGTAGCAATGTAATTCACTTGCCTAAACACGCACCGCGAATGGACTTAGACATGTATCGCACATCGCAGCTCTTCAGAGTGATTGCAGTTCTGGTTTTGGGACTGTCTTCGAATGCTTCCATCAAAGCCCAGGAGCAGCTCTTTTCAGGACCGCAAGTTGGAGAGAAATTGAATTCGTTCAAAGTGCGCGGCGTGTTCGATGATGAAGCAGGCAAAGATCTGGACTTTGTCGGGCAGGCTGATGGAAAACCGATCGTGCTGATTTTTGTGCATGATGTCAATCGGCAATCGGTTAGCATGACAAGAATCCTGTCGGGGTATACGGTCAGTCGTGCGAACGACGGACTCGCGACAGGTGTCGTATGGTTGGATGATGATGCAACTGCGGCAGAGAATCAATTGAAGAAGATGCGGCATGCACTTACTCCCAAGGCTCCCACGGGCATTTCGCTTGAGGGTCGCGAGGGGCCGGGGAGTTACGGATTGAATCGCAATGTGATGCTCACAATTCTGGTTGGCAAAGAAGGCAAAGTCACAGCTAACTTTGCGCTTGTACAGCCCAGTTTGCAGGTGGATCTACCCAAAATTCTGCAGAGTGTTGTCGATATCGCTGGCGGCGAAGTCCCCAAGTTGTCAGAGCTACCCGGTATGCCTGATATGCGGCGTGAGTCTCCGCAAAATGAAGCGCCCAATCTAAGGCCACTTCTAACTCCCTTGATTCGACTAACGGCTAGCGAAGCAGATGTTGAGAAAGCAGCCAAGGCAATCGAAGACAAAGCAGCTGAAAATGATGCGGTCCGTAAAGAAGTAGGACGTATCGCCAATACCATTGTCGACAATGGGAAACTGGAAAGTTATGGCACTCCTAAGGCTCAGGAGTACCTGGCGAAATGGGCAAAGGAATACGGCAAGCAGCGGACAGACGCACCCGAGGACAAAAACAAACCTAAGGCTGAGTCGCCAAAAACTGAGAGACGCTGATGATTCTTGCAGCAATCGGCTTGATGCTTGTACTAGCTGTACCACAAACGGTGCACTCTGATACTGCGCATTCTACTAAAGCGCATTCTGATAAAACGCATGCTGATACAGTGCACTTCGATACTGAGATCATGCCCTTGGTTACCAAAGCCGGCTGCAACTCCGGTGCGTGCCATGGGGCTGCGGCGGGGCGCGGCGGATTCCATCTCTCGTTACTGGGTGCGGATCCTGCGGCTGATTATGAGGCGATTGTCCAAACGCTCGAAGGACGACGCATCAACTCGGCCAATCCCGAACGCAGTTTGATTTATGCAAAACCTGCGGGACAGCTTGAGCATGGTGGCGAGACCGTTATCGAGGAAGGGAGCTTATCCGCCCAGCGATTGTTGAGCTGGATCAGGGCAGGTGCGCCGCGAGGCAGACAGCGCAAGCTAACGAGCTTTGCAGTCGAGCCACGTCGTATCCTCTGTGAACAATTGCCCGCCAGGGTGCAGATTAGGGTTACTGCCAGATTTGATGATGGTCCGGAAGAAGATGTGACCGCGTGGACAGTACTAAGTCCAACCGACCCTGCGGCAGTGCAAATCGACGAACTTTATCGAGCTCAGATAGTTCGACGCGGCCAGCATGTAGTGATCGCCAGATTTCTCGATCAAGTTGTTCCAATACAGCTCAATGTGCCGCTCTCCGATTCGCCAGTGGATCTTTCCGGCGAAGCAAGTAAGG
>JANRMD010000600.1:0-14122 GCA_033761895.1 Pirellulaceae bacterium | reverse complement strand
AAACTCGGTGGCGATCAGCAAGGAGTGTCAAACACCGCACCCATTTGTCTGTTCCATTTCGGGCCGCAAGTTTGTTATGATAAAGGGTGGCGTGTAGAGTATTGTAGCGGTGCATGACGGCAAAACCTCAAGCGGAGGCGGGCGATGTTTAGAATCGAAGCAGGTAAAACCGACAGATATTGCGATGGAATATCTCGACGCAGCTTCGTTCAAGTCGGTGTGGCGGGGATGGCCAGCGTTGGGCTTGCCGATGTACTCCGCGCCAAAGAACTATCCGCGCAAAACGGAGTGAATCGCAAAGACACTTCGGTCATTCTTCTGTGGCTCGACGGCGGCCCAGGGCATATGGACATGTATGACATGAAGCCAGAAGCCCCCTCCGAATACCGAGGCATCTGGCGCCCAATCCGCACCAACGTTCCAGGCATCGAAATCACAGAGCTGTTTCCACTGCAAGCCAAAGTGGCGGACAAATTCTCGATCGTGCGTTCACTCTATCATGACCAAGGCGATCACTTTACCGCTGGCCATTACATGCTCACCAGTCGTGGCGGAGTGAGTGGTGCCAACACGCGCGGACGCAATCCGTCCCTAGGCGCTATCGCGACAAAAATGTGCGGGCCACGCCGCGAAGGCATGCCAGCACATGTGGCTGTACCCTACGCAAGCAGTATTGGTCTGCGACCGGGTTACTTCGGCGCCAACTATCTCGGCTTGGAACACAATCCGTTTGAGACCGACGGAGACCCCAATGCCGAGAAATTCCAAGTCGCCAACCTTAACCTTACCAGCGGTTTGACGGTCGATCGCTTGGAAGATCGCCGCAGTTTGCTAACTTCCATCGATGGCCTGCGACGCGTGGTCGACAAGACTCGCTCAACGGACTCTATGGACCAGTTTCAACAGAAAGCCTACGAACTCGTCGTTGGCGATGCGGGGCGCAAAGCCTTTGACATTGCATCCGAAGATCCGCAACTTCGCGATCGTTACGGCCGTCACACCTGGGGCCAGAGCACTCTGCTGGCGCGACGACTGGTCGAAGCTGGCTCGACATTTGTAACCGTTCACTTTGGTGGCTGGGACCATCACTGGGATTTGCAAAAGGGGATGGAGAACTACCTGCCCAAAGTCGATAGCTGTGTCGCGACTCTGTTCGAAGACTTGCACCAACGCGGATTGCAAGACAAAGTGCTGGTGGTGCTCTGCGGCGAGTTCAGTAGGACGCCACGCATGAATGATGGTGGCAACGGCGGAGCACCGCTAAGCATGGGCACGCCTGGCAGAGATCATTGGGGACAAGCCATGTTCTGCTTGCTGGGCGGCGGAGGAGTCAAGGGTGGTCAAATCGTCGGTTCAACCAACGCGAAGGGCGAAGTCCCTCAAGATCGCCCCATAACCCCCAGCGACATCCACGCCACAATTTATCATGTGCTCGGGGTCGATCCCAAAGTTCATTTTCTAGATCACACCGGCCGCCCAGTCCCCGCACTCGACAGCGGCGAAGTCATCCACGAACTGATTACAAGTTGACCGAGATTTTCCGCCCACCCGTTCGGTATGCAAGCCCGGCTTGCGAACCGAACGGGCAGGGCGGGACCTTGCTTTAGCGTGGGCATTTAGCCGAAAAGTCAGGCTTCCAAGTAAACTCGCTGGCCATCACCGAGAAAAGCCGCTATTTGCCATGCAATCGATAGAAGACTTCAGGCTCACCAACTACTGCTTGGGGATTCAAAAGCACGGCTTGCAGTAGATCCTTAGGCTCACAATCCACTGTGGTACCGAACGGAAAACAACATTTAAACTCAATCTTGAGATTCAGTGCCTCCGCGTGCTTCTTCAACTTCTTGTCACTGACCCACCACAGGCACGCTTGGTCGTCTTTGACATGGATAAGGACCATCCGGAAGGCATTTTCTTGCGACTTGCTATCCGTGAGTTCTATGTCTGCCAGCACATACTCAGGCGCGTCTTTGATGGGAATTGCTGATGCCTCAACAGTGAAACGCTCCAACCCTGGCCAAGAAATCTGATAACGCCTAGATGAGGGATCCAACCGCACTGTAATTGGGCTAGAGTCGTCCTTGCGACGATTAATGCGGTCGTAGGGCACCCAGGTATCTTCAATGGCGATTGCAAGTTTCTCCGCGGCAGCGATCGTCGGCCGCCGCGTAGAAACACGGCCTTCCCATTCACAGCCAGTAATGCACAGAACAGCCAGAGCACAGGCAATCCGAGTACAGGCAATCCGAGTGAAGGCAAACAGAGTGAAGGCAATCCGAGTGCCCGCGATCAAGAGTCGGGCATGATCGTGACATCGATAAGCGTTCTTTTGGTTTCGGTCAGAAATCTTCATTTGGGTTAAGTGACACGCGTCTCCGCGTTGTTCAATTTCGGTCTTCTGCGTTTTCAAACATAACTCCGGCGATCACCCGCAAATACAAACGGGTGGTTGTTCGCATCGAACACATCGTAAAGAGCATCTGTCCCTTCGTCGAGTTTCAATTGGCACTCGGCTGTGGTGATCGGAACGCACCAAATAAGATGAACCGGTGCAGAATCAATCTGGAGCCGGTCACCTAACGTTGAATCCGGCTCGACAATGGATGGCATGAAAAACAGAGTATCTAGGCTTACAGTACCAAACAGCGGCGCTGGCGGTTGGCCATTGGGCATCGTGTGCCCCCAATGCAACCACGTGTTATTGTCGTGCACAAAATGAGCCAAATACCTCAGTAGTTCGAGATAGTCGTCTCGACTCTCCGTCGAATAAAAGACAATTTCCGCACGTTGATAATCCGTTCCAACTCCAGGCGGAGCATTCATCGGTAAATCGCTCATACCACCCGTTACAAAGGTAAAGTAGTCGCGTTTGCTGTTGGGCGGAAATCGATAGACATCGATGTGCGGTATCAAAGGCAACAACTCGTGCAACACCGTATCTGATTCGCCAAACAGCTCCGCATAGATGCGCTCGCGGGCTTCGGTGTTTGCCAGTGTCGATTCTTCCAGAAAACCAATCTCGGGCTTCGCGTCCCGGTCACCATACTGGATCATCCGCGAACCACCCTTAGATCGCCCCACATTCTCCGGCGCCGGCTTGCGGCGGAACCAATCTCTCATAGCCATAACATCACTTTCACCAAGTACAAACACGACGCTACCATGCAACCAGGCGCCCGAAACATTAATGTCGCACAATTGTCTCAATTGTAGCAGCTATCCCTTCGAGAACTTTCCTTAAGAGACCGCTCTTGCATTAGTTCCCCCTCTCAGATTCTCACTACCGCAATACACTCATTTCAGTCGCAGCGAACGAAGTCGCGTCTCACCGAGTGCTTCGCATTGATTCTTTGCAAAACGGATAACCTCATTTACGTCCGTCGTATCACAAATTGCGGGCAATTGGATGATATCTTGAGCATAAGGATTCGCCTGTAAGATCACGAATACATAGCCGTTTCGTCGCGAAAACTCTTTATCCTGAATAGCCATTGAATCACTTGTTCGATTCCAGATCGATCCATAACCAAAGCTAGTTGTCCCTTGCGCATTCAACGTGACGTTTGTCGCCGAAACATCTAAACCATCGCCACCTGAGAAATCCACTTTGTCAAAGGATCGCACTGGATCGAAAAGAATGTACGCCAACAATGTTCTCGTTGTTTTCTGGCTGTCCGCTTTCTTCGAGCGGCCAATCAACAGGTCAATTCGACCAGTGCCGTCATCAAGCTCAATCGCCACACGCCGATCGACAACATGGTCCCCACGCTGGAATCCAAAACGCAAAAACAACAGACTACGACAATACAGGGAACCGCCAGCGCAACATTACCCCAATACCAGACTTGAAAAAATCGGCCGGCAAAGCCAGTCCTATCAAACTCCAGGCGATTCCCCATCTGCCGCGAGGTTACAAGCAACGCAACAATTGCGGCTGGCCTCAGCACCATGTTAATTAGCAGATAAATCGGAAAAGCAGCTACACTCGCGTAAGGCGTCAGCGCGATAAACAAAAATGCTACACCCTGCACTAATAGGTTTTTCATTAGATTTTGATTGCCCTCCTGAAGCGGTCAGGTTGTGCCATGGTGCGGGCAGGCTGCCAGCTCCTCAATGAACTTCCTAATTTCTCTTCTACTCTTGTCGAGCACCACCGATTGCACCTGCGCCTTAACCACTTTGGTATTCTCCGGCGACTTCCTTGCATGGTGTACCAAAGCGCCTGCCGCCTTTTTGCGTGGCTCATTGTATTCCTCGGTGTCAGTCAACAGCCATACGAGTTCTGGAACTGCACTGGATACATCGTGCTTGTAACGCGACAACTGCCATAATGCCCACGCACTCGACTCCCGCACGTACATGTCCTTGTGCTTCACGTTGCGCCGCAACTGAGCAATACAACTAGTCATGTCCCGTTTACTTTTAGCGAGATTTCCAACCGCATAAGCAGCTTGATGGCGTACTCGGCTGTTGGGATCCTTGAGCAATGAACGCAGCGTGCCGATTCCCGCCGCTACATCAACGCCCCAAGCGTTTTGGTTCTGCAACACATAGGAGACTTCCGTCCGGACTCCAGGCGACGCATCATTTGCCGCATCAATCGCCATCTGCACAATGGCAGGCCCCATTTCGGGATTGGACCCCGGTTCGCCCCAAAGAGCGTTGAGCACTGACTCGCGAACGTATTCATCGTTGGACGCAAACAGCTCGCGAAGACTTTGCACAGCACCAGTTTTGCGATAGTGCTCGGCCAAGACAAAAGCGATTCCGCCACGCACCTGCCCCTTGAGCTTTGGCAATGACCGGCACAAGAAACGAAGAACTCGCCCCGCCCGATCGACTTCCAGTAGATCGCGGAATTCATCGATGCCCTCAACCTCGTTAGATTCCTGGCGGAATTCGACACAAGAAAGCAGTCGTTCAAGTTCTGATTCACTTGCCATATCCTCTCCTGGATTAAACCCAACAAGACCAAGGACCTGCAAACCGCGTTTTCGAGTGCTCCATGTGCTCGGCTTTGTATTTAGGTTTTTGTTATTCCAGCAGTGGTAGAGATCTCCAACCACGCTTCTCGATTTTTCTGAAATTTGGCTCGCTATGCAAGTGTATCAGAAATCTCTGAAGCTGCTGCAACTCGCAGTCGTTGTCTGAACCAACGAATTCCGGAATATAGATAGCGTTTCCGTAATTGCGAGAGACCTTTTCGCGAGTGTCGTCGACGATAAAGATCCGCTCCAGAGGAAATCCCTGACGCGCGGCCTTCTTGAGATCTTTGATCGGAATCATCTCAAATGTCTCAGCGCACATTCGTCGGACGCATCGCGAGCGTGACCATACAAACATCCATTCGCGGACAATCGGTCTGAATGCTGCAGCGATACCGTTCACATAGTCGCCCGAAGCTGATGACCAAATAGCGAGATCATAATATTGATTCACCGTAACAAGAAATCTGTCAACTCCTGGTCGTTTGTAGACATGAAACGGACCAACCGTAAAATCCGCCTCTCGATGCAATCGTGTCTCTGACCCATAGATGAGCGTCTCATCCAAGTCGAGTATCAAGAGCGGTCGGGTTACAGTAGCATCCATAGTCGCATTGACACGATATTCAGTGTTGCGGTTCGCACTGGCCTCTTCCGCAAACAACGTTTGCTGTCAACCGCGGCGTACTCGTAACCACTCCCAACGTTCTAGATTTAGGACTTCGGTGCACGGCTAGTGCTCTGTCCATATTAGATTTTGGCTCTGAGCATTTTGGTTTTCGTGTGCCACTGGCTGTGCCAGTGCAAACGGAGGAGATCATCCGAATCAAAAGGTGGTCAAGCCAATGCACTAGTCTCATGCGAACATCGGCCGAAGTGATAAGGTTGGAGTCTGCAAATCCGATCAAACACTCGAGACTACTGACTCAACCATGGTAAGGTGCCGATTGAATTATCACCCGATTTAATCGTGGCTGATACCGCATAACTTCGGCGGCTCTTGTGTTGCACTGATTGCACTAGGGGGAACTATTGGTGGTGAACGATCACTCCTTCGTTTGCACTGGCACAGCCAGTGGCACACCACCAAAGCTTGCCACCAGAACAACGTTAACACCAATGCTAAAGTGTTGATGTATGGTGCTTCAACATGAGTTAGTTCTGGGGTGTGCTTCTTGGTTTCGAGTGCCACTGGCTGTGCCGGCTGTGCCAGTGCAAACGGAGGAGACAATTCTAAACCAAAGGTGGTCGATCCAATACATGAGTCCTAAACGGAAATCTGTTGAAGTGATACGGTTTGAATTAGCAGATGCTTTCAAGTGGACTGCGACTCAACCAGGGCGATTTACCGATCACCCAACTTGATCGTCACTTAAACCGTACAACTTCGGCGACTCTCGTGTTACTCTGTTCGCATCAGGGAGTCTACTCTTGGTGAACAATAGCTCACCAGGCTCACTCAACCCAAAAAAATCTAATGTGGACAGAGCACTTGGTTACATACCTGTTTGTCGTCGCGGTTGCTCAAGGATGTATCGGATTGCATCCCCGACAGTCTGGATTTTTGACGTTTCGTCCTCAGGGATCGAAACCCCGAACTCCTCTTCAAGCCCCATGATAAATTCTACCGTCTCTAGGGAATCGATCCCAACGGCATTAAGCTCAAGTGAAGAGGTAATCTCTTCGAGAAATACCTGCTGCCGAACTTCAAGAAGAGATTTGAAACGATCAAGCAATTCCGCCGACAATCTTGTCAGGTGTCCACAGTATGGACATGTCGCGTCGTTTCCTGGGTCGGAATACTCAAGTTGAAAGTCCTTGCCACAAAGCACGCAGTTCCCCGGCATACCCTCAGGAGTACGGGACGAAATTGTCAACTGTCGTCTCCTCAGCCTTTATGCTTGGCGTTGTTGACATATGCTTCTGCGTCTTGCATCGTGTTAAAGATGAGAATGCGAGAGATGTCGTCTATTGCCGTCCAAAATTCACATGCTGCTTCGCCCTCTTGTTGAACGGGGTAAACCACAAACGTCTTGCCGCCCAGCTCTTCAATACGAGCGTTTTCATGTGGTCTCGTGATTGCACTTGGATTTAAGATAACGACTTTTCCAGCAAGCGGATTGCCACGCCCGCGATTTTCTTCCGTTTGCTGGTGATTGGCATTTGCCAGCAGGCCAATCACAAAGACCGTGCAAATACATATCGTTAACGACACTGTTTTCATCTCAGATCTCCCATATTTGCAAGCAGCAGAACCGCATGCGTCAGTCGGTTTGAGGAGTTGCGTGCGAAGCGATCGCGACGTTACCGGGAACTCGGCTGTATCGCTTTTTCCTTCGCGAATTGTTAGGCTCCCATGAAGGATCAGTGTATAGCATCAGCACCGGTCCTTCAAACAGAATTCGATGCTCAAATCGGTACGATGTACACCTTCCCAGTCCAGCCGCGAACGATCGCCACTTCACTGCATCGTATTGCCCCCTGACGTCCGTGTCGTTGCGACTAAATCCGGTGCCTCATATCGCTTCGAAACTTCGTGGCCGGCGCCATCCACAAGTTGGTATTGCCAGACACCGAGTTTGTGATGCCAGACCGCAGTAGCTATTGTACCCGTTCTCGGTGTCGTGTTGCGATAGTTCAATACAACACGAACCTGATCTCCAACAACATATAGAGATTGCGATGGGTTGTCATCGAGTTCACGTACTGTCGATGACCAGCCGAGTGCTGGTTCAGCAATGGTTGCTGTACAGTCGTCGAACGTAAACCGTCGTTGTTGGACGTATGAGCCGACAGGTTGCTGCTGTTCGCGCAGATCAGTCCGCGACGGCTGAAAAATTCCAGTAGCCAGAAAGTTGATGCGTGCGCGAGTCAGGCTCAAGTGGGAATTCGGACCGCCGCGAACGATGTTTGCATTGTGGTTGTCCTGTCCGTCGTCCTCCCACCAGCAGACCGTGCAAATGTCGTATTGGCCGCGAGCGTCCAATGTGGCATAGCCGCAACATGGACAAGCGTTCGGGAATCGATTGATTGGATGGTTGGGTTCTAGCATTGATCAGGTATCGCTGGCGTTCAGTGAGCACGAGCAGTTAACGCAACGCAATTCAAAGCAGCTAAGGGCTTATTGTAATCTGCGCATCCCAGCGTTTCCGTTCATTGGATCAACCGAGTGCGCATCCAGACAATTCGTTTCAGGTCTGATTCAGGTCTGACCACTAGTCCAATGTTTCGAGTAAGCCACCGTTTACGTCGATTGATTCCTGCGCTATCCCGAGGACGGCGTCTCTGAATTGTAACAGATCGGGAGCTGTTCGCTTAAGCGAGGAGAATATGAAAACGTAAGGAGGCCCTACTGCATTTATCCCGCCGGCAATCCATGAGTCAGCGATGGCATTTAGATTTCTGCCATGCCAATCGGGCGATTCGCACTGCCTGAAGACGACTTCGTAGAACTCGCTTATGCTGCCAATTTTTGACCAGTCAACCATTATCTGCGCGGCATTTGCATATTGAGTAGCGCGCGTCCAAGGCGATCCAACCCGGTCGCGAGTCGCAATCCATCCGGGAGGAAGGTCTGCAATCTCTAGAACGGTATGGTCATATGCCACGATGTCGTTCAGGCATACGAGCAGAGCATCCTCCATGCTTGCGCCCTCGTCGGAAAGAAACTGCCAACCATGATCTGCTGCATCATGAACTACACGTGTGATCGGTCTATGATGCGTCATCACATGGCGAGTGGTGAACGTTGCACAGTTTGGAGGTTGGTCAAACGGCCACATGAGATTCTCTTAATGGACCAACGCCTGCATTCATCGAGCTGAGTAGCACGGTCGCGAAAAGTCAAATCGGCCACTTGACGCTTCGATGCTCACGCTTTTTGGTGTTGCGTGTTTCGGGCTTTCATAACCCGAAGCGTTAGCGAGGGAATGCAGGGTTCTGCCTGATTTACGTTGTTATTGGAAAGTCATCAAAATTCGCTCGCAACCCCGAAGTATCTCCCATTGTATGTGAATTCACCTTGTAAGTTGCCGCAGTCACCAGAACTACATCTGGCGGTGTCATCTGAAATTCTGCAAACGTCTCTATTCGCTCGGCGTTTTCTTTCATTTCATCGCCGCCTGCAATTCGGATGTCTGGTTCCAAATCCATGCCGCAAGCGGCTTCATTGAGGAATTCATCTGGCTTGGTTCGGCGGAGCATTCCGCACCGGCCATGACCTTTGGGAGTCACCTCGCGCACGGTCCAGCTTTGAAAACCCATTCCGGGCCTATCGCGATCGTTTTCATCGTTTGCTGGAATGCTGGCAAACAGTATGAAAATCTGACTATCGGGCATCGGTAAATGGGCCCGACAAATCGTATCCTAGCTCAAAGCATTGGGATTCAATATCAGGGAACGCAGGCCGTTTCCATGAATTCTGGGAAATGATAAACGTTAATCCAAATCGTTGATTGTCTAGTCGGCTTAAGTGGATTGTGTGATCGACGACCCCAGGTTGATCAGCAAGCCATTTGCGAAGCTCTTCATCTGATTCAGGTGCAGACGTAAACGTCGTCTCAACCGAGTAAATTCGAGAAGCAGGCAGGAATGAAAGAGCAAACGACCCGACCAGAAGGACGCAAAGAATACCAGCAACTGTGTTGACAATGAAACGCATGCTACCCTGCTGATTGCAATTTAGTCGCAATGGCTTGCGGATCTTCTGCATCGATTTAGTATTGACCATGCGATCCATGGGTTTTTCGACGAGCGCTAACGACTCCCAAGTCCGAAGGGATTGGCAATCTACCGAAAATCGCTGCTATTGAGGACTTTGGCCCATCGTATGGTTATCGGGCTCATCTGGCAATGGACGAAAGTAGTTTGAGTATGGGACTTCAGGGTGTTTAGTCTTGATCGTTTTGAAGTGTTGTGACCATTTCTCAATAGGCGGAATGTTCACACCGCCCAACTCACCACCAACATACCAGTCATGGTCCGATTGGTCGACAATCATGAGAAAGCCGTAGTTATTGTTGTCGTAGATGCAAATAATTTCCTCACCCGGCTCAAGTAAAGTCGTAAATGTTGGCTTCGAGTAGTTAGGCGGCAAGTTGACCGAGTTGTACCCACTCATGATGGCGAATCGCGGGAAATAACTCCCATGAATCTTTTGTTGGGTTGATCCCGCATCATCTGCGCTGATCCATATCTGAACGATATGATCGCCGAAAGATCGGTAATATAAGTTGGTCATACGAGGAACAATCCACGCGACCACAAGTAGGCACGTAAACACAATCGCAATAGCTACGAATCGTTTTGCCACAACCGACGATTGCTATGAAGGAAGAACGGCCCGCCTCGCCGCGAGGGACTGGGCAATGATAATGATGACGCACTGTTCGCGGCTGTGGTGCATCCGATGGTTCGGTCGTTTTTGAGGATCAACTAGGTTGGAAATTCGAGCGGCGGTTAATGATGCCGAACGTCGCCAGCGCGAGTGCGCAAGCGCAGAGCGCCGAAACGGAACTCGTAAATCGTATATTTGCAACGCGCTGTGATACAGAGAGGTTTTCTCGATATTCGAGCAGTGTTTGTAGCCGTCGTTGATTTTCGCCATGACTGTTAGGGTATCGATACAAATACAGCTCATTTTCTTCGATAGCGCCAAAGCCACATCGGGGCAATGCCACTCGATTGTAGTTGTCGCAATCAAGCGTTGCGAGTTGTCCAACAATTGCAGAGCATCATACAACATCCCGCAGTTTCAGGAGGCTCTTGACACGTTTTCGGAGTTCTTCTCGATTAACAGGCATCCTGATAAAATCGTCAGCGCCAGATTCGACCGCGCGCTCGATATATTTGACATCGTTCAATGGCGTCAGCATTAAAACTAAAGACATTGAGTCCTGCTTGATGCATTTGCAGAGTTCAAACGTATCGAACGTCTCTGGGAAATTGCCAAGAAGGACAAGATGTGGTTGAAAGGCGTGTTGTTCGTCGAGTGCGACAGCGTTCATATCGACCGCCCGGATTTGGTATTCGGGATTGGACAGGTGCTCGCTAATTCGGTCAGCATCGGCGTCGTTGATGGCAGCCAACAATATCCGGTTAAGCCGAGCCATTAGATCGCCTGTGTCAGATTCAAGGTTTGTAAGTCGACGAACGGCACCATTCACCGAGTGGCGCCAGTAAAGTTTCTAAAAATCCTGGCGGCTGACCGCAACTTCGGTGCAATGGATTGTTCGACAACTCCTTCAAAGGGGGCGCCATTCTGTCAACCCGTCCCAGTCAACTTCGCGAATCCGCTCGCGGATCGTTGAGTCGATTGGAAATGCAAATCTCTCCTGAAACCAAACGATCTTTAAAGTAGATACAGCCATGATGAGGTCATTTTCTCGTGTATACATACAGAACCGCCCGTCGCAAGTAACGGCCGGTAACATCTGACAGTTGGCGTTCCCTGGTATTTCGGCTATGGTCTCGGCTGGTATTAAGAGAATTGGCTCCGTCGATTTCTCGCGGTCTGCGATAAGTAGTGCGACGAATTTTGAATTAAAATCTATTGTGGGGAAACCGTCTTTGAAGCCTTCGTAAGTGTAACGTTGATTTAGCTCCATCAACGCAACCTGTCTTCCGTCCTGTAGTTCAAAGATGTCGTCCACACTTGTCTTCTTTTGTCGAACGTTCGGAATCACCCAGTCGCGTGAGTGATTCAGTTTAGCAAAATCGACCGGCCAACGCGACTTGGGTGCATTCCTTGGTTCGTCCAAACTCCAGAGTGGTCCTCACGGAGCGAGTGTGATCATTCGAATGGATTAACCAGATCCATCGCCAAATGGATCGTCGGGAACGTGAGGGTCGTTCAGATTGGTCGTATCATGATCGACTAGTACCCACTTTCCATCACCGTAGTCTACGTAAGATTTACATCCCTCACCGGCAATAAGTGCAGACATGTATCGTCGAGTGACCGTCGGGCCAGCGATCCATCGATTCTCGAATTCGGCGTTGATCATGTCGATCAATTCGTCGTTCGACTTGAAGCTTTGTGGTGTCATCAAATTTGGCCCCATCCCGAGCCCCAATTCGAATTCGACGGCTGCGGATGAATTTGTCCCCAATGTAGCGTCTTCTGATGATCTGTTAAAAATGAATCCTAGAAATGCCAATCCGAGCGTGAGTGACGAGCAGACAATCAGCAATGTTGCTGTGGTCAACAACTTGAGCGATTTAGGTTTCATGCCTTGTCTCGTACGAAGCTTGTTGGACGAACGGCAGCCATCACCCGGCACGCGCGAGTAAAGCTACCATGTCAAAAACGGCCGATCGCGTGCTCGGCGTGCATGGCTTTGTTATCGGGCTTCCCTGTTGTCGCGAGTGTTTGCTTCTCGCGATGACGTCAGCCACGCCCATCCCAGAATTGTAACAAACCACAATATCAAGGCGATAATGGCGACGAAGCAATAGGCAAGAAACGGCATTTGAAAATAACGGCAAACGATTGCAGTTCCAACGATTGGAGGGCTAGTCCAGATCGCGAGCAAAACCAGCTCAAGCCATTTTGGTTTATTCATTCGGCATCGCTGGCATGTTGTTTTCTGGCAAGTTCACGCAGTATGGAATCATAGAGCGGCTGCCATCTTTTGTCGTCTTTGAACCAAATATATGCGGTGTCTAGCGTGCGCGCCGTTTCCGTATAGTCAGAAGCCGCCAAAGTGTTTTCAAGACAGAGAGCTTGCTTCCGATACGCGAGGAGGCGTTCTACCGTAAGGTGCTGAAGTTCAGTTGGTGTTAGTGCGCGGATTCGTCGAGGTTGTACCACCGTGGTGTAGACCTGTTGGCGATTCCCCTTGCCCGATAACGGCGGCGATCACCTCGCCGCGAGGGATTGGGCCTCGGTAGTGACAACGCACCATTCGCGGCTGAGGTGCATCCGATGGTTCGTCGTGCTTACGGCATTAATGCTTCACATTCAGGCCACGATAGAGACTAAGCCTTCGTACGGAGATGAACGCAGGAATCGATAGTAAGGGGAAAAATATGGCGCCTACAAGTATGCCAAGCCAACGAGCTTTTCTGTAGTGGGAAGGGAATTCTTCGTCAGATGTATGTCCAATACGCAGCAGGCTTGTGATCAACCATGCAAACAATGGTCCCCACAGAACCAGCCCGACACACAGGGGTGCCACTGCACGTAGGGACCCATCCGATATTGCTCCGATTGACCCTGCCGTAATTCCAACACCGAAGTATGTCAGCAATCCATACGCCATCCACACATAATACGTGCGCACCCTCGATAGATACCATGTAGCATCTCGGTCGGTGACAACCGGGGTACATGTCGGAGCATACGGGTTTAGTGCTTCAGGATTCATGATCGAACTTAACACGACGAACGATTGGGATGACCGCGGTCGCCGCGCAAGATCATCCATTGAAAAATCAGCCGTTCGGCGACTCCGGTCCATCCCTTTGTTCATCATTGACCAGTTCGGCCTGTTTCGCATGGAGAGCCAGTTGGCTACCAATTGCCACTAGGTTTATGCTCGGTGATTGCATGCACCAACCACCGCACGATGATCGATCAGAAACGAGTTGCAGCGACATGCCATTGTCGAAGTCAATTTGAACGTCATTGGTAATGGGCCGAACGATGGCTGAGTGTATGCGTGCATTATACAGGCAGCGAATCAGTTCTTGGCCAGCGTCTCGAAAGACAATGGCCATTTCGTCGTTTCCAGCGCGATTTACCCATATGGTCGATCTTTGTCCTTGGTCGAGGCTTGCAACAACGATTTGCGTTGTGTCGACCAGACGCCAAAGGCACTCGATGATGAGTGTTGAGTCGCCTTCAAATTGAAACATCCAGTCGTCAATCCGCTTGGATGCCTCGAGCAACTGTTTTCCGACAAGCCATGTTAGTTGCATAGTGTCACGAATGATGAACGTTACGCATCAGCGGGCCGGCGCGAGATGCGTTGATTTCAAAACCGACCCGACCGCCGGCTCCGTTGCATGCGATTGTTACCCGCCATTCTACGAAATCCAGGTCATGTCGTGTGCCCGTATCGTCCAAGCCCCGTTGGTCCGGGTCAGCAGATGGAAGTACCCCATTCCCATCAAACCATATTTTGGATGCTCGTAGT
>JANRMD010000599.1:0-3964 GCA_033761895.1 Pirellulaceae bacterium | reverse complement strand
CTCAGCGTGGGACTGGGAGATGGCGCCGGCGGTCTTGGTGCGCCAATTCGCTCGGGTGAAGGAAACTTTTGGATGACCGCATCGCTCTTGCTTAGCGACCTTAATCAGGACGGCAAAATCGATACCGTTTTAAGGAGCAGTTCAGGCGCTCTTCGTATACAAACTGGCGATGGTGCAGGACGGTTTACGCCATCCATCGAGATTGGACCCGCGGTGTACTCGCGGCATCTGCCGGTGGTGACCGGCGATGTAAATGCCGACGGCAAGATCGATTTGGTGTCTGCCAATAGCTACGTGACCTTTCGCAGTTATGGCTATTACGGAGGATATGATCCATTTGTCACACGCCTCACCAATGTCGTTCTCGGCCAAGGCAACGGTACGTTTTCGGCTCCACAGGTAAACACACTTAGCGTAGACGACGGTGTGTACTACTCAAATACTATCGATCTGCAAATGGGCGACTTCAATCACGACAGACGGCCCGATCTGGCCATGATCGATCAGTTATCGAACCATTTGGTAACCGCTAAGAACGATGGAAATTGGGTTGGCATACCAGGTGTTGGCGTAGCGGACGCGACTGTAACGGAAGCGGATGGCGCCGGCGTGAATGCAGTGTTCACCGTGAACCTCTCCAGCACGCACACTAGCGAGGTACGCGTCGACTACAGATCCGTGAGTGGTGCGGCAGTCTCCGGAATTGACTTTTCTGCAGTTGAGGGAACGTTGGTATTCGCTCCTGGTGTGACGAGTCGTTCCGTAAGCGTGCCGATAGCCGGAGATTTTCTGGATGAGTATGACGAGACGTTCTCGGTCGAACTGTCGAATATTTCAGGCGGACAGTTGATTGATGGGTTAGGCATCGTGACCATTCTTGACAACGATCTTGCACCCTCACTATCCATTAGCGACGTGACGAAGCAGGAAGGCAGTGACTTGGCGGCCACCCCCTTCATATTTCAACTAAGCCTGTCAGCCGCAAGTGGAAAGTATGTTAGCTTTGGATACCAAACCATTGATGGCACGGCGAAAGCCGTGGATGGCGACTATGCTGATATCGCTGACGGCTATATCAGCATCGCGCCGGGCGAGAAAACGGCCATGATTACAACCTACGTGTCCGCCGATGGAATGGTAGAAGCGAACGAGACGTTTTTTGTAAACCTGCTGAATGCAGATGGAGTTGTTTTTAGTGACAGCCAAGGCATGGGTACGATCGTCAATGATGACAGTTTGACCAACGTGCCCGGCATCACCATCGGTGACGCGCGCATTCTTGAAGGCAACAGTGGCACAAGGTTGATGAGCTTTGCGGTAGACCTGTCGTTTGCCTATTCCCAAGAAGTTCGCGTCGACTATCGAACGGCCAATGGCAATGCCACAACGAGTAATAGCGACTACGTGGCGTCATCCGGCGTCATTCGCATCGCGCCGAACACTAGGACCCAGATAATCAATGTTGTCATTCGAGGCGACAAGAAGAAAGAAGCGGATGAATGGTTCTCAGTATTCCTCTCCAACGCTGTGCGGGGCATCATCACGGACAGTCAAGGAATTGGAACCATAGTTAACGACGATGGAATCACAGGGAGGAGTTGGAGTGGCAGCAATGGCGCATTCGATGCGGCGCTCTCCGAGATGTACTCTCAAGATCTGGCAGACGAACCGTTCGACGGGCAAATGAAAAAGCGGCGCCGATAAAGACCGCCTCAGTTGAATGCATCATGCGCGAGCGTCTGGCTGCTGCTAGGCGCTCGCTAAGCAAGAGCCCCTTAGATTGAAGATCAATCATGACCTTTGCCAACTCAGATTGTCCGTTCGGTACTGACTTGAACTTGTCTGGGCCTGCAGCGTCTCAATCCGTGGAATTTCGCTACTCTCAATCCGAAAGCCTCAGCGCTTTGCTAAAGGAATTGGGAGTGACGTTATTAGTTAGCACATACCAAGCCAATAAACTGTTGGCGATTCGTGCCGCCGGCGACGGAATCTCTACTCTAGTTCGCTCGCTTGATAAGCCGATGGGGATGGCGGTTGACGACCGCCACTTGACCGTGGGGACACGTAGCGAAGTATGGTTCTTTCGCAATGCTCCCGACATCGCCCGAGAAATTTCACCGATCAATTCGCATGACGCTTGTTTTTTGCCGCGATCATCGCATGTAACCGGGGATATCGGCATTCATGAGATAGCACGTGGCGGAGAGGAGTTGTGGATCGTTAGCACGAGGTTCTCCTGCCTTTGCACTCTTGATCCAAGCTTTAGTTTTGTGCCTCGTTGGTCACCTCCATTCATCACGGCACTCGCAGCTGAGGACCGGTGCCACCTCAATGGCTTGGCCATGCGAAACAACCTGCCTGCGTACGTTACAGCATTAGGCATATCTGATACTAAAGACGGCTGGCGAGAGCGTAAGTCGCAGGGCGGCTGCATTCTGGACGTTTTGAGCGGTGAAACCATTTCGCAAGGAATGTCGATGCCGCACTCCCCTCGTTGGCACGATGACAAACTTTGGGTCCTTGCGTCTGGCATCGGGGGCTTGTTGAGCGTTGATCTACGAACTGGCAAACGGGAAATAGTGGTTCAGCTTCCTGGCTTCACACGAGGACTCGCAATCGCGGGACCATTTGCCTTTGTGGGGCTTTCAAAAATCAGGCCTACTTCAGCCATGGCGGGGGTAGCCGTGGCCGAACTTCGCGACCAACTCAAATGTGGTGTCGCCGTCATTGACCTTCGGAGCGGAACTAGGATCGCGATGATTGAATTTCATTCGGCCGTGGAAGAGATTTTCGATATTCAATTACTGAGCGGCATTCGCTTTCCTGAAATTGTGGGATTTCAGAAGGAAGCTATTCTTCACACCTTCGCCCTACCGCAGTCGGTTATTCGGGAAATTTAGTGGCTTTTCGCCGGAAAGGTTGTCATTTGGTATCCTTCTAGCTGGACAGCGCCACTTGTACTGCCGTGGCTGATGTAACGTCATTAGGGACAACAACTTATCGGTCTTGACGTAAGTACCACAAAGAAACGACCCTCCGTGTAATGAAATGTTCCACGACGAAACCACGGTAGGTCGCTTCAATGTCGCTCAAAGATATCGCATCGCTTGGGAAAATGCTTGCCCAGTTTTTGACGATTTTTGCCGATTGTTTTTGCGGATCGAACGGTCGGTGTTTGCTAGAGGTGTATGCCCGCGGATTGAACTCGGAATTGCAGCGAAAGATCGTCGAGGCGATCGCCTGAAACAGAAGGTGCTGCCCAGAACGCTCCAGCGATTGCTCGAATCGATCAAGTGGGACCATAACGAAGTGCAGCGGCGTTGTCGCCGAATGCGTGCGGCAGAGCATAGCGATCTCGAAGCGATCGGTGTCATCGACGAGTGGGGAACGGCCAAGAGTGGCAACCATACTGTCTGCGTCAAACGCCAATACAACGGTAATCGCGGGAAGATTGAAAACGCTGTCGTCAACGTCGCGCTCTCCTTCGCGACGTCCAGATTCCAGTGCTTGATCGACGCGCGACTGTACTTACCGAAGGATTCGCTGAAGATAAGGTACGCCGAAAAAAACGCATGTTCCGGATGAAGTAGAGTTCCTTACCAAACCGCAGATTGCTCTGGCCTTGATCGACGAGGCACTTGCTGACGGGATCTCGGTAAAGGCTTGGACGTTTGATGAACTCTATGGACGAGATGGCAAGTTCTTGGATGAAATTGATAGACGCAAGCAGGCATTCGTCGGTGAGGTTGCGCCAGACTTCATGGGCTGGCAAGCCCAAACTGCAGCGAAAACCACTGCCAAAACGTGACGGTCGTCCGAGGAAATACCCTCGCTTGGCAGCTCGTGATGCCAGACCTTGTGAAGTTCAAAATCTTGCCAAGTACTTGCCTGGCCTAGTTGCACAGGAACCGCAGCGTTACCGATTGAGTGTCCCGCACAAGGGTCCCGAAATCTGGGAGACGCG
>JANRMD010000598.1:0-4897 GCA_033761895.1 Pirellulaceae bacterium | reverse complement strand
AATCAACACCATGACTCTTGGTGGCATTGCCGTGGCGATGGGCGAACTGGTCGATGATGCTATAGTTGATGTCGAGAATATCTTCAGGCGACTAAAGGAAAACCGCATCGCGGGAAATCCTGCCAATTCGTTGCTGGTTGTCTTTCGGGCAAGTGCCGAAGTGCGGCGCTCGATTGTTTTTAGCACCATGATTGTGATCCTGGTCTTCCTTCCTTTGTTCGCACTCTCTGGAATGGAAGGAAAGCTCTTCGCACCCTTGGGAGTGGCTTACATCGTCTCCATCCTGTCATCGTTGATCGTTTCCCTAACGGTTACACCTGTCCTGTCCTATTGGCTTCTGGGCAGCAGTAAATCCAAGGGGCACGAGGCAGATGGGATCGTTTTGCGAGGGCTGAAATGGTTGGGACAGCGAATCATTCGCTTTAGCCTTGCGATGCCTTACCTGAATCTGTCGGTAACGCTGTTGCTTGTCGCAATTGCTGGCCTATTTCTTTCGAGACTCGAGCGAGATTTCCTTCCACCGTTTAATGAGGGAACCATTCAGCTCAACGTCGTTCTCCCGCCTGGCACATCATTGTCGGCTTCCAATGAGATTTGCCGAACCGTGGAAAACTCACTGAAGGAGATTGAAGATGTTCAACGGTTCGTGCGCCGAACTGGACGAGCTGAGCTCGACGAACACGCAGAAGGCGTAAACATGAGCGAGTTCCTGATCGAGCTTGATCCACAATCTCCTCGCTCACGAGAGCAACAACTCGACGAGATTCGGGTAGCTATGGAAAACATCCCAGGAATTGTCACTGCCGTTGAGCAACCGATTGCTCACTTGATTTCTCACATGCTATCGGGAGTCAAGGCGCAAGTAGGCATCAAAGTTTACGGTGATGATCTCGATCTACTTCGCCAAAAGGCCGAAGCGATAAAGTCAAAGATGCAGGGTGTCGCGGGTGTCACCGATTTACTTATCGAGCCGCAAGTGATTATCCCGCAACTTCGAATCGAACTCAATCGAGCTGCTCTGACGCAATACGGGTTGAATGCAAGTGACGTGAATGACTACGTTCAAACCGCGATGAATGGTGCGATTGTATCTGAGGTCTTGGATGGGATGCGGACATTCGATTTAGTTGTACGCATGAAGGACGAGTACCGTGAAGACATTGCAG
Source organism: Pirellulaceae bacterium (assembly GCA_033761895.1). GTDB lineage: Bacteria > Planctomycetota > Planctomycetia > Pirellulales > Pirellulaceae > Aureliella. Next base: position 3,731 of record JANRMD010000598.1, on the reverse strand, counting down.
GTTTGAAGCGACTAGCGATTCATTTGCCGGGAGGAGGTACCGTTCCGCTGGGAAGCGTTGCGAACATCTACGAGTCGGGCGGTCCCAATACCGTCAATCGCGAGAACGTGCGTCGACGTGTGGTTATCCAATGTAACGTGAAAGACCGTGGAGTCGTGGATGTTGTCAGAGACATTCAAAAATCGATCGCGCCAGTCGTTGCCACGCTACCGCCTGGATATTACCCAACCTACGAAGGCCAATTCCAAAGCCAACAATCAGCTAGCCGGATGATTGCGATCTTGTTTGCAGTTGCACTCTTGGGTGTGTTTCTGGTTCTGTTCACTTTGTTCCGGTCAGTCAATCTTGCTCTGCAAGTCATGGCGGCATTGCCTATGGCGTTCATCGGATCGGTCGCCGCTTTGGTTTGGACTGGACAGACCGTCACGATCGCAGCGATGGTCGGATTCATCTCTCTCGCAGGTATCGCTTCTCGAAATGGAGTGCTGCTACTGCAGCATTACTTGCATCTGGTGGAGTTCGAAGGCGAGAGCTTTACAAAGGAGATGATCGTGCGCGCCGGACTTGAACGCCTCGCCCCTGTGTTGATGACCGCACTGACGGCAGGCATCGCTTTGGTACCGCTCGTGCTTGCAGCCGGTGAGCCTGGAAAAGAGATTCTCTACCCTGTGGCGACGGTCATTCTGGGCGGAGTCATTAGCTCAACGATGTTGGATTTCTTCGTTCACCCAGCATTGTTTTGGTTGTTTGGGCTTCGTTCAGCCGAACGTGTTGTCCGTAGTTCCAAAGAACGCATCGAACTGAATGAAGAGTCGGAAGCAAAGGTAGGTCTCCAAGCCAATTGAGTGTTTCGATTGGTGCTTACTTAGTCACGTAAAGGATTGAAAAGAATGAAGATTCGAATCGCTAACTGCACTCTATGCCTAGTCTCACTATTGGCGGTAGGTACGAACTCTGGGGCCGCGTTTGGCCAAATTCAAGCCCAGCCAGCAAGTCGCTCACAGAATACGAAGGATCCGCATTCACACGCGGGGCATGATCACGACCACGATCATGGCAAGGAAACCATTGCTTTTCAATTGGTCCAATGGAAAACGATGCATATTGATGACGCAGCCAAGGCGAAGCAACATGCAGACATGGTCAAAAAATTAGGATGCGAGGTAAAGCAAGGACAACACGCGGGTCACATCGATTTGACCTATCGTTGCACGGACTGGAAATCGATGTCGATTGAAACTCACGCGTTGGCTGAACAGTGGACTGGATGGCTAAAAGGCTCCGGTTTCGACGTCTCACATGCCCACCCTGATGCTTCTTATGCCGAAGGCAAAGAAGTCGTCGAATTTCGGCTGGTGAACTGGAAGTCGATTCACGGCAATGGAACGGCTGAGGAAAAGCAATTCATTGACATGCTCGGCAAGCTTGGTTGCGAAGTCGTTGTATCCAAACACGCGGGTCACTCTGACGTTAAGTTCCGGGCTCCAACTTGGCGAGACGTTCACGTTGCCGAACACGCTGCAGCGGATGAACTCGGCGCTTGGCTAAAGAAGAACGGATTCGAAGTAGCTCCCCACAAGCACTAGTCCATCAATTTCCAATTTCACAAAGGAAACCTCTATGTTGAGACAACAGTATCTTGTCGCCGCTTTGGTCAGTCTTTGCGGCGTTCTGGGCTGCAATCAAAGCGACTCAGGCGCAAAGCCTGAGTCGAATTCAAGTTTAGCGATGGACATGCCACCGCCGGCCACGGTTGAGGTGCATTCTCATCCGACTGAAGGTCCCCACCATGGCACTTTGATCGAACTAGGCAAGGAGGAGTACCACGCAGAGCTTGTACATGATGATAAAACGGTGACGATTTACATCCTCGACAGCGCCGCTAAGACGGCTGTGCCGATCGACGCGCAGGAGTTGGTAATCAATCTCGTTCACGATGGCAAGCCTGAGCAGTTCAAGCTAGCGGCTAGCCCCGATGCTGGTGACCCATCCGGCAAGTCCTCTCGATTTTCATTGCAAGATGCTGAATTGATTGTAGAACTCGAGCATGATCATGCGGCCGCGAAACTCAGCGTTTTGATAGGTGGCAAATCCTATCGTGGCGATATAAAGCACGACCATGAAGGACACGATCACGCACATTAGTATGTCCCAATGCTATGGGATTCTGTCGAACGACCGTCATGGCGCGGTCGTTACTGAGGCTGTTTCCACTTTCTGACTGTTGCTTTCGTGTTTGGATTGGAAGATGTAGTGGAAAAGCTCAAGGTTGAGTATCGCTTGCTATTTGGTAGCAGCGTAGATTCGAAGGATGCGTGTGTCCTTCGCTTAATTGCGATGTTGCAAACAAAAAAGCGGTATCGAATCGGCACATCTCGTCGTGTCAGAGACCGGATAATCTGAGTCGGTTTGTATTATTGTTTCAACCGCTGAGTGAGAAGTCAAAGAAGCCGCCAGTTCGGTGCAAACTTGGGCTCCCTTGACGAACCAACTACTTACCGTTTTACAGGCAGATACATGAATGGAATTATGGAGCAATCACTGGATACGGTGGCATGCCAGGGTAATAGTGACCTGGATGGCCTTCGGGCAGATTATCGGGATAGTTATAACCTGGTGGCAGGTGGTAGGGATGATCTGGTGGGAGCCGCGGCCAGATGATGTTGGGTAGTGGTGGCGGCGCTTCGATAACCACAGGCTCGTCCGGTGGTGGCGGCCAGGGCCAATCCTCGGGCCACCATGGTGGACGTGGGCCCGGGTCTTCGCTTGACGATCCTTCATCGTCGCCTCCAGAACTCTCCGGTGGAATATACGGTGGTTGTTCTGACGGCGGGTCGAAGGGTGGAATGAATGGGTACGGCAAACGAGGTAGTTTGGGTTTGAACTTATCAATCATTGCAAGTTACTCCTTTGCAAAGGACTGGGATGACGAAACGCGACGCGCCTACTAGGACACAACGCACACTGGGGAATCGACTTGGTTTCGAGGAATGAGCGAAGCTCGTCGTCGCTCGCGCTTGGTGGGCAAGATTCGTAGTCACGGAACAAATCCCACTCCGAAATCGATTCGAGGCGGGCTTTTGTCTCTAGCTGTGGCCAATACGCGAGTGCGGGGCATTTTGCTAGGCAACCATTCACTAGCTGGGTGCAAGTTCGCTGCATACAAACGCGATATGCGGCATCTGGCTCGGAATTGAAAGGCATCGGCTTGCCATCGACGATGTTGTATTGACGCATCCAGCCCTTGTGCGATTTGCGAATGTTGATGCGAAGCTTGGGATACTGCTTACGCCAACTCCACACGATCGCTTTCACGTCGCGGAATCGTTCGAGGTAGTATTGATGCGTACCATGCTGACTGATTTCAAGTTGGCACTCTGTGTCAACGAGGACCTGCGGCAACTCAGGGAAGCGGTGCAGAAAGAATCCATTGGTGACCAGCATCAGTTCACTGTCGTACCAGTGTTGTCGAGCAAGCTGAATGTGCTCCAAGATCGCAGGATTGAGCAGCGGCTCACCGCCAAGTAACGCGAATCGCGCTGGCTTAAGTCGATGCGACCAAAGCGAGTACTCGGACTCCGCGTCGGCGAGCGTTGGCAACCTGCCGGCCAAACGCAAATTGCTGTAGTGGCTACACTGCTGGCAGGACAAGTTGCAACCATGAGCAACGTGATACTCAAGAGCGGGCAAGCTGAAGCGTTGCATCGTCGCCCTCCTTGATCCGAAGTTTG
>JANRMD010000597.1:0-4025 GCA_033761895.1 Pirellulaceae bacterium | reverse complement strand
CCGCCTGATGAAACGCCACAGCAAGGCGATCCAAAGGTTGAAAAACCAAACGCCCCACCAGTTGCTCAGCAACCCGTATCCGACTCGCCAACGCCTCCCCTGCCACTTACAAGTGTTCAGGAATCTAGTTTGCAAGAATCTGGTGATGCAGGCACTTATGCTCCGTCCTTGCCACCCGAAGCCGCAGAGATTTTGCCGACCGTTCCATCACTTGAGAACGCAAACTTGGGTGCAGCTGGTTTGAATGCAACTGGGTTGAACGTTCCAAGTATTGTCAGCCTCGACGAAGTTAAAAATGCAGTGGGTGAGTTGTCTCCCTCCACCGATCTGCTGGCACCGCTGGACGCGATGATGAAAGGCTCTTCGGCTCCGGTTTCCGAACAGTTGAGCCACAGCTTTTTCGAGTCGATGAAGCTGCGATTGAAGACGGTCACGCACCTCAACCAGGCCGCAGCAGGCTTGGTGGACGAAGCTGCCATCCTGTACCAGCGCGGCGATATCGCCGAAGCTCAAAAGCTGCTCGGCCTAGCAACACAGCTGCGAGAAACCACAGCCCGCCTGCTGGTGACTCATCAGTAACGATTACTGGTAGCGGAAACCGTCAAGGTTTTCGAGGGCTGCCGCAGGACTCTCGAAATGCTTGAGGGCTTGTTGATTTTGTGAGCCGTCGGCGCTAGCCGCGGGTCTCGAAGTTTGGTGCGTGCTTGGATTTGGCTCGTTCCAATGCAAGTTGAACGGGAAGTTATTCTGCATTGGCGGGTTTATAGGTGATGAACGATTGCTCCTTCGGTCACCCGCGGCTAGCGCCGTCGGCTCACATTGCCCGTGGCGCAATAATCAACAAGCCCTTGACGCATTCCGCTACGGGAACGCCGAAATGCTTGACGCATTCCGCTACGTAGCAGCATACAATTTCAGGTAAGCGGCCAACTGGTCTTTGAGCTGAAAGTGCGACTCGATGCGACTGTAATTGCTGGTCGCACACGCGTTTCGCAAATTTGCATCCAGCGCCATCTGATGCGTTAACGAGATGAACTTATCAAAGTCTCCAGCTGGTGCAATTTGACTTGACGCAGTTGACGCATCGCCAAGCAGCTGCCGAACGCCATCAACGTCAAAAGCGACGAAGGGTAATCGAACTGCCATGGCTTCCAACAGCACGTTGGGCATGCCTTCGTAGCCAGCTGGCAAGACGAGTACATCCGCCCGATGCATGATTGCGGGCACGTTCGCTTGCCAACCCAAGATGTGCGTCCGGGCATTTGCCATTTCGCGTAGGCGGCTTTCCAGCGGCCCGTTGCCAACCAGCACTAAATGGTGCTCTGGCAAAGCGTTCAGGAGCTTGTCGCTGAGCGCAACCAGCTCTTCGATGCCTTTTTGAGGATGCAACCGGCCTACAAAGAGGATAACGCGAGCATCTTCGGGCAAACCGAACTTGGTCCAACTGAAGTTCCGCTCTGTCTCGATAACTTGCTGAATCGCACGCAAGTCAACTCCATTGGGAATGACCACCAGTTTCTGAGCAGGGATGCGCTCCTGTTTTGCACAATGCACAGCCACATCGTCGCTTACGCAAACAACACTGCGCATACGGCGAGTTGCCCAACGTTCAAGCCACCAACGCATTCGCTCAGGTTGTCGTACACGGACGCCTCCGAACAGGCGGCTGCGATGATGATCGACCGCCAGCGCGGCGAGCAGATTACCGTGGAAGAGCATCGATTGCACTACCTCCGGCTGAAATTGGCGCAGTTCACGACTCAGCCACCGCACCACGCCGGGAAACGATAGCGTCGAACGGACACGCCCAGGCCCAATTCCAAAAGCAACGGGAACGTTATGCGCTTTCAATTGCAGGATAAAATGATCCTGGCCTGCAGTTGGAGGCGGGCCGATCGCGAACACACGCACGTCATTGCCTTGATCTGCCAAATAGCAGGCCAGCTGAGTCAAGCACTTCTCGGCACCGCCCGGATCAAGTTCAGTAATAACCAGAGCGATTCGCATAGGATGCACAGTAATCTAGCTTGACGAATCTAGGTTGATGCAATCTAGTTCGGCGCGGCAGTTGTTTGCGTTTTGGAGTGGATAGATTAACAGCATGATCTATCGGGTTGGAACGGAATCGGTCAGCTCGGCAGTGGTGGTGGGACTGGTGGCGGCCCCAACGAACTTGGCGGAACCGCGTTGGCAGACCTTCCGCGACGTGTCAGCCAATAGATTGCCGCCCCGGCGATCAAAAACAGCACAATTGCAAATACTGGTCGGACCGCAATCCACGCCAGGGCGATTGCGATTAGCGTTACGATACTGCCTAACATGAATGCTACAAACGTGGTGACTGATCCAACCAGATTGCCAAACATCGGCACGATGCTGGCAATCGATCGCAGTGGGGCGGCGATCAACGAAAACCCAACACAGCACAAGACCCAGCCGCCGACACGGACAAGCCAAGCGATCATCGTGTTCTCTAACTTGAGTGAATTGAACATCTCCGCCGCTGAGACCGTGCCCATTTCGAGATGCTCGATCAATTCGCCATTCGAGGTCTTGAAAGGAACCAACTCTTCAGGCTGTTGCTTTGACAACACACTGACAACGGCAGGCTCGACCACGCGAAATCTGAAACGCATGTCTCCAAGCTGTGGTGAAGTGGAAGGAGGCACAGCCACGCTATAGTACAGTTGATCACCGTCGATCCTGTAATGCTGCCTCTCGGTCTCATTCATTTTCGAAAGCAGGGCAGCTTGATCGAGTGGAACGTTCTTCCAGTTGTTCATCTTGCGCTCAACTAGTGACGAACTTAAACGGAACGCGCCGAGTGTCGCGCGACTGGTGACCTGTGACTGTCCAGGGTAGCGCAATTGTGGGTTCTGGTGCCCACTTCGCTCTTCAAACGACTCACTGTTCACGCGATCTGCATGCCACTTGCGATCGTAAGAATAGGTTGTGACCGTTTCTCGACCGCCGCCAAGTTTGTCACGTGTCTTGCTTTCCTTGTGCTCAACCCATTGAAACATCTCGACTTGGCGTTCCAGCCTTAGAGCCTTCTGCGAGACGCCGAAATCGGGATCTGCCAGTTCTTGTTCGGTCGTGGCTATTCCAGTTACATGGACTAAGCGGTCATTGAGCGCGGGAACGATCTCGAGGGGGTTCGCAACTTCAGCCACCACTTTCTCGCCTTCAGCCAATCCGCGCGAACGATGCACGGTGCGGTACTCATTCCAGCTGATTAACAAAACCGAGCCCGGTACCATGCAGATTCCAACGATTATGCCAATAAAAGAGTTGGCCATCCGCGAGAGGAACCCCTGCTGAACGGTACGGGTGATATGATCTGGCATGATTCGCTTGGTCTGAAATGAAAACAAAGGCCCAAAAGTAAATTATAGCTTATTTTGGACACATCCAAACCTGCGGCTTTTTTGCTTGTGCTCAGTTGAGGCCGTTTTTTTCGCTCAAATTCGGTCTCTCTGGAGCGGCCACTGCATTAGCGTCAAACTTAAGTATTAGGATTAGCCGCAGCGCGCTAGTGTCGCGAATCGTAAGTTCTATACCGCAGTTTTGCCGCAAGCGGGCGAGGACGCCCGCGCTCCGTAATACCGGATGTCCCTCCGCAAGAAAATCCAGGTGAGTTCCAAAAGTTACGATACTTTGTACGCAAACGGAGGCGTTTTCGGGTGCGCCACCTGTAGTCTGCTATGGTACGGTAATCTCGTCCTCACGGAGCGCGGGCGTCCCCGCCCGCTGCCCCACTTTTTAGCATGGCATAGAACTTACAATTCGCGACACTAGCACCGGTTCCCGCGGCGAAAACCAGACGCTAGCGCGTTCCGGCTGATGTTCACATCTGAATTTTGGGGTTATCGAATTCGGGTGCTATTAACCGCACGGCGTTAGCCTTGCCATTGTACACATTTGGCTTGTCTAATTTCCCTCAGCTAGCTTCATTCCTTCGAGCGTCTGTCGCATCTGTTGGTAGCCTCGCCAGATGGTTTCCCACCCTGGCTCGCCATCCGACT
>JANRMD010000596.1:0-4543 GCA_033761895.1 Pirellulaceae bacterium | reverse complement strand
AAATCCCAACAGGAAACCGTCCATGTCCGCCGAAGAACGCCTCATCAAGCTTGGAATCGAACTACCGCCCGCTCCTAAACCAGTTGGGCTTTACAAACCGATGGTGGTTGTTGGCAACGTGGCTTACCTGTCCGGGCATGGTCCGCTCAAAAGTGACGGGACGCTCATCGTGGGCCGCGTTGGCGACGACATGACGCTAGAACAAGGTCAAGCCGCCGCGCGTCAGACCGCTTTGGCGATGCTCGCCACCTTGCGATTCTCGCTCGGTACGCTAGATCGGGTTACGCGTGTAGTTAAATTGCTCGGCCTGGTTCGCTGCACGGATAAATTTGACCAACAACCTCAAGTGATCAACGGCTGCAGCCAGTTGTTCGCAGATATCTTTGGCCCTGATCTTGGTATCGGTGCGCGCAGCGCACTGGGAACCAATTCGCTACCAGGCGGCATCGCTACTGAGATCGAAGGAATCTTCGAGATTCAGTAGCCTTTGCGTGGTTCACGGTTGTTGTGCGTTGGACTCGCTCAACTAACCACGCATAACCCGGATGTCACGGATAGTACATGCCAGTGAACCAGGTAACGCCTGCCGGTGGCAGTCTGTCCGTGAATGATTAACAGTTCCTGTGGGAATCTTGAAAACAGATTTGACTTTTGGAAAAGATCGTTTTTCGACAGCCAAATTGGGTACTTAGCGGCGAGTGAGTGTCGCACAATTGTCTCAATTGTGGCAGCTACGATTGGGACAATCGTGCGACAATTGAACATTGGCATTGCCTATTGAGGTTTTCGTGTGCCACTGGCATGCCAGTGCAAACGAAGGTGACGATTACAAACAAAGGCGGTCGACCCAATGCACTTGTTTTTTGCGCAAAGCTATCGAAGTAATACGGCTGGAATAAGCAAACGCGATCCAATGCACTGCGACTACTGACTCACAGTACCGCGGCAGCTACTGACTCCCAAGCTGAACTACTTCTCCCAAACTTCAACCTCGGTCACACCACTGCGGGCTTTGTCTTTGTTCGTGAAGAGAATGCGAAGCTTTGGAGTGGTCAGCTTTGGAAAGCGGATCGTGTTCAACGTTCCGCCCACAGGTCGAACTGGGGTGGCTTGCTGTTCAGCGATATCCTTCCACTGCCCTGCCTCGAAACTCTGCAGTTTGATTTCAGTGGGTGCTTGGACGCCGCCGCGGTCATCATAGACATGCAGTTCGACGCGACCAATCGCAAGATCCTTGCCGAAATCGATGTCCAGCCAATCGACTGCGTTGGGCGACTCGTAACTGGTCCAGCGATTCATGGGTGTTGGCAAGTAGATGATTTTGCCATCGATCGCACTCATCGGCTTGCCGCCAAATCGATCTGAATAGGAAGCAGTGGCTTTGGGAAACTCGTTGCTGCCGGAGTTGAAGGCCAAGTTTCCGGCTGGAGGTGGCGCGGGAATATGCGGCAACGTACCACTGCCCCACGCTTCGACTTCGGTCAACCCTGAGCGTCCTTCGGGAGCGTGCGTCAGCGTGATTCGAAAACGCTCGATTTCGCTTTCGTCGAAAGTAATTGTGGTTGCACGGTGGCCGAGGATTTCCCTCAGGCTACGGTCATCATAGCCCAGCGGTTGCCAGTCGTTCCCATCCCAAATCTCCACCTTGCAACTCTTCGGTGCAACCACTTGTTCTATGTCATCCAGGAAGTAGAGTTTCAGCGTGTCGAGCTTGCGTTTGGCACCCAAGTCAAACTCGATCCAATCCTCTGCATTGCTTGAACCGACACTTGTCCAGCGATTGGGTGGGTCCTTGTGGTACCAGTAGTTGCCGTCGTTCAACTTGGCCAAGGAAGTGCCTGGAGCAACATACGACGCGCTGACGCGGGGGAAGTAGTCTCCGTCGTTGTTGACTGCGTAATTGATCCGTACTTGCTCAGCTTCCTTGGTAGCTGTTGCCGAAGGTTCAGCATCTGCAAAGGGCACAATCGTGCGTTGTAGTTCACGAGAGGTAGCCACTTGTTGGCCATCGATTATGACATGCAAGCCGGGACCGAATGAATAACGGTCACCATCTCGATCCCAGACAACCCCAACTCTTCGGCCATGGTAAGGCAAGTCGTCCAGAGCAAAATAATCCCAGGTGGCTGGTGCCAGCGGATCGATCACCAGCAACTCGCCCGGTTGCTCTTGAACACCGACTAAACCGGTAATGACTAAATCGCAAAAACTAGAATGGAAATAGTGTTCGCTGTGGTTGTAACCGTCGTGGCCTTTGAATGAACCGGTATCGGGGTGCAGAGCCTCTGCGAGGTAAGGGCGACCATCTTTGCGGTGTGATTTAGCAAAAATTTCAAGCAGCTCGACATAGTCTCGCGCCGTAACCGGTAGCTTGCTGTTCTCGGGTCGCTCGGTGCGCAATACATTGGCGAGAGCCTTTAGGGTTTGAGTCGTCGCGTAGGGCCAGGATTGACCGCTCCACCAGCAACAACTGTCCTTGAGCAGGAACATCGGATCATTGCGCTCCACGGTAGTCGGCCCGAAGTCTGCCATAAATGCGTCGCGCTGCATGAGCTTGTCCCAGGCAACTTCGAAGCCCTTATCGTTATCGAGCATATTGAATTGCCAGGGCACATAACCGATCAGTTCGCGGCCGTGCGCGTCTCCCGCGAACTTGCCAGATTCATAGGTTCGCGACAATGCGGTGACACGATGACCATCGGCCTCTTCATTGTCTCGATACGCAGGGAAAAAGAACTGACGCTTGCTGTCCCATAGTAGCTCTTGCATTTTGGACTTTAACTTGGCGGCTTTATCTTCAAACTTGGTTGCCAGTTCTTTCTCACCAGCCAGCTTGGCGATCTTGGCGATGGCAATCGCATCCGCCCATATGTACGCGTTGAACGATGGGCGATAAGAAGGCGCACCTCGGAGGATATCTTTCGTTTGGCGGCTGTTGATGTTGAACTCCATCCCATCGTCATGTCCAGTTTGCCAAAACAAACCTACCTCGGGGACGAAGTGCCGCGCTTCCCAACCTTCGTAGTTCTTGACAAAGTCGGGCAGCAAGTCAACGATAAAGTCGCGATCGGGGTGGACAAGGTTCAAGGCCCATGCAGAATCCGCTAACCATGTCGAGTAATTGCGTGGCTGAGCACCCTGCGTTCGGAAGTAATAGCGCAGGTAGTCACGGGCAACTCTGGGTTGCCGCAGCCACCGGGCTTCGTACAACTGATGTCCAGCTGGGCAACTGATCGCCCCATAAGCTCCAGACCAAAAAGGACGATCGATAAACTCAGTAAACACATAACCCGTATTCGGCGAGCCGTAGGTTAGATGCTTGGTGAGCAATTCCCAGCGGTAGTAATAAGTGGTCGTGATATCCGCATCCGGACACTCGAAAAAAGGGATGTTTTCTGCGTACCAATCCCAGTCGCGATTGTCCCAAAAGGTCTGATAGTCAAGCTGCTTACGCTTGTCGAGAATAGGCTCGTGCTCAGTCTGCGCGGTTGCGATTGAGGAGTGGCAAACAAGTGCGGCGAGTGTGAGAGCTAAGGCACGCACGGTTGGCACTTGGGCTGACAACAGAGCTGAGAAAAAATGTGTTCGCATATCAACGGTCATCTAAGCGTGAGAGGTACTACAGAGAACTCGACTATTGTAGTCTAACCACGGCGACTTGGGATCGGATCTGTAGCCATCACGACGCGTATGTTAAGCTAACGATCGCAAAAGGCTGAGACACGTTTACACATCCCGCGAACAGTACATCGGAGACTCACTGTGCCTGCGAAAAAGATTTTGTTCCTGGTGGGCGACTTCGTGGAAGACTACGAAGTCATGGTTCCTTTTCAAATGTTGTTGATGGTCGGCCATCATTGCCACGCGGTTTGCCCTGGCAAGAAGAGTGGCGAATCCGTGGCGACAGCCATTCATGATTTTGAGGGCCATCAGACGTACACTGAAAAGCCGGGACATCGCTTTCAGTTAAATGCGGACTTCGATGCCATCGACGGGTCCGCATATGACGCTTTGGTGATTCCAGGTGGGCGCGCGCCCGAGTATCTGCGGCTGAACGAAAAACTACTGGACATTGTGCGGCACTTTGCAAACTCCAGCAAACCGATCGCTGCGATTTGTCACGGGGCTCAGATTCTGTCGGCCGCTGGAGTGCTGCAAGGGCGGCAGTGCAGCTGTTATCCAGCTTGCAGCACCGAAGTCAAACTGAGCGGCGGAATCTATGTCGAACCGTCGTCAGGTTTCGATTCCGCGCACACCGACGGAAACCTGGTTACAGCCCCCGCTTGGCCCGCTCACCCCGCTTGGATGCGTCAATTCCTACAAGTGCTCGGCTCGACGGTTACTGCTTAGCGACCAGTACGGGACAGGTGGTCGTATCCGGCAGAGTGCTACCGAGTGCTACCCGCGGGCGCTTTCGCAACCCGAAGCGTGAGCGAGGGACCGCTTGGTGTCCGCGCCCGCTTGCGGCGAAGCTGCGGGATGGAACTTACATTTCGCGACACTAGCAGGTGCTCGGAAGCAAACTGTCACGGCTCGGCGGAAC
>JANRMD010000595.1:0-6635 GCA_033761895.1 Pirellulaceae bacterium | reverse complement strand
CGCACCTTGCCGAGTGCGATCTCTCTCCAGCGCGCATCGCCCCAGAACCCGCCTCGCAGCGTTGCGGAATGGGTGGGTCGCATCTTGCCGAGTGCGACCTGCCAGCCCTGTCCGCGTCCCGTCTACAACCCCAAACCCAAGACTCTACTCACAACTCAGCCTCCCTACAAAAACAACCTCAGCAACAAGTGCACTTCTCATCAGCAGCGTTGCGGAATGGGTGGGTCGCACCTTGCCGAGTGCGACCTGCCAGCCCTGTCCGCGTCCCGCCTAGAACCCCAACCCCAAGCCTCTACTCACAACTCACCCTCCCTACAAAATCAACCTCAGCAACAAGTGCACTTCTCAGCAACAAGTGCACTTCTCATCAGCAGCCGCAGCGCCGCAGGTCGCACTCGGCAAGATACGACCCACCTCAAGCCCTGTCCGCATCCCGGCAAGATACGACCCACCCTCAATCTCTCTGGTCGCGTCGCACTGCCTTGTCTTATATACTCTGATTGCAAACACTTTCCTCCCCGAAGTGCTTCTGAGATTGGAACTTTGAAAATGCGTCACCTGAGTCTATTCGCTTTCGCGTCTTTGCTCTTTGTATCCGTTGCAATTGCTGAGCAACCCAAGCGACCGAATATCCTGTTCGTGGTGGTAGACGACCAAAGCCCCTTCGACTTGAAGGCTTACGATCCGAAGTCGTCGCTTGAAACGCCAACACTCGATCGACTGGCTTCGCAGGGCATGACCTTCGACGGCGCGTACCACATGGGATCTTTTTCGGGGGCCGTTTGTACTCCGTCCAGGCATATGATCATGTCCGGCCGGACTGTCTGGCATCTACCGATTTCACCCGATGCGAAGAGCCGCTGCCCCGACAATCTTGAACAGCAGACGATGGCGGCTGTCTTCAATCGCGCAGGCTATGATACGATGCGAACCTGCAAGATCGGCAACAGTTACGAAGCGGCGAATCAGCAGTTTACGATTCGCAAAGACGCAACCAAACGCGGCGATACCGATGAAACAGGCAGTGCTTGGCACGCCGATCAGGTGCTCGACTATCTCGCGCAGCGAGACGCAGCTAAGGATACTGATCCTTTCTTAATCCACTTTGGGTTTTCCCATCCGCATGATACCCGCGATGGCAAACCCGAACTGCTGGCCAAGTATGGCGCGGTGAATCACACTGACAACGCGAATCTCCCACCAGCCAACGCAAAGCAACCTCCACTACCGCTTAACTACTTGCCCGCCCATCCATTTCCCCATGGTCATCCGGGGCTCCGCGACGAAGTCAGCGTCAGCGGCGTATGGGATAAACGCGAAGAGCGAACGATACGCAATGAACTGGGACGTCAATTTGCTTGTTCGGAAAACATTGACACGCAGCTCGACCGAGTCCTAAAGAAACTTGAAGCTATGGGTGAACTCGACAATACCTATGTGATTTATACTTCAGATCACGGCATGGCTATAGGTCGACATGGCTTGCAAGGCAAACAGAATCTCTATCAGCATACTTGGCGCGTCCCGCTGATCGTGAAAGGACCTGGAATAGCGCCTGGAACGCGCGCGGTAGGCAATGTCTACTTGCTGGATATCCTCGCCACACTGTGCGATTTGGCCAGTGTCGAGCCCCCACCCACCAACGAAGGCACCAGCTTCAAACCAGTGCTCGAAGGCAAGCAGTCAGCGATCCGCGACGTCCTCTATGGCGTTTACAACGGGGGCACAAAACCAGGCATGCGCTGTGTAAAGAAGGGGGACTGGAAGTTGATCAAGTACGATGTGCTTGACGGCACCGTCCAACAAACGCAGCTATTCAACCTTGCAGAAAACCCAGATGAGTATCTGGTTGAACATCGCGCCGCTGCAGTGAAGTCACTCTCCGGCTGCGATCCCCAACCGCACCAAATCAATCTTGCTAACGATCCCAAGTACGCAGATAAGCTTGCCGAAATGGAAAACTTGCTGCTGTCCGAAATGCGTCGGCTCGATGACCCTTGGCGTTTGTGGAATCAACCCGACGATGGCCTAGTCCGCTCGGAACCGCCTCCGAAACCCAAGAAAGCCAAAGCGAAGGTCATTAAATAACCACTAACACACGTTAGCACTGGTTACGGCTTAGCACTGGGATTTAGCAGGCAGCATGAATACTTACTAACTTGAAGCCGCAGAGCTTCAGCAACAGGTATCACAGCGGCTCAGTATTCTGTCCTGCCATCGCCAAATGCTCGATCTTCGCAAGGCCGTGACATCCGTGACCTCCGTGGTTCAATGCCCTACAGGAGCTCGGCTTGGAAAAGTCGTTGTTCCACGGAGTAAACTCGATTGGCAATCAACGCAAAGAGCCCAAGTTTCGATCGAGCTACTTAATGTATCCGACGCTCTCGGACGAACACTTGCTGCACTTTCAGTTTACGGCTCAGCACCAATACGTTTGCAAGTTTACCGCGCTGTAGCGAACCGAGGTGTCGATCCAAGCCCACGCGCGTCGCCGGTGTCAGGCTGGCCATGCGAATCACCTCAGGCAAACTTGCCGTAGTCGCTTCGCGCATAACTCGTACCATCTGATCCATGCCCACGACAGAACTGGCCAGACTGCTACGGTCGGCAGACCAACCAACCTTTCCGTCGCTGTAAAAACAGGTGCCATCGGACTGATTACCAAAACGATATTCGCCAGCAGGCAGGTCGAGCGCTCGATTGCAATCGGTCACCAGACACAAACGCTCGGGGCCCAACATGCGATAGGCGAACTCCAGCAATTCATGGCTCAGATGACATCCATCCGCGATGACTTCGGTACTCATGTCGCGGTTCATCAGCACAAACTCAGCCATACTGGCTTGCATCGGCACACCCAATCGCTGCCGTAGCGAAGGCACGGAACTCATCGCACACCAAAAGTGATCGACGTGCCGCATACCAGCATCGAACGCACGCTGCATCTCCGCCCAACTCGCATTGCTGTGTCCACAGGTAATCAAACAACCCGCTTTGGCAGCCGCCCGATAAAATCCGCTTGCACCGTCCAGTTCAGCAGCACAAGTTGCGATCGCCACGAGGCCACTGTCGAAGTAACGTTTGTATTCGGTTGCTGTGGGCGAGCGACGTCCAGCCGCTGAATGACAACCAACTTTGTCGGCTGCGAAGAAGGGCCCGTAGAGATGAACCCCTGCAATTGTCGACTGCGCATCAGACTGCATCACCTGCTTGCAAGCCGCCAACATCGACAAGATCTGCTCGCTGGACCCCGTGGTCGTCGTAGGGAAAATCGTCGTGGTCCCATGTCGCGAGTGAGCTCGACAAGCGGTCTCCACCGATTCGACTGTACCATCCATAAAGTCGGCGCCGGCCCCGCCGTGTACATGTAAGTCAACAAAGCCCGGCGAGATATAGCCGCCTTTGGCATCGACAATCTCAGCCTCTGGCGGCAATGCCATGTCAGCTTGTTTGATTCCCGCGATCTTACCGTTTCGACAGACCAATACAGCATCTTCGATCAAGCGATCGTGTGCGATGATGGTGCCATTAAGAAAAACTGTTGATTTTCCGTTCTTCACCCATCACCCCTTCAATAACTCGACCCAGAAGAAGTTTAAACGTTTGCTAAACTCCCAAGTCGCGAACCGTGACCAGTGTTTGGAGCTTTAGCCCGGCGGCTTCGATGGCTTCGCGACCACCTTCTAGGCGATCGACAACGGCGAGGATGCGGTCGACTTGCAAGCCGAATTCGCGAGCGGCTTCAACCGCCTTGAGAGCGCTTCCGCCGCTGGTGACCACATCTTCGACGATGACCGCTTTCATGCCCGCCTTGACCGGCCCTTCGACCTGACGGCCCATGCCGTGTTGTTTGGCCTCTTTGCGAACGATGAATCCGCGTACATCCAAATTCTGTTGGCCAGCCAAAGTGATTGTAGCTGCGGAAATCGGATCCGCCCCAATGGCCATCCCGCCGATCGCATCTGGGAGCGGCGAACCGAGCATCTGCAGCATGCCCGCGCCGACTTGGTTGGCGCCTTGCGGATGGAGCGTTAACTGGCGGCAATCGAGGTAAAACGAGGCCGTCTTGCCACTAGCCAACACAAAGGAACCAAACTGTAAGGCGTGTTCTTTGATCAAAGCAATTAATCGTTCGCGATCGTAGGTAGTCATAATTTGGTTGGGTAAGTGGGGGTTGCTCGATGTGGCCGACGCAGCTGCGTGCGGTTAATTTCCAACATTTGCTCTGCGATCCGCCTCAGCCGTAACGGAATCTGGGCGGCGGGGAACAAGATAGCCCGCATTGTAGGTCCCAAGTCAACCTGCGCGAACGGTGGACAACTGGACAATAAAGAGCCAGCTGAAACAGCCAGCGAAAAACACCACGGTCGGCATTCAATTGGGATCGTCTACTTCGCGAATTGGACGAATCGACTAGAATTTGAAGCGGTCCGGTACTTGATCACAGCACTTACTTCGCATAAACGAATAGACGAATGGCACGAGATTTTCTCAAAGGCTGCAAAGACTACTACGACGTGATTGTCATTGGCAGCGGGTTGGCTGGCATGACGACAGCGAACATTCTCGGCCGCGCCGGGCACAGCGTACTGTTGCTCGAACAGCACTACAAGCTCGGTGGTTTAGCGACGTGGTTTAGGCGCCCCGGCAGTCATATCTTCGATATCTCATTGCATGGTTTTCCCGCAGGGATGCTCAAGAGTTGTCGACGCTACTGGAACGAAGAGATTGCATCGAACATCTCTCAGCTTAAGAACATCCGCTTCGACAACCCCATGTTCTCGTTGACAACAACTTTCAATCGCGAGGACTTCACCAAGCTACTCACCACCGAATTCAAAGTGCCAGCGGAGAATGTGACGGCGTTCTTCGACACCGCTCGCAGCATGAACTTTTACGACGATCAACGCATGACGACCGGTGAACTGTTCGAAAAGTTCTTTCCGGGTCGAGAAGATGTGGTGCGGTTGCTGATGGAACCGATCACTTACGCGAACGGTTCGACGCTAGAAGACCCAGCCATTACTTACGGCATTGTCTTCTCGAACTTCATGGCCAAAGGTGTATTCATCTATGAAGGTGGCACCGATGATCTTGTGACGAAGATGGAAGCCGAGTTGAAGCGAAACGGAGTGGATATTCGCATTCGCAGCGACGTATCCAAGATCGAAGTTGGACCCAACGGTGTGTCCGCTGTGGTGGTTAACGACCGTCGTATCGGTTGTGGCAACGTGATCAGCAATTCGAACTTAAACGCAACCGTGTTCAACTTGGTCGGCCAAGAGCACTTTTCACCCGACTTCGTCGAGCAAGCCCGAGCGGTGCGACTGAACAACAGCAGCACACAGGTTTACATGGCGATCAAGGAAGGCGTTGAAATCGATGAGTCGACTGGTGACTTGCTTTTCTGTTCGACTGCACCCCTGTTTCGAACCGAAGCGCTGCTGAGCCGCAACATTACCAGCCGCACGTTCAGCTTTTATTACCCGCGCACGCGGCCTCACGCAAAACGTCGGCATGCAATCGTCAGCAGCACCAACGCTCGCTACGAAGACTGGGCAAACTTAAGCGAAGAGGAATACGCGGCCAGCAAACAGGACTTGATCGAAACAACCCTCGATGCCCTTGAAAAGTATGTGCCGAACATACGTGAGAAGATCGATCACGTTGAAGCCGCTACGCCGCGCACGTTCCAGCATTACACCAAGCACTTGTCCGGCGCAAGCTTTGGTACCAAATTCGAAGGGCTAGCCGTGAGTCGTGCCCTGCCAGCTCAAATCCCCGGCCTGTATCACGCTGGCAGTGTTGGCATCATCATGTCCGGATGGCTAGGTGCCATCAATTACGGTGTGATCGTGGCCAACGAAGTTGACCAGCGAGTCGTAAGCACCACTAATCTGCTTGAGAAATAACTTTTAGCAGCCGCCAACTACACGTCGAGTTGTTGCAAGTCTTGAGGGCTGACCATTTGACTTTTCGGAATCATCGTTTTTCGATACCCAAAAGTGGAAGATTCACCAGCTCCTGTAACTAGTTCTCTGTCCAACATTAGATTTTGGGGTGCACATTAACCGATGTGCGTTAGCACCGGTTTCCGCAATGTGAAAACCGCGGCTTACGCCGTCGGCATGTGAGTTTGTGAGCCGTCGGCGCTAGGGCGCTAGCCGCGGGTCTCGAAGCTTGGAGCGTGCATGGAATTGGCTCGTTCCAATGCAAGCTGAACTGGAAGTTATTCTACATTGGCAGGCTTATAGGCGAGGAACGATTGCTCCTTCGGTCACCCGCGGCTAACGCCGTCGGCTCACTAACTGTGATGCAGTAGTTCATCAACCGTCAAGCATTTCGAGAGTACTGAGGTGTTCCTCGAAAGCCGCGACGGGCATGTGAGTTTGTGAGCCGTCGGCGCTAGCCGCGGGTCTCGAAGCTTGGAGCGTGCATGGAATTGGCTCGTTCCAATGCAAGCTGAACTGGAAGTTATTCTACATTGGCAGGCTTATAAACGAGGAACGATTGCTCCTTCGGTCACCCGCGGCTAGCGCCGTCGGCTCACTAACGGTGAAGCAGTAGTTCATCAACCGTACAGCAATACTTCATAAAACCGCAATCAATTCGAGACGACTAAGGTGAACCGCGAA
>JANRMD010000594.1:0-4872 GCA_033761895.1 Pirellulaceae bacterium | reverse complement strand
GCGAAGGAAAAATGATCATCAATCCTCAGTTTGAATGGACTGGAGGGGGATACGCTTCGACTGCAGCGGATTTAGCGAGATGGGCGAAAGCGTTCTACGAGGGAAAAGCGTTTGACGCAGCTCTACTACCGCAAGTGCTCGATGGCGTCGAGGCTCCCATGTTGGGACGCGGTGCCAAGTATGGATTAGGTACGATGATTCGCAACACCGCGGGGAAGGTAACTTATGGCCATGGCGGCTTCTTCCCTGGTTATATGACTGAGATGATTTATCATCCCGAAAGTCGCATTGCCGTTGCAGTTCAAGTGAATAGCAGTGTTCCCAAAGCCCTAGGCCGACCGCTGGTGCGCGTGGCGTTGGATGTGTTGGAGTTGGCCGGTGCTCCCTGAGCCGATTGTGAGCACAAGCCATCCGGTTTAGCATTTGTGTTAGCCTAGCGCGGAATCATGATGAACGATTGGAACCATTAAACTCGACAGCGAGCGAGCTGCGATTCATCCAGTTCAACTCCCAAGCCTGGACCAGTCGGTACTTTTGCCGTTGGTGGACCGAGGTCGAGCGGTTGCGTGATCAAGTCAAAATCGTGATAGAACGGTCCAATGGTATCAGCGGGAAAACGTTCCGTATCGACTTCTGGAAAGGCGGCTGCGATGTGCAGCATTGCAGCGGTGCCGATTCCAAGCTCCAAATTGCTACCGATCGTACAGCGCAGCCCAGCCGCTTTGGCAACTGCGATAATCTCCGCTGTCGCGGCGATACCACCGTGTTTCCCGGGATAGATACTGAAGATGTCAGCTGCCCGATGCATGCTTAGTTGCCATGCGTCCTGCAACGTAAATACGCTTTCATCGGCCATGATCGGTGCGCGCGTGTCCCGTCTCAGTTCTGCCATGGCGACAAAATCGCCTGGGGGAATCGGTTGCTCGGCCAGAATTAAATTGATGTCTTCCAAGGCTCGCAAACAGTACTTGGCTTGTTGGATCGTCCAGCCGCAATTCGAATCGATGGTCATCGCCATATCGGGGCCAGCGACATCGCGGACTGCACGCACTCGCTGGATGTCTGACTCAGGGTCGAGTCCGGTTTTCACCTTGAGGCAGGAAACGCCAAGTCCTAGATGCTGTTCCGCCATCGCGCGAGAGCCTGCGACGTCGCGAGCCCAAACGACCAGTTTGATACGGACGGACTCACGCACTTTGCCGCCGAGCAGTTGGTATACCGGCAATCCGACGGCTTTGCCACAAATATCCCACATGGCCATTTCGACGGCCGCTTTCGTGAATGGATTCAATTTGATCACGAAGTCCATCGCTTGGCGAATGGACGCAATGTCCCGCGGATCTTTGCCTAGTATGGCTGGAGCTATGTAGTCCCGAATGGCTGCAACCGTACCGCCCTGAGACTCGCCTGACCACAAGCACGAGATGGTAGCTTCGCCGAGCCCAACCAGGCCTTCATCGGTATGAACGCGGACAATGACGTACGGACTGGTTACGTGCTCGCCATGCGCGGTTTTCGCTGTCATCCCTTTCTTGAGCGGAACACAAACAGGGATCGGTTCGACGCGCGTAATTTTCATGTGCTACTCCAAGAAGCGGCTAAAAACGTTAGAGGTAATTTTAGAAATGGAGTCGTCCACCGGTAGTGAAGCGCAATAGTTGATCGAACCCACAGAGAATACTTGCCCGCCGCTGGGCGTATCGAAAATCACCATTTCCGCTCCTCCGTCGTCGATATTCTCTCCTTTCGCTAGCCGATGTACATTCAGGGGCGAATGAGCTGAGACTTTGTCGGTTTCATGTCCCGACGCACCTCCCGGACAACGACCATGAAGGCTCTCCTTTCCAAAGAGGTCACCATTTCTCAATCCGGTGCCGGCAAAGACCCAATGCGTTTCATCAACGACACGATACGGAGCTCCTGTCATTGCACCCGAAGGCGTAAAGACCACGCCTAGGAGATTGGCTTCCGACTCATGTCGCTTTGCTAAGCGACTGTCGTGACCTCCCATTCCACTTGGCCATAGACTAGAGATGGCGGTATTCTGGCAGATCAGCGATCCATTGTCATCGAATTCGACTTCGCAATTTAGTCCGTTGCCTCCTAGGTACATCAATCGACCTCCTTCGGCAAAGACCCAGTGTTTGACTCGATCGTACATAGTTCGAGTCCAATATTCGGGGTGCACGGCCGTCACTAAGATTCGATATGCCGACAAATTGAGTGTGCCCGTATGAAGCTGCGTCTCGGAATAGTAATCGTACGAAAGACCTTGTTGTTCCATCCAACCAAGTAGTCGCCATTCGGCCGGAGCTAAGTGACAGGCTTGGCGACCGTCGATCTTATCTGTGATTCGTTCGTCGAAGTCGATATGATTAAACGGCTCTGGCCGTTCAAAGGAAAGCGGCGCGTAATGCGCATAGCCCCAAGTACCATGATCTGCATCAAGATATCGGCGCAGTTCGGATCGGGAATTCACGGTTGGTGTTGGCGGCAATTGGTCGGCGTGAATGTAGTTGCTGCGGCCACCAAAGGAATTGTACGCGTTCCAAGTGATGTTGGAGGCAAGGACCGCGATCGGAGCAGACGGTTTGGCGGGAGCTACGATCCAAGGAAATGAAAACTCCTTTCCCGATTTGGTTTTCGCACGGAAATAGTACAGTCCGCTTCGCTCGGGCCCTTTCACGAATTGCTTGTGGACCGAAATTGCGTATCCCACTTTGTTCCACTCGACTCCGGCGCGTGTGTAATCGCCGTCGGGTGTGATTTGCATGGTGGCTCGTGGCCCATGTTCATCGTGCCAACCCAGTCCACTTATGAACTCAGGCTGCCACCCATAGCGCCACAACTCCAAGTGATATTGCTCCACAGCGTGTATCCGAAACTCGGATTCTTCGCCAGAACGAACCCACTTCGGCCAAGCGTATCCCAGTAAGTCGTCGGTTAACAGCCGAAAGTGGTGAGGCGTTTGAAGAGGAACATCGACTCGTGAGATCTTTGAACCGAAGCCAGGCTTCTGAAGAATGACGCGATAGTGTCCCGCTGGTAAATCCAGATGAACGGATCCGCTGGCGCGCGAACGAGTCTCCCAGCTTTGGCCCGCGGGGGCAATGAACTCAAGACAAACGTCTGCGAGAGCAACATAGCGCTCGTCGCTGACATAGCCAATTAACATCAGCAGCGTTTTCCTATTCGGTGAGTGCGTTTTGAGTGTCGAACAATTGTCCCAATTGTTTAGGTTAGGCTATGTTTCTAAAGTCGCCTTTCGCTCCGCGAAAGAAGCGAGTTAGCGTTACTTTCGCGGAGCGAAACGCGACTAGGGACAATCGAGTCGCCACGCCTACGGTAGAATTGTGTTGTAGCCGTAGCCTGTAAGAATGTACACGATTCGTTGCGAGCTCGCTGGGGTGCTCACTGGGGAGCATGCAGAACCCGCTAACGCTCTGCCCGGGGCGGATTCTTTCGAGTGTGCTTCAAGGCTCTGTAGACGAACCAGTAAGGCAACAAAATGCAAGCGAACGATGCTGGAAAACACCCCACGCGATCCCGAATGATAGTGGGTTTTTGGCTGTGCTCGATGGCGGCAATCCTTTATTTGGATCGAGTTTGTTGGGCTAAAGCGGCTCCGTCTATTAAGGCTGAATTCGGTTTGACTAATACGCATTTGTCGTATTTGGCGATGGCCTTTCAGTTGGCGTATGGTCTGTTCGAGATCCCGACAGGACGCTGGGGAGAAATGATCGGTGCGCGTCGCGTGTTGACCAGAATCACGATTTGGTGGTCCATTTTCACGGCGCTTACGGGTGCGGGCTTGGGCTTTGGTTCATTGCTTATTGTGCGATTCTTGTTTGGAGTTGGAGAAGCGGGCGCTTACCCAAATGCGGCGCGAGTCTTGACTCGATGGTTCCCCAAGCACGAACGTGGACGAATGCAAGGTATCATGCTGAGCGTATCCTTGTTCGGAGGGGCTATTGCTCCGACGCTGGCCGCAGTATTGATCGAAGTGGTGGGATGGCGCTGGACGTTCGTTTTGTTCGGGTCGCTGGGTTGCTTTTGGGCCGCGGGTTTTTGGATTTGGTTTAGGGACACTCCCGATGAACATCGAAGCGTCAACGCGTTGGAATTGTCGTTGATTCGTACTGGAGGCGCGACGGTCACGCAGACGAACCGCGACCCGGTGCCATGGAGACATGTGCTGGTGAATCCTGGCATTCTGATTCTCAGTCTGATCATCATGTGCAGTTCGTTCAATTCGTATTTCTATTTCACCTGGTTTTCATCCTATCTCGAATCGGCTCACGAGATCAGCAACACAAAATCGGGAGTTCTCACTTCATTGGCTCTATTCGGAGCGGCGTTAGGAGTCCTAAGCGGTGGGGTTATTGCAGATCGAATGATGCGCAGGTCAGCGGCCATTGTTTTCCGAAGACGTGTGTTCTGTTCATGTGCTTATTTGTTGAGTGCGACTGCGCTGTTTTTCGCTGTTCGGACGGAGTCCGTTGTTGGAATGTCATGCCTTGCTGCCATGTCATGTTTCTTCGTCCAACTGACACTTCCCATATGGTGGTCGGCGGCGATTGAACAGAGCGGCGAGCACGTGGGGCCCTTGTTCGGCCTGATGAACATGATGGGTACCATTGGCGCGTTGGCTTCACAATGGTTTGTGGGGGTTTTTGCCGATTGGCAAGCCGATCGCGGGCTGACGGGGCGAGAACAGTGGGATCCCATGTTCGCGATCTACGTGGGTGTGCTGGTCACGGGCAGCCTAGGTTGGATGCTCTACCGCAAACGGCCCATCGAGGTAGCAATGACCTTGTAGCATTGCACCTGAAAAGGCCTTATTGTCGCACAATTGTCCCAATTGTAGCTGAT
>JANRMD010000593.1:0-15650 GCA_033761895.1 Pirellulaceae bacterium | reverse complement strand
TCTGTATTACCGCGGCTGCTGGCACAGACTTAGCCGGTCCTTCCTCCTAGGATCGCTCAAGCTTACGCCTTGCTCCCCTACGACAGCGGTTTACAACCCGAAAGCCTTCATCCCGCACGCGGCGTCGCTCGG
Organism: Pirellulaceae bacterium; assembly: GCA_033761895.1. Taxonomy (GTDB): domain Bacteria; phylum Planctomycetota; class Planctomycetia; order Pirellulales; family Pirellulaceae; genus Aureliella. The sequence continues at coordinate 15,518 of JANRMD010000593.1, read as the reverse complement.
TCAGGCTTTCGCCCATTGCCGAAGATTCTCGACTGCAGCCACCCGTAGGTGTCTGGGCAGTTCTCAGTCCCAGTGAGGCGGGTCATGCTCTCACACCCGCTACCCATCGTTGCCTTGGTAGGCCATTACCCTGCCAACTAGCTAATAGGAAGTAGACTCATCCTCAGGCGGAATCACACCTTTGATCCAAAGATATTATCGGGTATTACCAGCAGTTTCCCGCAGCTATCCCCGTCCCGAGGGTAGATTTCTACCTTATCCTCTCCCTTCCGCCGCTTTCCATTCTCCGAAGAAAATTTCTCGCGCGACTTGCATGCCTAATCCACGCCGCCAACGTTCATTCTGAGCCAGGACCAAACCCTTCAATTGTGTATGCTTTCCACAGCTTCACCCCGAAAGGATCCACCATAGATTGTTAACCACATTGAGGCCTGAAGCCTAGTTGATGCCTCTGGTCAGGAGGCATCCAATTCAATCAATTGTTTGCACCAGCCACCGAAGTAGCTGATAACATCACAACCTTGCTTAGCTAAAAACTTGGTTTTTAACAGAGAGCTTATCTACCAAATTGTCAAAGATCAGTGTTCGTTTCTCGCGGTCAGGCGAGTCACGTAAGTTATCGCTTCGTTTTCGCCGCGTCAACTGCAACTTGCGTTTTACTGCAAAGTTTTTTGTCGACTCGTCGCTTTCGTCGTCGGTTGTTTTTTTGTGTTTCACAACCGCGTCTGCGATGGTCCAGAATGTATCGGCGGTCTTGGACTGTGGCAAGACGCTAACACGCAAAATTCGCAAACTCTTTTTCAAACTTCGATTTCACCCCAGAAAACAAAGGAAAAATCAGCATTTATTTTTTTAAAGATCTTATCCGACACCCCTATTTGCCACTTTGGCTAGGCCGTCCGCGTCAATCGTTTCATCTCAACCGACGAACTCGCAGCCCCCAACTCTTTCATGATCAACCGCGCCGCCCTCTCACTCGCACCTGGCGCCGCATACGCCGCCGACAACGCCCGCAATTCCGCTCTCTGCGAATCCCGTGCCTCCGAACTCGAAAGCAATTCGTCCAAGGCAGCAATCGCCTGACCAGTCGCTTTCGCGGTGCTGCCCACCGCTAAAAACTCGGGCATCACTGTCTTGCCAGCCATCATGTTGGGCAAACTCATGCTCTTCAAACTCACCAAACACCGACCAATCGCATAAAACGAGCGACTGACGTGGTAGACCACCACCGCAGGCTTGTGCCGAGCCATCATCTCCAGACTCACCGATCCAGATTTCATCAACGAACAGTCCGCCAACTCAATTAACTCGCTCGTACGGCCAAAGAAAAACTCAACGTTCAATGACTTATCCGCCTCCGTCATCAGCCGCTTACAAGCCAAACAGTGCCGATCCTGGTAACAAGCCACCAAAAACCGCGTTTTGGGATGCCTCTTTGACAATTCCCGAATCGCCTCCAACTGCATCGGCCAAATCGAATTGACCTCCCGAGTCCTCGACCCAGGCAACACCACCACCTGCAATCCATCCCAATCCCGCCACTGGTCCATGAATTTCTGGTCCAAGCGGCGTTCGACAATCTCATCAAAGAAGGGGTGGCCAACGTATTCGACCTGCATCTTCCGTTTGGCATACCACTCAGGCTCAAACGGCAAATTGCAGAGCACATGGTCGACCGTCGCCCGCATCTTCCGCAAACGCCATGCCCCCCACGCCCACAGTTGCGGCGGCAAGTAATAGAAAACCGGGATGCCAAACTTCTTCGCCCGCTTGGCGATGTGCCAGTTAAACCCCGGAAAGTCCACCAAAATGACCGCGTCCGGCCGATCTCGCGCAAAAACATCGGACGCAATATCCGCCACGCGAAAGAACTCACGCAGCTTCGGAAGCACCTCAGCAAACCCGACCACAGCCAGATTCGTCAGCTCAAAATCCAGAGAACAGCCCGCGTCGCGCATCTTCGGCCCGCCCAGCCCGCGAAATTTGGGCTGAACCACCCCCAAACGCTCGCTGCATGTTTGCAAACTCCGAATCAAGTTCGCCGCATGCAAATCGCCACTCGGCTCACCAACTGAAAAAAAGATCTTGGGCATAGCTTCGGCCACCAGGTGAATGTCAATCGCCGGCCCTCAACGCCATTGGCAACCACCATCAACGCGGGCCGAATCGTTTTTCATAACACGCCACGCTCTGCCAGGTCTAGATCAAGCAGCCCGCTCAATCAGCAAGGCTGGCTTTTTATTCGCAAAGTTTTGCAACAAGTAGTAGCCGCCAAAACTACTCATTCGCTACAACCATAGATTACAATAGGCGGATAGTTGACGCACATCCACAATGTTGACCGAGCAACATAGCCCGAACCGCAAAAGGGACCTCGCGCTGAACCACTCCCCTTAAAGTGTTTGCAATCGACCAATTGGCTTGCAGGATCTTGCCCCATGAACCCCCTAACCGACCTCCTGGATCGCATCAAGTCATGGAGCTTGCGTTTGCCCACCGGTTGGGGATTCGGTCACGTCGAAATCCACTCCTCCCTGATCATCGCACTACCAAGTCTAGCGGCCGCTTTGGTCCTGCTCAGCTTCACCCGCCTCGGTATGGCAGAACTCCGTACAGCCGCCATCACGCTGCCACTGATCTGGTTGATTAGCCTGCTAATACGCGTCGCTGCTCAACAATTGGCCATCGGCACCCACGCCAACAACCTCGAGACCATCATCGGCCCCGCTGGAAATCTCTCCACCGATCACGAAAGACTCGATGGCCCCATCATGTTCTCCTACGCCGTCGCCGGTCAAATGGCCACCGCATCGTTGGTAATCCTCGGATTTGTAGTTTCAGCCGCTACCGCTCCAGTCAATCAAGCGGATCTGCTCAATCAAACAGCCCTAACAGCCAGCGAACTGCTCGACTTCAGGGGAGGCTGGAACAGTCGCGCGTGGGCGTCACAGATCATGTGGCTGAACCTATTCATCGGCAGCTTACATCTTTTGCCAACCGTCCCGTTTGATATGCGAGCCCTGGTGTATGCCTGCAGCCGTATTCGCAATCGCCGCATCTCACAGTCTCGCATTTACTCAACTTTGGCCTCCATGGACTCACACCTATCCTGCGTCCTACTCGGCGTCGGCTTGGCCTGCGCGGTCGTCCAGTTCAATTTCCAAGGCTTAGTCACCGGCTGGTATGGCTTCATTGCCGCTTCGGTCTACCTGTTCGTCGGCGGACGCTGGGAAGCCGCTCGCGCTGCCGAATTCGACGAACCAGCACTCGAAGAACCCGCCTACATGCGGCGCCGCGACCCCGCTCATGCACGCCAATCTGAATCCCCATTCCCAGCCCGCTCGGATTACCAGCCGCACAGCCCTCATTATGCAGCCGAGGATTCCGACATCGTCACGCCAGCACTGGATGTCGATGAAATCCTCCGCAAGCTCCACCGCGAAGGGGAAAGTTCTTTGTCCGATCTCGAACGCCAAGCTCTACTATCAGCCAGCCAACGGCTAAAGAGCCAACGCAAAAACGGCTAGCTCGAACTCATGGCTGACCTGCCAGCGAACACTGCACTAAAGCCCAATGGAATCGAGCTGGAAAAATCTTGACTTTTGGATTCGGTTGTTTTCCAACCCCCAAAGGCAGTAGGACTCCGCGAAAGTGCCTCAGCCAACAGGAAAACCCGCACTCAAGCCTCAAGCCTCAAGCCTGCTCTTTTGCCCATGCACATTTCCCGACAGCGGCTATAATCTGTCGATCTGAGCCCTCAGTTTCCGTTTTTCCACCCAAAGTAGAGCCGAATGCTCCAGTTAAGCCTGCCAATCGTTGACGAACCCAAGAAAACCTCCGTCGCTCCCGAATGCGACCCAAACGAGCAGGTACGCGGACGCTACGCCTTCATCAGTCTCGGGTGCCCGAAGAACCTGGTCGATAGCGAACGCATGCTCGGGCTGCTGCGCGACGACGGCTACCAACTGGTCACGGATCCGGTCGATTCGGATTTCGTGGTCATCAACACCTGCGGCTTCATCGACAACGCCCGCAAGGAATCGATGGAAGCCATCGACGAAATGCTCGAACTGAAACGCCAAGGCAAGATCCGCGGCGTCATCGTCTCGGGCTGCTTAGCCGAACGCGAACGCGATCAACTCCTCGAACAACGTCCCGAAATCGATTCGCTGGTAGGCGTCTTCGGCCGCGATGACATCACCAAGATGGCTTCGCGCCTGATCGATGGCCTTGAAGAACAACGCACGATCTTCCGTCCAGCCCCCATTCGCGCGCTGGCCGATACGGAACGTCTGCGCATCACACCAAAACACTTTGCCTATCTAAAAATCTCAGAAGGTTGCGATCGCCTGTGCACCTTCTGCGCGATCCCCAAAATGCGAGGCAAACACGCCAGCAAGCCGCTGGACGATGTGCTTCTCGAAGCCCGTCAGTTGGCTGACTCTGGCGCTCGTGAACTGATCATCGTCGCTCAAGACACCACCTACTACGGTCGCGATATCTACGGCGAAAGTCGACTGACTGAACTGCTCGAGCAGCTTGAAAAAGTCGACGGAATCGATTGGATTCGTTTGATGTATTTCTATCCAATGTACATCGACGAACCACTCGTAGAACACATCGCTGAATCAAAGAAAATCGTCCCCTACATCGATATGCCACTGCAGCACTTCAACGCTGAGATGCTCAAGCGGATGGCCCGTCGCGTCGACCCGCAAGCGACCCGCGAACTGGTACATCGCTTACGTGAACGCATCGATAACTTGGTCATTCGCACCACGTTCATCACCGGCTTTCCTGGTGAAACCGATGAACAGTTTGAAGACATGGTCGACTTCGTCCAAGAAGCCAAGTTCGAACGACTTGGCGTGTTCACCTACTCGCTTGAACCCGATACGCCGGCTGCGAAGTTACCCAATCACTTGCCTGATGATATCAAGAACGCGCGCCGCGATCGCTTGATGGAAGTCCAGCAGAGCCTCGCGTTCGAATGGTGCCAACGCCAAATCGGCGGCGCAATGGAAGTCATGATCGATAAAGTGGTCGATGCGGATCGCAACGTGTGGCTCGGCCGATCGTATGCGGATGCACCCGATGTCGATGCACTCGTTTACGTGACCGGCCAAAAGAAAAAACCGTTGGCCCAAGGCCAGCTGGTACCCGTCGAAATCGTCGGCCACCGCGACTACGACCTCATCGCCGCCGCCGTTGGAAACCCAAAGTAGCCTAGGCATCCTGCCTGGGACAAGTACTGGCTTAATTCCTGGAACAGATGACTACTTCGGGCAAATTACCCTACGCGACTAAATCACCTTTAATAATGCTTCCAAAAACTTCGCATGTTTGTCCCAGGCAGGATCCCTAGGCTACGAATTACACGCTCAGAAAGCCACCGATGGACGGACAACCGGCCAACTCCAAACCACTCAACGTTCCCAACACGCTGTCGATGATACGGCTTGTGTTGGCGATCGGCGTTGGAGGCCTCATTGAAGCCGGCTTCTATATGGCGGCCATGATTACGTTCATCTTCGCGGCTAGCACTGATTTCGTGGACGGCTGGTGGGCTCGCAAGTTCAATCAAGTCACCAAGCTCGGCCGAATCCTCGATCCCTTCGTCGACAAGATCATCATCACTGCAGCTCTCATCGCACTCGTCGGAGTTCCCGGCAGTGGCGTGGCGGCTTGGATGGTAACTGTGATTATCGGCCGCGAGTTTCTGGTCACCAGCATTCGCGCCATGGTCGAAGGCAAGGGCGGCGACTTTTCAGCCCGCTGGCTGGGCAAAGTCAAGATGGTTGTACAATGCGCCGCGGTCGTAGCTTGCTTACTGCATCTCCATTACCTCGATCAAACAACGTGGCTGAAGCCGACCGCTATTGTGCTGATGTGGTCCGCGACCGCTATCACGATCGCATCCGGGGCTGATTACGTGCTGCAAGCCATGAAGACGAGCCGAAACTAACGACGTTCGTTGCACCCGTTCAAGCTGGACGCGACCTCAATGGATCAACAACCCACAACCAACATCTCGCCAGAGTACTTCGAGCAACATCCGCTCGTGGCCATCGCTTTCATGGTGTTCATGTTGGTCTTCTTCGCCTTTGTCGTGGGCGCGCTCACAAGCTGGGTCTTCTTGATCATCCGCGCCGTGCAAGGCAAACCAATCCTCAGCCCCGAACCTTGGAAACCGAGAGTATGGGGCTTTGTCGATATCTTTCTCGCGGCTCTGTTTGTCGTCTTCTGGCAATTTCAAAGTGCCGTGATCGGCCGCAACCTTGGCTTCGTACGCGAAGCAGGCGAGGCGAATCAAACTCTTTCGCTGCCCCTAGCCACGCTATCGGGGCTCGGCAATGTTGCCGCCATGCTCACCATTTGCGCATGGATCATCGTTCGGCATCGCGCCTCATTGGCTCAGCTTGGCTTCAGCTTCGTACGTTGGTGGAAACACATAGGCATCGGTATTATCGCTGCCCTAGCTTCGATACCATTTGTTTACGCTCTCATGGCCGCCGTCAACTTAGGTTTCGATAAACAGTACTCGCACCCATTGCTCGAAGAGATGAAGCGCGAGGGTTCTCTGCCAGCCTATCTGCTCGCCGTTGTCAGCGCCGTCCTGATCGCACCACTCGTGGAGGAGTTCTTATTCCGAGTCCTCATTCAAGGCTGGCTCCAGTCAGCCCCTTTTGGAACCATCAAGTCGATCTTTCTGGGCCAGCGCGAAGAATCGCAACTCGCCTTCGTCGCCACTTCGACGGGTATCAACCCAACAGCGACAGACAATCCCTACGCGCCGCTTAATGTCACCGTGACGACATTGGAACCAACCGACTCTGCATCCGAGGCGATTGCACTTACACCACCGATCTGGCCTTCGCTCATCACCGGCACACTCTTCGGCCTCGCTCATCTTGGCTACGGCCTCAGTTTCATACCGCTGATTGTGCTCGGCATTATCCTCGGCCTCCTCTACCGCGCTACGCATTCCATTTGGCCGTCGCTCGCCGTGCACTTCATCCTTAACGGCAGCAGTATGTCAGCCATGGGGATTGCGATCTTGATCGAACAGGCCAGCAAATAATTCCCGAAATCTACTCAGCCTAAGCGGTACTCGTACTCATGCTCGAAGTGCAACAATGAAGTTTCGAGTAGGAGTACGAGTACCGTTTCATTGAGTACGGGAGTTCAACCCTTGCCGTTTTCGTGTTGTTCTGCCAACAGAATGATGGTATCCATATCCATTGCTCAAAGTCCGCCGTTGCAGATCGGCAACTCGCGGGAGAGTGGGTAAACTGAGGAGTTAAGGCAACCAAACGAAGGAACGTTTCGGCTGCGAGAGCTTTGCAAGGATGCGGAAATGTCAGCAATAACACTCAACGAAATCGCCGGATGGGTCGCGGGCCGAGTTGTCGGCGACGAATCGCTTCTAATCCACGACGCTTTGCCCCTGCAAGATGCCACGACCAACTGCATCACCCTGGTGGACAATGCCAAATACGCTGACAAACTCGCCGCTTCATCAGCCTTAGCAGCCGTTGTTCCGAACGATTTTCCCGTTGGTTCCAAGTCGCTACTGATCGTCGACAAACCTCACGCGGCTTTCGAGACAATCGTTAATAAACTTCGCCCTCAAGCGGTCTCCCACTTCACGGGCATTCATCCTGCAGCGCATGTTGACCTGTCCGCTCGCGTCGGCGCAGGCACAGTCATCCAACCCGGCGCATACATCGCAGAAAACGTGACCATTGGCCAGCGCTGCAAAATCTACAGCGGCGTGAACATCATGGCCGGCTGTCACGTCGGTGATGACTGCACTTTGTACCCCAACGTGACGCTCTATCCTGCCACAAGTCTTGGGGACCGCGTCCTGATTCATGCTGGAGCAACTCTGGGCGCGTTTGGCTTCGGCTATCGCATGGTCCAAGGCCGACACGAACGCACCGCTCAGCTCGGTTGGGTCCAAGTCGATTCGGATGTCGAAATCGGTGCAGGCACCACCATCGATCGCGGCACTTTCGGCGCCACGCGCATCGGTGAAGGCACCAAGATCGATAACCAAGTCCAAATCGGACACAACTGCCACATCGGTAAACACAATCTACTGTGCTCGCAAGTCGGTATCGCAGGTTCATGCACCACTGGCGATTACGTCGTGATGGCTGGTCAAGTTGGCATGAAAGACCATATCAACATCGCTGACAAAGTCATCATCGGCGCACAAGCCGGCGTCATGCAAGACATCGAACCCGGCCAAGTCATGCTCGGCAGTCCAGCCATGCCGCACAAACAGACAATGCAACAGATCGCCGCGCTTACTCGGCTGCCCGAAATGCGCCGACAGCTGCGCGATCTGCAACAACCGGTGGCTGCACTTGCTCAAGTAGTTGCCCATGCATCGGACTCCAGCGAAGAAAACGACTCCAACGAAACTCGCAAAGCCGCGTGAGGGACCATCAGCCATAAATTTTAGGGTTGGCCGCAGCCTCCGCTGCCAAGCGGTGGTTGGGCAACCACCTGTGTCCACCGTCTGGCGACGGTGGCTACATTGGGGATTACTTCGCCCCATTATAAAATTTAGGGTGGCACGCCCTGAGGCTTTGCGAAGGGCGTGGTGAAATATGCTTGAACCACGCCCTTCGCAAAGCCTCAGAGCGTGCCACCCAAACACGGATCAACCCTAAAGTCAAGCATGGACAAAGCACTAGCAACACACTCAAGCCCACCCAAAGTCGGCATTGTCGCTGGCTGGGGCAGTTTCCCAATCGAAGTCGCCGAACATTGCCGCGCACTCGGTTACGAAGTTTACATCGCCGCCATCAAAGGCCACGCAGATCCCAAACTCGCTCAGTTCGCTGAAGCGCTCAAGTGGTTCGGAGTCGCCAAGCTCGGCGGCCAAATCCAATTCTTCCAACGTCACGGTGTCCAGCAAATCACGCTGGCCGGAAAGCTTTTCAAAGACAAAATTCTCTTTCATGGCTTCGGCTGGCTCGAGCATTTTCCCGACATCACTTGCCTCAGAACTCTGTATCGCAGCTTCATCACTCGCTCCAATGACACTCGCGATGACACGATCCTCGGCGCAGTCGCCGGAGCCTTTACGAAACGCAACATGCAAGTCGTCCCAGCCACCGATCTCGCTCCGCAATTAATGGTCAACGAAGGCTGCCTAACGCGTCGCAAACCCAATCGCCGCGAGACGCTGGACATCGAATTCGGCTGGCAGATCGCGCGTCAAATGGGTGGACTCGACGTCGGCCAAAGCATCACTGTCCGCGATCAAACCGTGCTCGGTGTCGAAGCCGTCGAAGGCACCGATGCGTTGATCCAACGCACCGGCCAGCTCTGTCCACGCGGCGGATTTACGTTAGTTAAAGTTGCCAAGCCGAAACAAGACATGCGTTTCGACGTTCCCACCATCGGCCTGCGCACCATTGAGAATCTGATCCGCGCCGGCGGCCGCACTATCGCCATCGAAGCTCACCGCACCATCCTCGTCGACCGCGAACAAACACTCGCTTACGCCAACCAACACGGCGTCGCCATCATCGCAGTACACATAGCCGACGCGGCCAACGTCGACAGTCAAATGACCTCACCACTCACTTCTCTTTCTTCACTGGCACCAACCACTCAACCGCATCGCCGATCAGCATAAGCTCTGACCTTATTGCATTTCATTTCTTAACGCCCATCTTTTTGCCGGTAGAACAGTCGCGCCGACGCTGGCAGCGTGGGCCACGGGTGCCACGCATTTTCCGGTTTCGGATTTAGCTTACAGCGAAGATTTTTTGTTTGACTTTGAAAAAAACGTTGTTTTCCGCACCCCAAAGGAAGCAAAAACTGTCAGGAATCACATAGCGGTTGGGACGAATACCCGGAAACTTCTCACGTAGGTAAATCATCTGGTTGAATCAAGTTTGGTCTAATGCAACAGAAACTCAGAAACGCTCAATGCACTGACACTGTCCAACCGTATTGCAAAATCAGCAATACCATCACCACTGGTGTCACCGTAGACCATCGCGTTCACACCTATAGCTTGAAATCGCAGCTCGCCAGCGAGGTTACTGAAGGCATTTTTCCCGATAAAGTTTAGTTTTTGCATTCCAGGAATTGAAGTATCCCCATCCACAAGTCGAAGATCGATCTTGTCCGAATCTGCCGCCGAAAAATCTCGAATCCAGTCAGCCGTGTTTAAATTGCTCCCCGCGAATTGCCCGGTCGCAAAAATGAATCGATCGGCCCCCGCCCCTCCGAATATCTGATCTCGACCTGGGCCAGCATTGATGTAGTCGTTTCCCTCTCCGCCTTCGATTCTGTCGTCGCCACCGTAGCCGTATAGGTAGTCATTCCCTTTCCCACCTATTAGTCGATTTGGTCCTTGCGAGCCTCTGAGGGTGTCAGCAAATGCACCGCCAGTCAAATTCTCGATGTTGACTAAGGTATCGGTACCAGTTCCCCCAGTCACCTGAGGCCCCGCGAGATACAAACCAACGACGACCGCGGAATCCGCCGAAATGTAGCTCGCAGTATCCTCACCCTCACCACCGTCCAACAGGTCATCGCCAGGGTCACCCTGCAATATATCTGCCCCCGCATCGCCGTAGATTAGGTCATTCTGATTGCCACCGCGCATGTTGTCATTGCCATCACCACCAAAAATAACATCTGCACCTAGACCTCCTAAAATTAAATCGTTGCCACCTTCGCCATGCAATTCATCTTCGTGCGCTTCACCACTGATGTAGTCAGCATCGTCTCCCGCAAACACGATGTCATCATTTCCACCGGTGAAGATAGTATCCTGCCCCGCCCCCGTCACGATCTGATCGTCGCCAGAAAAACTATTCACGATCTGCGTCACTGTACCGACGTATTCATGACTAAAGTCGGTATAAGCGAATCCCGCAACTAGATCATGGTCGCCCCAATACTCAATGCCCCATGTCGGTTCTAGTCTGGTATATCCCTGTTCAATTTGCACCGGACGCGGTACCAATGCGAGAAAGTCCTGTGCAATGCCTTCGCGCGTAGGACGATCGAGATGCACTCCTTCATCCCAATAGCCCGCGTTCAATGCCTCCACATACAACACCTCTGGCTTTTCTGAAATGACCGATAGTTGCGCGGCAAGCGTCAATGGATTGCTCGGTGAAAGGGAAATCACAAAGTCGAGTGGATATGCTGCGAAGTCCACTTGCAGTTGTGTAATGAGTTGCTTGAGCTTGACAGCGTAAGGAATCAACGGGTCCTTGTATCCTTCGCCCTGCACCCACAAGATAGCCAAAGTCGGCGTGTGCCCCTGGGCGACTACATTTTCGATTGCGTTCGTTATGGCAGTCTCGAGATCCACGAACAACTCTCCGGTATTCGGATCCCAATCCAGCCTATTTGGATCTGCATTCAGAGATGTTCCGTTTACCGCAACCTTCACAAATTCTGCAGCGTTCCCGGATTCGTTAATTGCGTTGACAATGATGCGGTCCATGCCCGACAGATTCGCGTTCGATTGCCCCGCGAGAATGTAGATAGGCACGACACTACCAGCCTGAACACCCATTTCGTTCGAGCATTCCGCGTAGAGTTCCCCTCGTCCCTGCATCCAGGCAAGAACGAACAAAAATGCGGTCAGAAAAGTGCAAGCCGGCTTCATGAATTCATTTTTTGAGTGAGGTAACAAAGTCCAGAAAATCTCTTGCATGTTCCAACTGTAGGTCGTCCAGAACAAACGTCCAAGCTGGACGTTGCCAAGCTGTTTCTCAGTTACGCCTGCAAACTTCGAGACCACGGCTTGGTGAAAGTTCTGGCTCTTGTCTGCGCTCGCAGCCAAGCAGATAACGGTGTCCAATATGCATGCCCCCCTTTAGGATTCAGAGCCTGGCTGGTTCAGTTACTGCTTACAACTAGTGTAATCCAACCCACTTCCGGGCGGCAAAAGTGCAATCCACTGCAGCGATTGTCGACAAGAACGCGCCGTTAAAATGTCCAATTAAATTCTTGCACCCAGCCGTTTACGAGCTAAGTTTCTGGTTGAAGACATGTATCCATCAGCACGCTCCTGATCAATCAAGTCGACTCTCACTCCTCTCGCCACGCAACCTCCGATCTCTCCCGCCGATTTTCGCATCTCTACAGAAAGGAGGTCGCGTGCTCCTACTTCGTTTATTCATGGCACCAATCAAAATTCGTAGGTGCGCACACCGGTTCCCTCGAAATCCACAAACTATGATGCGTGAAGGCATTGCCTGTGTGGAATTCGCAGTCCTGGCCCCCGTGTTGGTACTGATCACGCTCTCGATCATCGACATCTGCAACGTCATTCACCTAAAGCAGAAGGTGAGCACGGTTGCTTTTGAGACAGCGAGAACGGCGAGTTTTGATAATGAGACGTACGATAATGCCCGTTTGGAGGGTCTAAGGTTCTCCGCCGCCCGTGGCTTGAAGAACCCGATTATTGCCGTCGAATCATTTGATCGAACCAACTACCCAACCCGAGCAAGCCTACCCCTCGGCTTCACCCTCCATGCGCAGGTCGAAGTGCCTGTGACGGGAAATGTACCTGGCCCTTTTTTGCTCTTCCGTGGTTCCAGCATTAAGTCTCAGTTGGCGAAGGGTGTGGCCTAGTTACCTCACCCGCCGCGAAGATCGAATCTGCACAGGCAGACCATAAACTTCTTCAAACAGAGTCCCACTCTGCCGCAACGCCAACTGCTCAAGCGACACATCTTCAACACCATTGGGCGTGATGATCAGTCGCTTGCTCTCTTGGCGACACTGAATGTCATTGATCCGCTGACTGCGTGAATCATCCAAGGCGATCGCCAGACGCAAAATTGCAGCCAATTTCGATACCGCCACCCGATCTGTTCGGTCTAGGTTCGCGTAGCCTTCATGCGTTGGCAAGGGACTACTGCGTCGATGATAACGCGCCACCAACGCCACCAGCAGCACGTCCTTGCGACTCAAACCGAATAACTCGCTGTTGCGGATCAAGTACATCGCATGTTTGTGATTGCTGCGGACGTTGATGTACAACCCGATCTCATGCAACAGCGCGGCCAAATAGAGTATCAACTCCATCCGCGGTTCAAGCTGGTGCTCGGCTTGCAAGTCGGTGAACAACTTACGGCACAACGTGGCTACATGCCGCGCGTGCTTTTCATCGAAATCAAAGCGACGCCCCAAGCCTATCGCTGAACGAATAATCTGACTACGGAAATCGGCGGTCCAGATGTCACGAATCGCCAAGTCCTGCAACAAACCGTCGCGGAGATTCGTATCCGCAACCGAAATCTCCGTCTGCTCGAAACTGCGAGCCAAAAGCAAGTAACACAGCAATGCCGGTGCGACAGTCTCAGCATCCTGAAAGCTCATTCCGAATCGCTGCACGATCTCATCTTCGCTCATGCGCAAAACTTGTCGCGTGAACGTATTTAATCCCTCTACAGAGAGTGTAGACAGCGATTGCTTGTCAAAGTTCTCAATCAAGTTCGCTGCTGCAAACCGCACGTCACCGCCAATGGCCACCATTTCCAGTGGTGAATCATTAGGCACATGTTCGCGGATCTGAGCCACCACGCGCTGGATCTGGTTCTCCATGATCGCACGCTGCTTAGTCAGCGGCGCATCAAACTTCTCCAGTGTCTCTAGCAATCGCAACGATCCAAGCCGATAGGTGTGCGAAAACAAAACGTTTCCGCTACGCACCACCAACACTTCGGTACTGCCACCACCCACTTCGACCACAACGCAGCGACTACTAGCCAGCTTCGGACTCGACTGCAGCAGCGGTTGGATTCCCATGTAGGTGATGCGATTGACTTCAGCTTCATCCAGCGGGTCAACTTGCATACCGGTCGCGATAAAGACACGGTCCAAGAACGCCAGTCGATTCATCGCTTCGCGCACCGCGCTGGTCGCCACAATCCGCATCTGATCCGGCTTGGTGATCCCGTACTCGTTCAACAAACGACGATAGCTTTTCAACACGCGCACGCAGTCCTCGATCGATGACTTGCGGATGCGTCGCTGCGTAAAGGTATCTTTGCCTAACGTGACGCCTTGCGAAACACTCTCGAGTTCATGGATCTGCCCCTGTGAGTCGATTTCGGCAATGGCCATGCGGATACTAGTCGCGCCAATATCGATGACGGCTACGGGGCGACGGTCGGCTTCAACCGGAACGATAGGATGGATGGGTGCAGCGGACATAAAGACGCGTTTTTCGTAACAAAGCAGAGCTCAAACAACTTATTGTAAACGGTCGCGCCCTCGGTTGTAACACGACTTCCGCGAAAGTCAGCAGACGCCACCCAACCATCAGCTAAACTAAGCGATTTCACCAAGAATCTCTAACCATTAATCGCCAACTCCTGAGCCGCAACTTCGCTCCAAAAAGAGACGTACTTACTATGGTGTTTGATGTAAGCTGGCTCGAACACGGCTCGCCGCAGTTCCTCTCGTTGTTCAACCAGCTTTTCTAAATCCTTTGGATCGTCCGGCCGAAACACGGGGCAGGGGCGGTCGTAAACCAGCATCGCCCCTCGATCGGATTGATCATGAAACCGCGACAAGCCGATCACCCGATTGGCAACATAGATCGCTTCGTTCAACTCGTGCGTCACGATCAAGATCGTGTATTCTGGCGTTCGCCCCTCCGCTTTGGCTCGCAGGTTCTCTTGATAAAATCCTAGTAGCATCATCTGAAGGCTTTCTCGCGTCGCCTCGTCGAGCGCCCCAAAGGGTTCGTCCAACAACAGTAGCTTGGGCTTTAAAATCAACGATTGCGCAATCGCTACCCGCTGCCGCATACCACCCGACAACTCCGTTGGATACTTTTTGGCGGAACCCTCCAAGCCTACTCGCTTTAGATAATCGCGCGATTGCTGCATATGTTGCCTGCGCATCGTCAACCATTTGGGGAACATGAACGTTCGAAACGGCAAGGATGTCGAATCAAGTTTCAAGCCAAATGCGACGTTTGACTCAGCCGTCAAAAAGTCGAACAGACTATAGTGCTGATAGACAATGCCTACATTACGACATGGGGCTTCAATCGCTTCACCATCAACGATCACTTCACCTTCGCTCGGCGGATGCGTACCCAGAATCGCCTTCAGCAATGTGCTTTTCCCGCAACCACTCGGCCCAACCAACGCCACGATTTGACCGGCAGTAATCTTCAGGTTCACATCGTTCAGAACTCGCTGATTGCCGAACCAATGCGACAATCCCTTAACTTCGACAGCTAACTCGCCGTCCGCGATCTGCTTGTTCATGACTACTCTCCAAACCAAGGACAAAGTCTGCGACGTGCCTGAACCAGCAACCAATCAAAGAACAAACCCGAGAACCCGAGAATAGCCAGGTAGATATAAACGACATGCATGTTCTGCAACTTCGACTGTTGCTTGATGGCTGTCACACGTATCACCTGTCTAACACCGTCGATGGCGTCTGGTGTATGCGTGCTGTTCAGATCTTCGCCAGCACCGCGGCGCAGGCGCTGTTCTACCTGT
>JANRMD010000592.1:0-5372 GCA_033761895.1 Pirellulaceae bacterium | reverse complement strand
GATCTGCTGCCTAAAGCGTTTCGACGGCCAGTAGCGGAGGGTGAAGAAAAACCCTTTGTCGAATTAGTTGCCGCGTCGCTTCGATCCGGCCAGTCCTATGAAGCGTCGCTGCGGGCAGGCGTTAAAGCCGTGTTGGTATCGCCTAAGTTTTTATACTTGCGTGAATCCAGCGAATCACTCGATAACTACGCATTGGCAGCGCGCCTGTCCTATTTCTTGTGGAGCACGATGCCGGATCAGACGTTGCTTGATTTGGCTCACAACAATGAACTGCACAAGCCAGATGTGTTGCGGTTGCAAGTTGAACGGATGTTGCAACATCCGAAAGCTAGAGCATTCACTGAGAATTTTACAGGCCAGTGGCTGAGTCTGCGCGATATCGAAGCCACCACGCCTGATAAAGCCTTGTATCCAGAGTTTGAGGAACTGCTTAAATGGTCATCCGTGCAGGAGACGCATCTGTTTTTCGACGAGCTTCTGCGACAGAACTTGAGCGTGACTAATTTCGTGGACTCGGATTTCGCGATGCTGAATGGTCGATTGGCAACCCACTACGGCATCCCCGATGTGCATGGCGTAAAGTTTCGCAAAGTTCAGATCAAGCCGGAGTATCATCGAGGAGGCGTTTTGACCCAAGCGAGTGTTCTCAAAGTCACAGCCAATGGCACATCGACTTCGCCTGTACTGCGCGGTGTGTGGGTACTGGATCGAATACTGGGACAAGCTGTACCACCGCCTCCGCCGAACGTACCAGCGGTCGAACCGGATATTCGCGGAGCCACCACAATCCGCGAGCAACTAGCCAAGCATCGTGCGACGGAGAACTGTTCCGGCTGCCATTCAAGAATTGATCCGCTGGGTTTCGCGTTAGAGAATTATGACGTCATCGGGGGCTGGCGCGAGCGTTATCGCGTTGTCGCCGATCAAAAAGATTGGGTCAAGAACCGAGTTGGACCGTTGGCAAAGTATCTCGCCGCATATCAATATGGACTCGGACGTGAGGTCGAATCTGCCGATACATTGCCCGATGGTCGGCATTTCGCAGACTTAGCCGAACTCAAGCAACAACTGCTCACGGATCCCAAATCGATTGCACGTTGCGTTGTAGAAAAATTGGTAACCTATGCGACTGGCCAACCGGTTGGTTTTGATGATCGCAAAGCGGTGGAGCAAATCCTCGAAGAGGCCCGAGAGTCGAATTATGGTCTTCGATCGTTAGTACATGCCGTTGTCGCCAGCCCGTTGTTTCGAAGTAAGTGAAAATTGGAATTTCATATGAAACCCGCATATCCTTCACGTAGAACATTTTTGCGAAGTGCTGGAGTAGCGCTGACGTTGCCTCTGCTGGAATCTATGGGACCAGCACAAGCGCGAGCGTTGAATGGCGAATCGCCTCGTAGGATGATTTGCATCAACAACACTCTTGGCTTACACACTCCGAATTTATTTCCGGCAAAAGCTGGACGCGATTATGAGCTGACGCCGTATCTTGAAGCCATCAAGGATTTTCGCGAAGACTTCACCGTGTTTTCTGGGTTGTCACACCCTGATGTCGACGGCGGGCATCCAGCGGAGTTGTGCTATTTGACGGCTGCTCCTCATCCGCGGGCAGACAATTTCAAGAATACGATATCGCTCGATCAATTCGCCGTCGAGCAGCTTGTTCCGGATACTCGTTTCGGATCGCTGGTACTGGCGTCGTCGCACACTGGCATATCGTTCACTCGTAACGGTGTACCGATTCCTGCCGAACAACGACCATCGGTGGTTTTCAAAAATATGTTCGTCGCCGGCACGCCCAAAGAAATCAATGTGCAAATGCAGCGCTTGGAACAAGGGCAGAGCATCATGGATACGGTGCTGGGTGAAGCAAGAGATTTTCAAAAAGGACTTGGCAAGCAGGATCAACGGAAGCTGGACGAATACTTCAGTTCTGTGCGTCAAGTCGAACAGAAAATGCTCAAGGCCCAGGATTGGGCTCGCCGACCGAAGCCTCAAGTCGATGCTAAACCACCCGTTGACGTCAATAACTACGTCGAGGTGGTGGCGCGAGTGCGGCTGATGATTGACTTAATGCATCTTGCATTGCAAACCGATTCGACACGCTTCATTACATTTGCCTTAAATGGGTTCAATGCGGTGCCTGCGATTGCTGGTGTTACGCAGGACTGGCACAACCTGTCACACCACGGTCAGGATCCTGCCAAGCTGGCTGAATTGCGCGTTGTAGAACTGCAGCAGATGAGTCTGTTTGGCGAGCTTTTAGCGAAGCTAAAAAGTACCACTGAGGTCAATGGAACATTGCTTGATCGAACGATTGTGCTTTTCGGTAGCAACCTCGGGAACGCTAGTAGTCACGACAATAAGAACTTGCCCATCATCGTCGCTGGTGGCGGGTTCCGACACGGTCAACATCTTGCCTTCGACCCCAAAAAACACCCACCGCTGTGCAATCTGTATGTGCAGTTCTTAAATCGCCTAGGAGTAGAAGTGGATTCCTTTGGTTCAGGGAATGGTACGATTCCTGGGTTTGAACTTGCATAACGTACTAGTGCTCTGTCCACATTGGATTTTTGGGTTGATCGAGCTCGGATGGCTCGCTCTGAGGCTCTGCGAAGGGCGTGGTAGCCAGGGACATTCGCCACGCCCTTCGCAAAGCCTCAGAGCGTGCCACCCCCAAACTAAAGATGGACGAAGCACTAGCAGGCTGCTGAAAAAAACGAAGCGTTACCGAGGGAATGGAAAACGCCCCTCGCTAACACTTCGGGTTAGGACAGACCCGTCACCTTTTGCAAATCGACTTTTTCAGCAGCCTGCTAGCCACTTAACAGATCTGCAAATTTTGCCAGCTGTGACATTGAACATTATAGCGCGATTTGATGAACACTGAACTATTGCCAGAACGATTGATGGAAACTGCGTTGGGTCTGTTTAGCGCTAGTAGTTTTGATGAAGTTGAGTTGGTCGATATCGCGCGGGCAGTTGGGTGTCCAACCGACGATCTGTATCGTAACTTTCCGCGCAAGGAGAGTTTTATACTGCGCTTGTACGAGCGTATGGCCGCAGAACTGGAAGAGGTTGTGACGCTGCGGCCGCCTACACCGCTTTGGGTCCGCGTTCGACAATGATGCCCACGATACCCTTGGCGAGCAGGCATAACCACAAGACCTTGGTACATTGTGGCTTGAGGCTTGAGGCTCGACGCTAGTCGGTTAACTCGAATTCGAAGGTGTTCTTGCCTTTAACTACCGTCTTCTGAAGACCTGAAGTTCCAGGCATAGAATACTTCTTGGGCAGAAGACTCTTCAGTGGCGACAACGGTGTGTATCCAACAACATCTGCTTGGCTAGGATCCTTGAGTGGTTTCTCCGCGTTAGGATCAACCTCCATCTTGGTAACAGTGACCAAGTTGCTACCGATGATAGCCCCGTCATTGGCTTGGTAAGTTGTCAGGGATGCTACGCCGGAGTCATTGGTGATCCCAGTGGCAGCTTTGGGATCTTCAGCGGCAACGAAGGTTACGGTTGCTCCCGGTACAGGCTTACCCTTGTAGGTGATTGTGACTTGGACAGGAGCTGTGGGTCTTTGACCGTTGGGAGTGCCGCCACAGCCGATAAACACGCTAAGGACAAACAGGAGCCCGGTGACTTGTAGGTTTAGTGACATCAGCGATCCATTCATTAGAGGCTGTAGCAAGATAAGGACCATCAAAAAATGTTCGCCAGAGGTATAGCTCTGGCGAACTGAATTCAATTCATAAACAACCACGAATCAATCGGGCATCGAAACGGCTTCCCCACCACTCACCGTTCCCAAGGCTCCCCATACGCCATAAGGACTCGGTCCACTAAGCACCGGCGGCAACGAAGTGTTTCCGGTATCGATGGAATCCGAAATGAAGCGAACGGAACCGTCCATCAAGCAAACGTTAACGCCACCGGTGTGGTTGCTAGATGCTGAGAAAATTCCACCGTTGGAGTCAGCGGCTGTGTTACCATCATTGGTGCACGAAGGACTGTTGGGACCAAGGACTGTATTGAATCCGGTGCGTTCAGGTTGACCGTCCGTCCACAGAATCCCAAATCGTCCCTTCAAAGTAAGCCCAGGTGAGAACTTCGTTCCAATTGCAACCGCACGGCAGTCGCTGGGGGTGTTGCGGACGTTGGGCACAGAGGCGGTAAATTGCTTTATGTTCTCGGCTCCGGTTGAACTGAATACAACTCCATTATCGTTGTTCGTGTTGTGCGCTGTGCGTTCGCTAAAGCCGATCGTGTTCGAAGTTCCGTCGGTTAATGTTGCCAAACGCTTATACCTAGGAATAGAACCAAATGGCCCGCGTAGTTCCGCGTTCCCAGCAGTGGCATCGTTCACCGTATCACCGAGGCTATATGCATAAGCGTTAGTTCCGTGTTGCCCCCAGCGAGTTGGAATAGGTGTGTCCGAGGGGCAATTGAAGCCTGGAATCGTTACCGCCCAGGGGAAGTAAGTCGGTTGATCGCCGTCGATGCGTGGATACCAGGCTGACGGTCCGTGCGGGGCAAAGAACAAGCCATTAACTGTTTCGCCCGCAGCGATTCGGTTCATCAACGGCCCTTGCTCCACATAATTCAGCAACGGCAGAAATGGACTGAGCCGAGAATAGTTGTGCCAGTTGCGAGTGGTTGGATTTGGGCCAGTTTGGGTTCCCCCGCGGCAGACTGGCAATCTCTTGTAGGTGCTTTCATAGTTCATGATTGCCAAGCCAATTTGCTTGAGGTTATTGGAGCACTGCATCCTGCGCGCGGCCTCGCGAGCTGCCTGAACCGCTGGTAGTAGCAATCCAACCAATATTCCGATGATTGCGATAACCACTAGCAATTCAACTAACGTAAATCCTCTGTCGGTTCTTCTAAGCATGGCTTCCCTCCAAGATAACGAGATGAACGGCAAACGCGACCTCTGCCGAAAGGTGTCGCCGCTGATGATAGATACCTCTTTCGGTGACCGCAATTGGTCATCCGCTCACTTTGAGGCATTTAATTCGCTAAACAGCCCGCTTTAAAGGCGACTGAAGGCTCATTAATGCCTGCTGATCTGGGGTCCTGGTGAAGCGTCCAGCTTTAATCTTTGGGTGATTGGGTGTGGGTGGCACGCTCTGAGGCTTTGGGGAGGGCGTGATTCGAGCGACATTCGCAGCTGGGCTTGTGAACTCTTGTGAGTTTGTGAGCCGTCGGCGCTAGGGGCTTGTTGATTTAGTGAGCCGTCGGCGCTTTTGTAGAGATGTCAAGAACATAATTAAAATTCTTTTTTGATGGTCTATTTGCGCACGGGGAGCATCGAAATTTGAAACGTTTTCAAAAATCTTCCCGAGTCGTCGGTTTGTGATCGTCTGT
>JANRMD010000591.1:0-5271 GCA_033761895.1 Pirellulaceae bacterium | reverse complement strand
AGGCGGGATGAATCAGGTGAGGGACCGCCAAGTATGACTGAGACGACGCCAGTTTACTACTGGCTATGCCCAGGGTCGAAAGAGTCCGCTAAGCCGCATCCGCCGGACAGCGGAAGCCGTCAAAGGCTTGCGGATTGCTCGTAGCGGAATGGTGTTGCACGTTTCGGGCTTTCACAACCCGAAGCGTTAGCGAGGGACCGAGTTACAGCGTCTGTATGACGGTACAGAACGATCCCTCGCTAACGCTTCGGGTTATGAAAAGCCAAGCAAAACGTCATCCGGATCGCTTCAAAGCAGCCAATAGTGCAACATCAAAAACTAGCGCTGTCGGCTCACGGCGCGTGGTGCAATAAATCAACAAGCCGTCGAGACGCCATCAAGGCTTTCGAGGCCGCCGCAGTACTTTCGAATGCTTGAAGGGTTAGCGGCGGTTACCAGAGCAAAAACCGGGGCTAACGCCCATCGGTTAATCCCGCAGATTTACTGATTTACTCTGCGGATCGTTCGGTTTCTCACTAATCTTCAGACGCGGTGACGAATGGCGACGAGGGCTGAGGTTGTTAGCAGCCTACGCTTCGCCGAGTCGCAACATCCCGGCCGGCTGGTCCTCGGAATGCGCCAAGCATTTCGAGAGCACTGCAGTGCCCCCGAAAGCCCTGACGCATTCTGTCACCAATCATGCATAATCCGGGCCTGCAACCGGTTTACTCTTCATCTTCAGCTTCATCTTCAGCTTCATCTTCAGCTTCAAGGCTGACAAACACAAAGCCTGCGCGGACTGGTGCGGGCATCGGCGAGTTTGCACCTCGCACGCTGCGCCACACAACTTCGTTTAACAGCAGGTCATCGGCGGCGTCTTCACGGGAGAAGTCAAACGTGGCCGAGAGCTTGGCACCATAAGCGTCAGGCTTGTTGACTTCGTTCAAATCCACTTGTGCAGGCAGATGCTTGAAGGGCGTCAAGTCGGCTTTGGCGGTGAAGGAGTCGTACAGCGGCAAAGCGGCCGCGTCGAACTGCGTCATCGGCTCGAGCCCGAGGATCAACTCCATCGTGCGCAGCACACTGGACGTCGAGTACATATGACTATCGACGTGTCCGCGCTTGACATGGGGTCCTGCTACGAAGGCGATCGAGCGATGGGCATCGACGTGATCGGAACCATTTTGTGCATCATCTTCCACTACAAAGACAGCGGTCTCCTTCCAGAATTTGGATTGGCTAAGCGCCTCGAGCAATTGACCGAGAGCGAGATCATTGTCAGCGACCATCGCAGTCGGAGTAAGCTTGCCAACCGCGGTGCCTTGAGTGTGGTCATTGGGTAGCCGTACGATCTGCAGACGTGGCATTTCGCCTTCAGTTTCAAAACGCTTCAGTTCACTGATGAAACGTGCGGCTCGATCGACATCCCGATAACTCAGGTCATAACCATGATAGAACGGGTCGAAATGCACCTCGAGCGCTTTGACTTTGGCGGTGGCAGGTTGGCCGATGACAGCTGGATTGGCGATGAACTCGCCGTAGCTGCGATAAGTCACGTTGGCTGCGGCGGCGCGGTCCCAAAGATATCCACTGCTCGGATGAGCGATTTCGAAATTGCCCTCGGCTGGATACTTCAGTTTGCCTTCGCGACTGCCGCGGTACATCAGCGGCCAGGTCTTCTCGACGAAATCCGTGGCGTAGGCAGCCATGGTCCATTCGTGACCATCCGCGCTAACTTCGCTTTCGACATAGAAGTTATCCAGCAGTACAAATTGTTCAGCGATCGCGTGTTGGTTGGGAGTTACCTTGCGAGGGAAGATGCAAAGATTGGGATCGCCATTGCCCTGAGGCAGATCGCCCAAAACCTGATCGTAAGTCCTATTTTCTTTGATGATATAGATGCAGTATTTGATAGGGCTGGGATCGCCAACTTTGGATGGAATAGGGTTATTCGGGTCCACGGGCTTGCTGACGGGTGCTTTGTCTTCACGCAGTGGGCTACAGGCAAACGCGGCCTTGGTGTAGCGGCTCATCACTTGCGGTGTAGGTGGTTCGATTTGCGCCAAAGTGCCTTGGAACAGACCGCCAATGTACTCGCGAGTGGTCTTCGGAGGATCATTGACTGGATTCGGACCCTGTCGATTGGCTTTCGAAGTTAAGCCCTTGCCGTTGGCGACATACATCTTGCCATCGTGCGGATTGAAGCGAGCGCACGTTGGATACCAACCGACTGGAATGAAACCTAGCGAACGACTGCGACCACGTTCGCTGACATCAATGACTGCCACGTTGTTGTTGGTTGCATTGGCGATCAGGAGCACGCGTTCGTCATCCGATAACGAAACACTATTCGGGGTGCTGCCGTTGGAGGCGGATGCAAACAGGGCTGATGAAATGGTCTCGAGATTTTTGCCAGTCTCGGTATCGATGACCGTGACGTTATTGCTATTCGCGCAAGCCACGAAGAGTGTCTTTTGGTCCTTCGTCAGTAGCATTTCTGTCGGGTGCGATTGGGTTGGCCAAGTGGCTTCGACTTTACCCGATTCAAGATTCAAGACCGCCACAGACGACTTTCCCCAAAGGCTGATGAAAAGGCGTTTGCCAGTTGGCTCGGGCAGTGCGAAATAGGGATAAGAATCCGCTTCCAAGTTGATCAGTTTCTTTTGGTCAGGCGCATCGAGCGGCATGACGCAGATACTGTTACCCCACGGGCAGGCAGCATACAGCGTCTTATCATCCGGGCTGACGGCTAGGCCCGCTGGGACTTGACGCTCTTTGATATCTGCGACCCGCAGTTCACGATGCTCTGAAAGATAACCCTCTTTGAATTGGAACTGATGGATGACTTCTTTTTCAGCACCGCTGGCAAAGAGTTTTTCGCCCGTAGAGTTGAAGCACAATCCAACGAAGGTCTCCGGCATGCTGGCTCGTGAAACGATCTTCAGGTCATTGAGATCGACAATGACGACTTCGTGGTCACCATAGCCTGCATGGAGAATGGCAGCGTATTGGGCTGTGGGATGGATAACGATGGTCACTGGGAAATCACCGACAGCCAACTGCTTGCCAGCAGGTTGTAAGGACCACTGCGTTGGCAAGAGCATTTGTCCGCCGGCTTGCATCCCCGGCAACCGCATTTC
Organism: Pirellulaceae bacterium; assembly: GCA_033761895.1. GTDB lineage: Bacteria > Planctomycetota > Planctomycetia > Pirellulales > Pirellulaceae > Aureliella. The sequence continues at coordinate 2,152 of JANRMD010000591.1, read as the reverse complement.
GCCTTTGACAGGTCGATCTTGCGCATAGGAATTGGTGACAGTTAGGTTCAGAGCGCTGGCTACTAGCAAAGCGCATGAACAAGCTAAGACTGGGTAACGCATATCAATCCTCTGCTTGGGAACTAATCAATTGGCGCCCACCGTCTGGCGACGGTGGCTACGGCCCCAAAAAACATGATTGAGGCATCTCAGATGGCGTCGGCATTGTAGTCATGATTGCTGCTGCGATGTAGCATTCACGAGTAATTCACAATTGGGCGCCAAGCAGCGATCCCTCGAGTAGCATCGCAAACAAACCAACCAGCCCACCAACCAACGCGTCGCGGCTCAAAAACTGCACCACTGGGGGTCGAATTCTAGTCTTTTGCGAAAGTACAAGAATAATCCGCCGCGTATTGCCCCAAAAACCGTGTCCAAAACCGTATGCAAAAGCGGATTGTCCACATTAGATTCTGGGGTTCACTGTGGTTGGCATGTCCCGGTGTAGCGACCGTTGCCAGACGGTGGACACCTTGCGTTTGCCTAACCACCGCTTGGCAGCGGAGGCTACGACCAAAACCAAAATCTAATGTGACAGACCACCAGCCGCAACGTCATGGCTAGTTCGCAGCGGGCAGTTTATCATAGGGGCAAACCCTTCCACCACTTTTGGAGAGAGATTGCGATGACTGTATCCCGCCCCCGCCTAATTCCCTCGATTTTGTTGATCGCTCTGCTCGCGATGCAAGTTTCCGTTCAAGCTGCTGACCGCTTGATTCTTGAGCCACCCAATAAAGAAGGTGCCAAGCACATCGTCTTGGTCTCTGGTGATGAAGAGTATCGCACCGAAGAGAGCATGCCGATGCTGGCCAAGATCCTTAGCCAAAAGCATGGCTTCAAATGTACCGTGTTGTTTGCACTGGGCCCCGATGGCGCCGAGTACATCGACTCGAATAACTCGACGGGCATTCGCGGATTCGATGCGTTGGCGACCGCTGACTTGATGATCATTGGCACACGCTTTCGAAACCCTGACGCCGAGCAAGCCAAGTACATCACCGACTTTCTAAATGCAGGCAAGCCGGTGATCGGTATGCGCACCGCGACTCATGCGTTCCAAGGCAAAGGCACTTTTGGTGCGATTTCTTATGGTGACTTTGGATTGAAGATCCTCGGTGAAACTTGGGTCAGCCATCATGGGCAACACAAGGTCCAAGGTGCTCGCGGTGTGATCGAAGTGGCGAATGCCGATCATCCTATCCTGCGTGGCGTGAAAGACATATTTGCTCCTTCCGATGTCTACGGTGTGACGCACCTGACAGATGCAGACAAGATTCTGATGCGCGGCGCCGTGACCGAGACACTCGATCCCGCTTCGAAGATCATCGACGGTCCTAAGAACTCGCCGATGCAACCCTTTGCATGGATCCACGAATACACTCGACCCAACGGCGAGGGCAAAGGCAAGTCGTTCTGCACCACCGGAGGCGCATCAGTGGACCTAGTGAATGAAGATCTGCGTCGCATGATTGTCAACGCAGCCTTGTATCTAACCGGACGCGATGTGCCAGCCAAAGCGGACGTCGCTTATGTCGACCCGTTCTATCCAAGCTTTTATGGGTTCATCAACGAACCTGGATACTGGAAGAACGCAAACTTAAAGCCAGAGGACTTCGGATTGGGCAAAGCACCTCATATGCCCGATGCCAAGGGATCGCCTGAATGGAAGTTCCGCGACGTGCCTCCTGCTGAATAAGCCGTTGCGTTAGAAGTGAGTCGCACAATTGTCTCAATTGTCGCTGCTTCGATGGTCAAACTTAAATTTTAGGATTAGCCGCAGTGCGCTAGCACCGGTTCCCGCGGCGAAAACCGGACGCTAGCGTTCTGGCTGATATTACAAACCCCAAAATCCAAGTTGGACGAAGCATTAGTGCTCTGCCCACATTAGTTTTTGGGGTAGTGGAATGCGTCAAGCATTTCGAGAGTACTGCGGCTAGTGAGTCTGTGAGCCGTCGGCCCTAGGCCTGTTTAGTTAGTGAGCCGTCGGCGCTTTTGTAGAGATGTCAAGAACATAATTAAAATTCTTTTTTGATGGTCTATTTGCGCACGGGGAGCATCGAAATTTGAAACGTTTTCAAAAATCTTCCCGAGTCGTCGGTTTGTGATCGTCTGT
>JANRMD010000590.1:0-5436 GCA_033761895.1 Pirellulaceae bacterium | reverse complement strand
GGGCTGGCCCCATCGCTCCTGTATGCTCCCTCAGCGAATGCCAATCGGAACAAAAAATTGCAATTTTTTGAGATAGCCCTTGCCCTTAAACAACACCGTCGCTCTCCCCGGAGTACCGGGGCGATGGGGAGTTCCTTCGTTTGTGACTGTGTTGCCTGAAGAGGAACAAAAGTTACATAATCGGATTCTGTCTTATTGCTATTTGTCGCACAGCCCAGGCAGAGCCTGCCGAAAATGTCGAGGCGGAGCCTCCGGAGCAGTGCGTTCCCAGGCAGAGCCTGGGAACGAGAGCCTCACCTGTAGGCTAAAGTGAGCGACGTTGGGCGGGGCAACCGCGGGATTAAGCGGGTTTAAGCTCCGGGTTCTTCGCGTTTGGCGCGCTCTTCCAACTTGATCAACTTCGCGAGTAGGCGATCGAAGGTTGACGCAAAAGCTGCTTTGTCTCGATCTCCGTACGGCCGACTGCCACCAGTGATTTCGCCAGCTCCACGAGCTTGATCAAGATAATTGCGGATGGAAAGTCGCGAGCGGATGTTGTCGGCAGAGTACTGTTCGCCGCGTGGGTCGATGACGACAACATCTTTTTCGACCAACAATGCGGCTAATGGAATGTCGGCAGTAATCACCAGATCATTAGCCTGACTGTTGTCGACAATGTAAGCGTCGGCAACATTGGCCCCTTCGCGAACTGTGACTGACGAGATGTTGCGAGCTTCCGGCGGCGTATAATGGGTTTGGTTGGCGACCAGGACAGTTTCAATCTTCAGTCGCTTGGCCGCGCGGAAGATGATTTCCTTAACCTCACGCGGCGCTGCATCAGCATCAACCCAAATCTTCACTGAGAACTTCCCGTTGGATGAACTTGGCCAGGAAAGCTGGCCAAGTCCAATCATTCTAACAGATTTAGAATGATTCGCTTTCAATCGCCGAGGCCACATGGTCAGCCATGCGTTTTCCACCTGGGGCGATCTGAGTCACGCTGACTTTACTCCGCTTGAGTTCGTCAATTTGAGCAGCCATGCGTTGGATGAGATTAGCGATTTCGTTGCCGGCGGCTTCACCAATGTGAACGGTTAAAGCCTTACGAGCGGCGTAGCTCAGCCCAAGGTTGTTGTTATTGTTCATGTATACCCTCTGTTGTTAATTGGCGAGACTTCGACTTAATTATACTTAGTGACGGTTATTCGACGGTAACACTTTTCGCTAAATTTCTAGGTTTATCCACATCGCAGCCCCTCAAAAGTGCGATTTCGTAAGCCAGCAATTGGAGGGGAATGGCGGTCACGATCGGCTGCAGGAAATCGTCGATTTTGGGGATCATGATCAAGTCGTCTGCTAGCTTTGCGACTGCCGGATCATCGTGATCGACGATCGCGATCACGGGGCCACCGCGAGCCTTCACTTCCTGCAGATTGCTGAGCACTTTGTCGTAAACGGCTCCTTGCGGGACAATAAACACCGATGGCGTGTGGGCATCGACTAGGGCGATTGGACCATGCTTCATTTCAGCCGCAGGATACCCCTCCGCATGGATGTAGCTGATTTCCTTGAGCTTTAGCGCACCTTCGAGAGCGGTAGGGAAGTTGTAGTTGCGGCCTAGGTACAAGAAATTGGTTGCGTCTACGTACTTGGCGGCCACTTCCTTCACTTTGGCATGACAGTTCAGAGCTTCTTCGACCAATTCGGGCAGTTGCTCCAACTGACCGATAATTCGCTGCCCAGCTTCGAAACTGAGATGACGCAAGCGGCCAAAATACAGCGCGAGCATGCTAAGCACGGTCAACTGCGATGTGAAGGCTTTGGTGGAGGCCACGCCAATTTCAGGTCCAGCGTGCAAATAGATACCGCCATCGGCTTCTTGAGCGATACTGCTGCCGATGACATTGCAAATCGCCAGCGTTCGGTGACCTTTGCGTTTCATTTCGCGAAGTGCTGCCAACGTGTCAGCCGTCTCACCGCTCTGTGTCATCCCAAAGAAAATGGTGTCATGTTCAACGGGTGGATTGCGATAACGCAGTTCACTGGCATATTCAACTTCGACTGGAATGCGTGCAAGTTCTTCAATGAGATACTCGCCGACCAGTGCGGAATGCCAACTGGTGCCACAGCCAGTCAAGATGATGCGCTGAGTGCCGCGCAGTTGTTGCGGCGTTAAGTTCAAACCACCAAACTTGGCCGTTGCATTGTCCTTATCGAGTCGGCCGCGAAGAGCGTTCTTGATCGACTGAGGTTGCTCATAGATTTCCTTGAGCATGTAGTGCGCGTAACCTTCCAGGGCCACGTCGAGCGATTGAGTTGAGAGAGTGCGGATGTCTGGTCGAACGCGTCCTTGGTCACGATGCACAACTTGAATGTTGTCTGGTCGAAGGACCGCAATTTGATGGTCAGCCAAATAGATAATGCGTTCGGTGAAGCCGACCAAAGGCGATGTGTCGCTCGCAAGAAATTGTTCGTTTTTGCCTACACCGATGACCAATGGGCTGCCGCATCGCGCGGCGATCAACAAGTCCGGCTGATCTCGGAACATGATGGCCAGACCGTAAGTGCCACGTAACATCGACAACGTCTGTTGAACTGCGTCCACATACCGTTGAACCGAAGCTTGGCCCACGCCGGCGTCAGGTGACATCTTCAAGCACTCAGCGATTAAGTGAGCCACCACTTCACTATCGGTTTGTGATACGAAGCGGTAACCCTTTTCGATCAAAGTCTGCTTGAGCGAATCGTAGTTCTCGATCACTCCGTTATGAGCGATCGTGACAATGCCATTGCCGCCGCTGTGCGGGTGAGCGTTCTCTTCGGTCGCAGGTCCATGCGTTGCCCAACGCGTATGGCCAATCCCTAGCGTGCCGACCATCGACCGCTGTGCCACGGCGCTGTCGAGCATATCGACGCGGCCTGCAACTTTGGTAATTCGGAAGCTATCGTTGGCTCGCAGCGTAGCAATGCCCGCGCTGTCATAACCGCGATATTCCAAACGTCGCAGACCAGCGATCAAATAAGGGCATGCGTCCTTGGAGCCAACGTAACCTACAATTCCGCACATTCCTGTTTTCCTATCTTGATGGAACCCGCCCCGAAGCGGTTGCTTACTAACCCGCACGCGTTAGCGAGGGGTGCTTCAGCTTGGCATTCTACTAACCCAAACGGTTAGCGATTGAGTTCTTAACCAAAAACTCTTCGTATGCGGTTATTCGAAAGCGAATTCAGTGCCAAAACATCACTGCTCGAAAATCACAAGCGATTTCCGCAGCGAAACACCGCAGCGCTATCTAAACATAAGCCGGATTTTCTTCAAGGATGCAGATTTTGGCCCGTTCCTACGTTGCCTTTTGTCAGCAATTGCAACCGCGTGTTTCGAAAACGCAACAGTTATCATTAGAATGGGAATTTCAGCTCACTTGATTAGCCATATTGAGGGGAGCCAAGTAGAGGGAGCCAAATGAATGGATGCCATGCATGCTGACTGAAATTAACATTGATGGTTTGGTGGGTCCCTCGCATCATTTCGGCGGCTTGGGTGTCGGCAATGTCGCGTCTCACGCCCATCAAAACAAAGTTTCGCACCCGCGTCAGGCGGCACTTGAAGGGCTTCAAAAGGCCCGATTGGTCGCATCGCTGGGCGCCCCGCAATTCGTGCTTTTGCCACCACTACGGCCACGCTGGGATTTGTTGTCTGCGCTGGGCTTCCGAGGGACAGCCCAAGAGCAGCTCGATGCAGCACGCACAATGGCACCTCGAGCTCTTTCGGCCGCCTACAGCAGTGCGTTCATGTGGATGGCCAACGCAGCCACCGTTACACCAGCTTCCGACTCCGCCGATGGACACCTACACTGCACACCAGCCAACTTAATCAGCAGTTGGCATCGTGGAAGTGAAGCGTCCGAACGAGCAATGCAACTCAGTTCGTTGCTCGGCGCAATGGATAACAAACAGATCCACCAACCGCTGCCATCGATCCTGCCACTTCGCGACGAAGGCGCAGCCAACCACATGCGACTTTGCGATCACACAGGGCAGATGGGCTGTAACATCTTCGTGCATGGTGCTGACGACGAAGGAGCTGAAAGTCAACTTACGAAGCGTTTCCTTCCACGGCACACGCTCGCCGCTTCTCTGTCCATTGCACGACGCCACCTGTTGGCGCACGATCGAACCTTCTTCCTGCATCAGCATCCGACAGCCATCGACGCAGGAGTCTTTCATAACGATGTGATTGCCACAAGCTGCGATCACTTGCTGCTGCAGCATGAGCTCGCGTTCATCAGCGGCGAAACCGAGTTGTCACGTTTGGAATCGAAATTTGAAGAGATCTGCGGGCGGCCGCTGTTGAGAATTATCGTTAGTGACAGTGAGTTACCGCTAGCCGATGCGGTTCGCAGTTATCTGTTCAATAGTCAGCTGATTCGTCGCGTGTCAGGTACCGATGGCTCGAGCGACTCACCGCGCTACATGCTCATCTGTCCGCATCATTGCCAAGAGGTTTTATCGGCCGCCAAGCTGATTGACCGTTGGATTGCGGATCCGAACTTACCGATCGACGAAGTCCGCTTCGTGCGACTTTCGGAGAGTATGGCGAACGGTGGCGGACCAGCCTGCTTGCGGTTGCGGATGATGCTTGAGCCTCACGACGTACAACGAATTTCATCCAAGTACCGACTGACGACGGAATTGTTTGAAAAACTAAGTGCGACGATTGAAAAGTGGTATCCCCAGCAGCTTTCGTTTGAAGACCTTGGTAACAGCGATTTCGCGGCCGAGATTGTGCACATCGACGCCAATTTGCGCATGAACCTCGCCTAGAGCGGAACTCGCATGATTGGTAGCGGAATGCGTCAAGCATTTCGAGATTAATGCGGCGGCCGCCCAGAGCCTTGACTTATTGCACCATGGGCAGTGAGCCGACGGCGCTAGCTAGGGCGCTAGCGATCTGCTTTCTTAGTGAGCCGACGGCGCTAGCCGCGGGTGAACGAAGGAGCAGTTATTCATCGCCGATAATCCTTCCAATGCAAATTAGCTTCCAGCTCAACTTGCATTGGTACGAGTCAAGTCCCTGGACGGACCAAACTTCGAGACCCGCAGCTAGCGCTGACGGCTCACTAAATCAACAAGCCCCTAGCCTCGGGCGACCGAAGGAACAATCGTTCATCACTTATAGCGAAGAATAACTTTCAGTTCATCTTGCACTGGCACGAGTCATACCCATGCACGCACCAAACTTCGAGACCCGCAGCTAGCGCTGACGGCTCACTAATCCCATACCCGCCAAGCTCTCGGCTCGCTTCAGGATAGGCGGCCCCCGAAAGCCTTGACGGCTAGGGCCTTCAATATGGTTTTTACGGGCGATTTTCGATTAATCGTTTCGTCGACACGTGCGTCGTTCGATAGTCACCCGTTCGTTGGGGAGGAGGTTTCTTGGGACCACGGACTGATTTG
>JANRMD010000589.1:0-2979 GCA_033761895.1 Pirellulaceae bacterium | reverse complement strand
AAAACGAAGCTGTAACAAAACTCTCGCTAGAGATTTTTGAAAGATTGCTATTTGTCGCACAGCCCAGGCCTAGTACGAACACGAGTAACGTTTTACTGAGTACGAGTACGAACAAAGCGCAATCAGCTGAGTTGCAAGCTCGCGGGCTAGCCCATCACTTCCCAACCAGCTCGATACTCTTTCGTCAGGTACTTTTCAGCCGCTGGGTTATCGAGAATCTTCATGTTCTCGCCATCCCACTTAAAGGCTTTACCGGATCGGTAGGCGACATTGCCCAGCAATACAGCTTCAGTCAAAGCGCCTGAGTAATCGAAGTTGCACGTCGTTGGCGATCCGTCGCGACAGGCCTTGAGCCATTCGCGATGGTGACCAATCGATTTCTCGATGGTCTTCTCGGGTGGCTTGAAGTTGACGAACTTGTCAGTTGGGAACAGCTTGTACTTGCCATAGTCGGCGAACATCTTGCCTTGCGTTCCAATGAACATCACGCCGTTGGCTGGCACGCGCTCTCCGGCAACTTCTTTGGGGATCATCGAGCCGTCGTACCAAGTGAAGTTCAACGCGGGCATCGATCCGCGAGCTGGGAATTTATAACGAACGATCAGCCCCTGGGGTGCGGTCTCAGGATGAACCGGTGGTCCTTCGGCTTCGACTGCAATTGGATGACGCAGCTTCAAAGCCCAGAATGGCAAGTCCATAAAGTGGCAACCCATGTCGCCGAGCGTTCCTTGTCCGAAGTCCCACCATCTACGCCACTGCGCAGGATGGTAGCGGCCAACAGCATAAGGTCGCACAGGAGCTGGCCCCAACCACAAGTCCCAGCTGAGCGTGGCGGGTGGCGTGTCGGATTTCTCAGGTCGATCACCTCCACCCCACTCTTTGCCAACCCAAACGTGCACATCGGTTACATCACCGATTACGCCCGCCTGAATGATCTCAACGACTCGTCGGTAGTTGTCTTCCGCATGGATCTGCGTACCAAGCTGAGTTGCGAGGTTGCGTTTTTTGGCTTCGGTCGCGATGTAGCGAGCTTCCGCAACGGTGTGCGTCAGCGGTTTTTCGCAATACACATGCTTACCAGCTCGAATCGCTCGGATCGAAGCAGGCGCGTGATTGTGATCGGCGGTGGCAACCAACACAGCATCGATCTTGTCGCGTTCGCGGTCGATCATTTCGCGATAGTCGTTGTAGGGGCGAGCTTGAGTGTGTTCGCTGAGCGCTCGGTCGAGCAAGGTCTTGTCGATATCGCATAGGGCTACGATGTTCTCGTGCTTGACTTCTTGAATATTGTCACCTGCACGATTCGCAGTACCGACGATTGCCAAGTTCAGCTTCTCGTTAGGGGACTTGCTTTGAGCAACGGCAGTGCTGGTGAAGTAGCCGGTACTGGCCGCTGCGGTAGTGGCCGCGGTGACTTGAAGAAAGCGGCGTCGCGAAGTTTGCGAATTACGACTTGGCATTTAGGACTCCCGTGGTATGAAGTAAAACAGGCATGAGGTAGGAAAACGGTGCACTGCACAAACAGCAGACAATTGGTTGGTGTACCCAGGTTGCTGTAGCTCGCAGGTGCCAGGTGCAACCGGCAGGAATTTGGCCTTCATGCTAAGCTGCGGAACACACCAGGTGCAAGTCGCTGACGAAACAAATGCGGCCTTTTTCGAAGCTTGGGACCATTTGTCCCGAGCGTGTTGTGCCTTATTGGCTGAGTCTTTTTGAATGAGTAGCTGGTTTCGTCAGCTCTAATGTCAGGGTGGCACGCCCTGAGGCTTTGCGAAGGGCGTAGCGAAGGTCACTCAAACCACGCCCTTCGCAAAGCCTCTGAGCGAGCCACCCGATCCGCTGATCACACCGTAGCCGGCAATGCAGCAGCCGCTTTCGGACGGGGTAAATGGCCCCATCCTACGTCGCATCAGCCTACAACCGTTACGATCGATTCGATCACAACCGGTAAGTGGCTAGGAGGCTAGTAAAGTCGCCATTGTGAGTTGGCGGCGCGTTGCAGAGCGAGTCGTAACGTAGGGTTTCGCGTTCATCTTGAGCCTGACAAAGTTGCCACGGCGAATCCGCGAACTCCTTTGCCCCATCGAGTTATGCAAATTTACGAAATCATCGATCGACTTGCTTGTTATTGTGGTCATCGCGACGAATCTGAGTTGTTGCGGCTGGCTTTTCTCATTTCATTGCGAGTTGATAACCTCAGCGAACTCGACGACGCGACCCTAGCTGCGTATTTCGAAGCCGTCACGACGGACTTGGAAGTGGCCACCGAACAACACGCCGCTGTGTCCGAAGAGCTTGACCAGTTGGCTGAGACACTACCCTGTGAATTCTCACCCGATCATGTGTGGACGTTGGTCCGCTCCATCAAGGCCCAAGGACGTTTCTTGCAGATGTATCTGGGACGCGCTCATGTTACAAACTAAGCCTGAGTTTTTGTACTCGTAGCGGAATGCGTCAAGCATTTCGGGAGTATTCTTGTAGCCGAATGCGTCAATGGCTTGTTGATTTTGTGAGCCGTCGGCGCTAGCTTTGATGTTGCGAGCTACAGGCTTTCACAACTCGAAGCGTTAGCGAGGGACCGAGTTACGGCGTCGAATTGACGATGCACATTAGACTTTGGGGGTTAGGCACATTAACCGATGTGCGTTAGCACCGGTTTCCGCAATGTGAAAACCGCGGTTAACGCCGTGCGGTTAATAGCACTCGAGTGCGATCAACCCAAAAATCTAATCTGGACAGAGCGCTAGTGGATTGTCACAGCTTAATTTTAGGGTTTGTAATATCAGCCGGAACGCGCTAGCGTCCGGTTTTCGCCGCGGCAACCGGTGCTAGCGCACTGCGGCTAATCCTAATATTTAAGTTTGACGCTCCACTTGCGGCCTGTTTAGCTTGTGAGCCGACGGCGCTAGCCGCGGGTGAACGAAGGACTAATTGTTGATCACCTATAAACCGGCCACTGCAGAATAACTTCTCACATTG
>JANRMD010000588.1:0-20040 GCA_033761895.1 Pirellulaceae bacterium | reverse complement strand
TTAGCGGCGGTTACCAGAGCAAAAACCGGGGCTAACGCCCATCGGTTAATCCCGCTGATTTACTCTGCGGATCGTTCGGTTTCTCACTAATCTTCAAAGGCGGCGACGATTGGCGACGAGAGCTGAGGTTGTTAGCAGCCTACGCTTCGCCGAGTCGCAACATCCCGGCCGGCTGGACCTCGAAATGCTTGACGCATTCCATTACGCGATTATTTCGTTGTGAGTCCTTAGAGATTCACGGCTAAGGCTGTATAATCTGGGCTCGAGAAGCGGCTGCTCACGTTGATTTCGCCCCGTCGATTCGAGCTATTTTGTCGCGTTGTGCCGTCATTTCAGATTTGGAAACGACTAAGTGAATTTTGAACGCGTTGCAATTGAAGCCCTAGGTTTCACGCTCCCCCCAGAGATCGTTACTTCGCAAGACATCGAAGCTCGGCTTGCCCCAACGTACGAACGATTGCGATTGCCTGAGGGACGTTTGGAACTGATGAGCGGCATTGCGGAACGTCGCTTTTGGCCACGAGGAACAGCGATCGGGACACCTAGCGTTCGCAGCGCTAAAATGGCACTCGCTGCGAGTGGCATCGCAGCGGCTGATGTGGGCTGCTTGATTCATGCCAGCGTCTGTCGTGATTATTTAGAACCAGCCACCGCTTGCCGAGTCCACAGCGAATTGGGGCTTAGTCCGAATTGTTGGGTCTACGATCTTTCCAATGCCTGCCTGGGGTTGCTAAGCGGCATGGTTCAAATCGCGACCATGATTGAAATTGGTGCCATCCGGGCTGGTATCGTGGTGGGTAGCGAAAGCGCTCGCAACTTGGTCGAGTCCACGATCGCGGCGCTGAATGCTGATCCGTCGCTAACGCGTCAGACGATTAAGCCGTCCTTCGCATCACTGACCATCGGCTCAGGGAGCTGCGCTATTTTGCTGTGCGATCGAGAACTTAGCCGCACCGATAACCGCTTGCTCAGTTGCGTAGCCCGCGCCGAAAGCCAACACCATGGGCTCTGCCAAAGCGATCACGACCAAGCGGGCAGCGATATGCAACCGCTGATGCAGACCGATTCAGAGCAATTGCTGCACGCGGGACTGGCCGTTGGCCAACGCACGTTTGACCAGTTGCTAACGCATGCTGGATCACGTGAGAACTTCGATGCAACGGTTTGTCATCAAGTTGGCGGTACGCATCGTAAGTTGATGCTCGAATCGCTTGGTATGCCTGCTGAAACAGACTTCACGACCTTTCGCTGGCTTGGCAACACAGGCTCGGTTGCTTTGCCGATCGCTTTGGCTCTCGGTCTACAGTCCGGTGGGTTGAAAGCGAACTCACGCGTCGCTTTACTGGGCATCGGCTCTGGCATTAATTCAGTGATGATGTCGACCACTTGGCCAACCCCAGTTGTCGCAGGTGATCTCGACGAGAATGCGCTGCGGAATTTGCAACACGTCGCAGTGCACCCTGGTACGGATCCCATGACATCCAGCGCACCTCATTCGCGAAAGCCATCGGATGCTTTTTTGGGCACGCGGACCTAAAAGCACCTAGTGTAAACGAAGGCGACTAATCGAAACAAATGGTGGCACAGCCAGTGGCACACCAAGGCGGCTCACGAAATGCTTGACGCATTCCGCTACCCAAAAATCTAATGTGTGCACGTCAACCACGAAATGCCGCCACAGCTTGCGTGTAATGCTGTGCCGCGTGGTGAATGCGACCAATATCCACTTCGGTCAATTCGCGAATGATTCGGGCTGGAACACCTGCAACCAGCGAGCCAGACGGAATCTGCTGGCCTTCTAATACGACAGCTCCTGCCGCAATCAAGCAGTTGTCTCCAACCACCGCCCCATTCAATACCACCGCGCGAATCCCAATGAGGACGTTGTTTCCAATCGTGGCACCATGCACTACCGCCGCGTGGCCAATCGTGGTGTCTTCGCCAATGGTGCAGGGAACTCCGGGATCTGCGTGAATGCAAACCAGATCTTGGACATTGGATCGCCTGCCGATGCGAATCCACTCGGTGTCGCCGCGTAGGACGGCTCCGAACCAGACGCTGCACTCCTCTGCTATTTCAACATCTCCGATAACGGTTGCATTCGGTGCAACCCAGGCTGATGCTGCGATTAAGTGCGGTTGAAAAGCAGTTTTGAACATAAGACCCCAGTGAGAAACGTGATGACAGTGCTTTGATTATGCAAGCATAACGCAACAGCGTTCAGCCGTCATATTCGCCAAGTTTGGCTCAACCCGCATAACCGTAAAAGTCGATAGGAGCCATGAGAGTGTCTTGAGACCTTTGTAGGAGTTGCTGAAAATGACAACTGGCCGTCGGAAATCGAGTGCAAATGCGTTGCGATTGGCAATGCAATTCGCCCGTAAGCAACTTTGCCTTGGCTCACGTGTTTCAAAGCTATCAATTGCTGCAACTGTATTTTGTACATCTGCTGGCTACTTGCAAGCTCAAGAGAAAGAGCCGCCAAGGTTATTTCGCGGTGGGTTGGTCCAGCAACTACGATCGCTGACCGAAGAATCATCAGCCTCGAAAACCGACGAAGGCCCGCAACGTCAAAAGAGCGAAAACCATCTATCGGACTTGCCAGCGGTGCCCAAACCTCGTCCGGCGAACGAGAAGTCGCGTGCAAGCACTCCGACGGAGTCCCGCAGTGCCAACTTGCGAGCCTCGCAACAGCCTGCGACACGCCCTGCACCACAGGCAAAAGCAACCACTCAACCGACCACTCCTAACGCGAAGTCGCGTGCGGCCGTTGAAACTCATTCCAATGCTGCTGCATCGATCAATCCCCAAGCGGGCAGCGTTAAGCCCAATCGACCAGCCGAACTGGGGATTCCGGTAACCAATTCGAAACTGGCCAACGAAGCTCGCTTTCAACTGAACGACAAACCCGATGCGTCTGCTGAGGGCTATTCTGCAAAATCGAAATACGATCCTGCCAAGCCGAAAGAGGGCGCAACCAGCGGCGATGGTGACGCGAGGGTATTTGGTGATGCACCCAAGGTGCAAGCTGTTGAGAGCATGAGCCAAGCGCCCAAAGTGTCTCGCAAACCGCTTCCTGCCGGCTCGCAAGCGACGAACAAAACCGCGCAGAAAGCAACCGAGGCGCCAAAAGAACAAGCTACTGCACCAAAGTCATCGACTCCACCAGTTGGATTGAAGCCGATGGGTGGTACCTATTCACTTGATGATAACTCTGCACCAAAGCCAGCAGACCCAGCGCCGAAACCAACCGAGTATCCTTCGTTGCAAACGCCATCGTTTGCTGCTCCCGGTGCGACCAACGCTAAGAATCTTGCACCAACCGCGCCCAAACTTCCGCAATTCCCGACACCGCCAGCGGGTTTGAACAACGCCCTAGCATTGCCGGTGCCATCACAGAGCACGCCAAGTCAAAAATCTGTTGACACCAAAGGCAACGATCCCACACGCGCTGAATCCCAATCGCTAGACCTGCCCCTACCGACCAATCCGAGTGGATTACCTGGTGGTGGCTTACCCATGGCAGAAACCAGTGGCAGTGGAACAAGCTATCCTGGGCTGTCACCCAATGTACCTGCCCCAACTACGAACGCTCCGTCCGCAAGGGGAATTCGAACTGAGTCCAGCAACGAATCTTTGTCGATCGAGCCACGAGCTACTAACCCGATTCGAAGCAATCCGGGGGCCGCACGCTCACATACACCGAGTGCCGACGAGCACATGGCCATGGAGACACCGCGTTTGCAGGTGCTCCTGAAGGGCCCAAGCGACATGCCAGTCGGCACGCCCGCAGATTACCAAGTCTTAGTCCGCAATGTCGACGATATTCCGTTGGATGGTGTGATTCTGAGACTAGAGATTCCCAACGGTGTGACCATTAATCAAGGGAAGCCTTCGCATGGCGAGCTGCAACTGGAGCGCACTCCCGACGGAGCAACTCTATGCACTTGGTCTTTTGAGAACTTGGCTGCTTACCAAAACGCATCTGCGCCACTGCAATTAACCGCCAAATCGGCCCGGAACTTTGCTGTTGCGATGGAATGGACGCTGGTACCTAAGAATGGTGAAACGCAGATCGAAGTCCGCCAAGCGCGGCTTGAACTGGCGCTTGATGGACCATCAGAAGCGGAATACGGCGTAGCCAATATGTACCGCTTGCACGTTCGCAATCCAGGTACCGCAGTTGCCAAGAATGTCAAAGTCAAACTGGGTGCCGCCTCGTTTGGTGCCAGTGAGACACAAATCGCAGAGATTCTACCAGGCGAACAACAATCGATTGATGTCGAGTTAACGTTCAACGAAAAAGGTACGATCAGCATTAATGCCGAAGCAGATGCAGCTGACCTGCATAGTGCTGCGAGCATCAATGTGCTGGTCAAGCGAGCTCTCGTGTCGGCGGATATCGCTGGTGCGGACCGAGTTTACCGAGGTGCATCTTCAAGTTACGAAGTGCACGTCCAAAACTCGGGCGATCTCGATTCCCGTACGGTGCGTGCCGAGCTGGCTATTCCAGAAGGTGCAGAGGTTCTGAACAAGCCTAGCAACGCAACCTTGGTGAACAACCTGTTAACCTGGGACATCCCCTCCATCAAAGCTGGCGAAGCACTTGCTTTCCCTGTGGAATTGAATCTGTTGACCGCAGGCGAGCACAAACTGACGCTTACCACTTCAACCGCTCACGCTCAACCTTCCACGGCACACATGACGACCATGGTCGAAGCCATTGCGGACTTGAAGCTGGTGGTGAACGATCCGATCGCTCCTGCTCCTGTAGGTGGCACAGTGACGTACGAAATGAGCATCACCAATCGCGGCTCAAGAGCAGCGACCAATGTGCGCGCCGTCGCTCAGTTCTCCGATGGAATTGAACCTGTACAAGCCGATGGCGCTCAGCACCGTATCGTGACTGGACAAGTGATTTTTGAACCGCTGGCTCGCATTGAAGCTGGCGAGACAAAAGTACTCCGCGTGCAGGCAAAAGCCGCAGCGGCCGGAACCCATCGCTTCCGAGCTGAAGTGCGTTCCGACGAATCCGATCTACGTTTGGTTCAAGAAGAAACCACTCAGTATCTTGATTCAGCAAGTCGAATTGCGACTCCAGGCAACAGCGGAAAAGTGGTTCGGTAAAGATCCACAACATCGCCGCCGAGCAACAAGAGTTTGCTAGAGTCAACTAGAACAAAGCGAGCGTCTGAGAGTCCACCGTGGGGGGCGGACTCTCGGACCTCGTTTTTTTGTTGTGGTTCTGCATTCGAGGGCATCGCAGGATTCTCGAAATGCTTGATGGCACGTTGATTATTGGTAGCGGAAGCCGTCAAGGCTTTCGGGTGCCCCGGTAGCCGCCGCTGCCAAACTGCCAAGCGGTGGTTAGTCACCCCGCATCGTGTCCACCGTCTGGCGACGGTGGCTACTCGAAATGCCTGACGCATTCCGCTACGATTCGTGGTTAGGGGGGAAGCGTTAGGAACCTTTCTTGAGTTCCTCGAGGAATTGCTTCATGAACTCAAGGTCCTGTCCCTCGGCGATTTCAACCGCGGCTTCTTCAAGCTTAAGTGCTTTGGCTTTGTCACCTAGCATGTTGAGGATGTGAGCCGTTGTATCCCACAAACTCGCTTTGACTTCCTTAGTTGCTTTATCAACTTCTTTTTCGCACGCGATCACAGCTAGCTTGAGAACTTCGTCGGCTCTTGGGCCACCTTGGTCAGCCATTTCAAATAGATTCCAAGCAAAGCCGTTGACCATTTCGGGTTTCCCGGCGAGTTCGGCAAAGATTGCTTCGCTCAATTTGGCTGCTTCAGCATTTTTGCTGCCGGCCAGGAGAAGTTGCATTTTGAACATACGCAGCTGGAAAGCCCGCTGGGGTTCGGTGGCGTCTTTGAGGGCAGCATCGATTTTATCAACGGCGGCCTCGAACTTGCCGGCTTGTGCAAGTTCCTGAATTTCTTGCATCATTCGCTCGGCTTCTCGCTTGGCCTTCATTTCGGCTTGGAAAGCCGCGCGATCCCAAGTGCCATCTACGACTTTGGAGAGTGGTCCGTCCATTTCCATGGGGTGTCCGATCCACTCAATCTTGCTGTCTTTACCAACGATGAAAGCGGTCGGAATCCCCTGCTGTTCAGCGGCTTCCATGTAATCTCGGTTGGATGATTGGTCTGGGTCAGTGGTCAAGCAGTAGGCGCTGGTAAGTTCTCGATAGGTTTGAGGCTTGGCATCGGCGTCGTCTTCCTTGGCTTTCTTAGGAGCGCGGACCGGTCGCTCTAGGAACTTTTCGACTGTTTCGAGATCCTCGTCACTGATGCTGACAATTTGCACGCCTTTATCGGCGAAATCGGCTTGCAGTTTCGCCAGGTGGGGCATGCTTTGGATGCAGGGTCCGCACCAGGTTGCCCAGAATTCGACGACATAAACTTTGCCGTTGGCGAATTTGGTGACGGGTTTGAATTTCCCATTGCCGTCCTGGACCCAATGCTCAATGTTGAGGGCAGGGGCGTTGGAGCCGATGGACAGCGGTTCTGCCGCGCGTCCTACTTGTCCCAAGGAGCCAATAAGGGCGGCAGCCAGTGCTAGGGCTCGAAAGCCTTTAACTCGTAAGTTACAAAAGTGACGCACGCTTAACTCTCCTGTTCACAATCGGTCATTCGAATTTGTTAGGGCTCGGACGGCGAATCGCCTTGAAAACCGCCCTCCGGTAACTAAGTTTTAGCCGATGCTAGCCCGCTTTTGAAATGGGCTGGCTGAAATCTTGGCCGATTCCGGTCTGAATTGTCGCGAAGCGAGCACTTATGTGGCATTATGGAGGGTGGGGCAGCGGCTTGTGCGAAAGAGCTTTCGGCACGATCATTTACCAACCGGCTTGAGCCGCGTACAGTTGTTTTGCCCGCCGCGAGCCAAGCTAGCGGTTAACTGGAAGATGAAGGTGCCCAAGTGATCAAACCCGAACTCACGCGTCGACAGAAAATTGAGGCGATGCTGCTCGACGAACCTCGCGACGTTTTCTTGCGCTACAGTTTGGCGCTGGAGATGGTGAATGATGACGAATGCGAACCAGCAGTCGTCCTCCTTCAGCAGCTCTGCGTTGAAACCCCGCCTTATGTGCCTGCCTTTTTTCGCTGTGCCCAGATCATGGCCGACTTGAACCGAGTTGAAGAGTCACGAGGATTTCTGCGTGACGGTATCGAAGTTGCGCGAGCCCAAGGTGATATGCATGCGGCTGCAGAGATGAGCGAAATGTTAGCGGACTTGGGACAATTGAGCTGAAACGCACGGGAACTGAAACGCCCACGAACTGAATTGCACAGGAAGAAGTGTCGCCGGATCCGCAAGCGTGTGACGGTTACACCAGTTATGTAGTGATGTTGAGGCAATTGGACTGCGCCTACTTTTTAAAAGATGATTCATGGACCCAGAACAAGCACGCATACAAGCTGACCTGCGTGGCCTTATCCAAGGCGATGTCTTGTGCGATCCGATTCATTTGCAGATCTACGCTAGCGACGCGAGCATCTATGAAATCTGCCCCCTTGGGATTGTGCGTCCCAAGTCGACCGCCGAAGTCGCGCACGTGATGCGCTACGCGACGCAGAACAACATCAAGGTATTCCCACGCGGTGGTGGCAGCGGCTTGGCCGGACAAGCGCTCGGGCGTGGTTTGGTCATGGATTTTTCCAGATTTATGCGGCGCGTAAATGCGCCCATCGGCAATACCATTCGCGTCCAATGCGGCGTAGTTCAAGCCGACTTGAATCGAGCCCTAGGTCAGAAGAAGCTGCTGTTTGGCCCCGATCCTGCGACTCGCAGTGTGTCTTCGATCGGCAGCATGTTATCCATTGATGCCGCGGGCAGCCATTTTCCCAAGTATGGTTCTGCTGGCCAGCGTGTTCAATCGCTGCAGGCTGTCTTGGCTTCCGGTGAAGTGGTTGAACTTGGACGCGAACGTTGGGCGCTGGACCACCCACCAGAAACGACAGCCGAGCGTTTGGCAAGTGACGTTGGCACGTTGCTGCAACGCAATTCGGCTTTATTGCTTCGCCCGCCGTGGTCCGAGGTTGCGCGAGGTTGTGGCTATCGCGTAGAAAAAACGCTGGACGGTGAACATGTGAACCTAGCCCGATTGATGTGCGGTGCGGAAGGAACACTAGCTGTTATTACTGAAGCCACGCTAGAGCTGGATCCCATCCCAACAGTCCGCGGACTGATGCTGTTGTTTTTTGAACGGATGGACATGGCTGCCAAAGCGGTCTTGGATGTCGTTCGCGAAGAAATCGCCGCTTGTGATTTGATGGACCGTCGACTGCTAGAGATTGCCCGCGAAACCGAATCGACTTATGCAACGATCGGACCTCGCGGTGCCGAAGCCATGTTGCTGATCGAAATGCACGGCGAAGACGCCGCGACCTTGCGCGGGCGACTAACCGCTATGCTGCAGCGATTGCAGAGACGTGGCAAGCCGGTGATGTCCTATCGCATCACCACCGATGATCAAGAGCGAACCGTGTTGTGGCGATTGTCCAGACGCGTGATTCCTCGACTGTATCGTTTGAAGGGGAGTCAACGGCCACTACCGTTTATTGAAGACATCTCGATTCCTCCCAAACGCTTGCCCGATTTCCTACTCGAGATTCAAAACATCCTGAAGTTAGAACGGGTCACAGCCACACTGTTTGCGCACGCAGCCCACGGACAGTTGGATGTTCGACCTTTCTTGGACTTAGGCAATCCGCAAGATCAAGAGCGGTTGGCTAGGCTAAGTGAAGCAATCTATTCGAAAGTTATGGCCTACGGTGGCTGCATTTCAGGTGAACATGCGTTGGGGCTCAGTCGGGCCAGCATGGCCGCTCGCCAGCTTGGGCCGCGTCTGGAGTTGTGTAAGCAGATCAAGCAGATCTTTGATCCGGCTGACATACTGAACCCTGGCAAGTTCATGAGCGACGAACCGCCTAACGTCTATGAGAATTTAAGGCCGGTCCCCAAGTACCGCAGCGCTCCATCGAGCATGTCGGTTGGCGGGACTGTCATTCCGCTGGGAACTGCCTTCGATGCCGCAGCCGCATTGCTGGGGGCGCAGGCTGCAGAACGATTGGCTGCCGCAGAGTTGCAAAACGTTGGCTTTGACAGTTCATTACCGGCCATTGATGTCGAAGAGCACGAAGATGATGCCAACACCGTAAAGTTGCCCGTCATCTTGGATTGGTCGGGTAGCGAACCGATCACTTATTCGGCCCGCTCATGCAACGGTTGTGGTCGTTGTCGCAGCAGCGCCGCTGCAGAGCGAATGTGTCCGATGTTCCGAGTGCACAAAGGTGAAGAAGCGTCGCCGCGCGCCAAAGCCAATCTCCTGCGCGGGATGCTCACCGGTCGACTCGATCCGGAACTGCTCGAAAGCAGCGAGATGAAAGCGGTTGCGGACCTGTGTTTCAATTGTCATCAATGCCGCACTGAATGCCCTGCGTCCGTCAACATTCCCAAGCTCGTGCAAGAGATCAAGGCGCAACATGTGGCTGGCCAGGGGCTTGGAATTTCAGAGCGAATTTTGAATCGCCAGGATCTGCTAGCCGCCTTTGGTAGCCGATTCCCACAAATGTCCAATCTCTTGATGGGCAATTCCATTTCCCGCTGGATCATGGAAAAAACTCTTGGGATTGCCCAAGGACGTAAACTACCGAGAGTCACGCGCAAGACGTTTCTCAAATGGGCCGCACGCGAGAAACTCAATCGCCTCAATCGCGCCACCGGTCGCAAAGTACTGTTCTTCGTTGACCAGTATGTAAACTGGCACAACCCATTGCTTGGCCGGGCCTTGGTTGAAGTGATGCGTCATCAACGCGTGGAGGTTTACTGCCCCACGAATCAGACACCATCCTACATGTCGATGATCACTAGCGGCGATATCGCTAGGGCTCGCAAACTGGTCAAGTCCAACATTCGCTTGCTGGCCGAAGCGGTGCGAAACGGCTACGACATCGTAACCACTGAGCCCTCAGCGGCACTGTGTCTGCAGCAAGAGTATCGCAGCTTGGTTCAAGATGAAGACACCGAGTTGATTTCCAAGCACACTTACGAAGTCTGCGGTTACTTGTGGCAAATGCATATGCGCAACGAATTGGAATTGAACTTCCGGCCTGTTTCATTCTCACTGGTCTATCATGAGCCTTGCCATTCGCGAGTCTTGGATCCGAGTCGCCCTGCGTTGAATCTGCTCAAGTTGATTCCGGGCTTGTCGGTCCAATTCGCCGATGCAGGCTGTAGCGGCATGGCCGGCACCTTCGGATTGCAACGCAAAAACTATCGTACCAGTTTGCGTATCGGTCGTTCGTTGATCAGCACGATGAAGGAAACGCCTGCACAACTAGGTGCAACTGAGTGCACGTCCTGCAAATTGCAGATGGAGCAAGGTACGACAAAGCCGACAGTGCATCCGATCGCCATGCTGGCCTACGCCTATGGCCGCATGCCTCAGCTCGCGACATGGTTTTCATCGCGCACCGAAGGCTTGATCGTTAGCTAGTGGATTGTCACAGCTTAATTTCAGGGTTTGTAATATCAGCCGGAACGCGCTAGCAAGCGTCAGGTTTTCGCCGCGGGAACCGGTGCTAGCGCACTGCGGCTAATCCTAGTATTTAAGTTTGACGCTCCACTAGCCTTCTATGCGAACATTTAGCCGCCATTGGTCACATAAGAATTTTGGGTTGATGAGCTATTTCGAGTCCCTAGATTCAATGAGGTAGCGGAAGCCGTCGAGGCTTGCGGGGGCCGCAGTACTCTCGAAATGCTTGTGGTCGATTGAATTACTGCGGCACGGTAGTGAGCCGACGGCGCTAGGGCGCTAGCCGCGGGTGACCGAAGGAGCAATCGTTCATCGTCAATAAATCTGCCAATGCAGAATAACGTCCAGCTCAACTTGCATTGGAACGAGCCAGATCCATGCACGCTCCAAACCTCGAGACCCGCGGCTAGCGCCGACGGCTCACTAGATCACCGGCCCGTCAAGGCTTTCGAGGAACACCGCAGTACTCTCGAAATGCTTGTGGTCGATTGAATTACTGCGGCACGGTAGTGAGCCGACGGCGCTAGCCGCGGGTGACCAAAGGAGCAATCGTTCATCGTCAATAAATCAGCCAATGCAGAATAACGTCCAGCTCAACTTGCATTGGAACTAGCCAGATCCATGCACGCTCCAAACTTCGAAACCCGCGGCTAGCGCCGACGGCTCACAAACTCACTAGCTAGTAACCGGGTGGTGACGCTCCGCTTACCACCGGCTATTGGCTCAAGACCACTACGCGGTGAAACGCCTCCCAAGACTTCACAGCCAGCGTGCTGCTTATTCAAGTTAGGTCTTGTCTGGAACGAAGTGCTGTCGCTATGCAAATGCGGCTGCTACAACGGCTTTCATCTTCTCGAGCCCAAGCTTGGCGACCTGTTGTGGTGGTTGAGCCCAGTAGGTGCGATTGAAGAGCTCGAGACTGAGCGTGCCGCTGAAGCCACCTTTGGCGAGTGTGCGTAGAATCATACCAATCGGAGCAACGCCATCGCCCGGGTAGATACGATCTTTATCTGCGATCTCCGGTTGTTTAGGTTCTGCTGGGTAATCGTTCATGTGCAAGCAATGCATTTTTGCACCTGGAACAAGTCCTATGTTACTGAAGTCACTACCACCTTTATACAGATGATAAACGTCGAGTAGGACACAAGCATCAGGATGGTTCGCACCAGCAGCGACGTGCAACACCTCGGCAAGTGTAGCTAAATTCTTCGAGAATCCCCACAACTCGACTTGGGGAACAACGTCTCGCGCCGAGCCGACTTCGAGCAGCTTGCGATAGCGGTCGGCAGCGGCATTGAGATTCAGGCCGGGCTTGTCAGTGGCTCCGCTGGGTGGAGCCGCCATCCGTCTGCCACCGAGATGACGAATGGTATCCATATCCCGTTTGCATTGCTCCAGTCCAGCGGCTCGTTCTGCATCGTCATCGACGATCCATTTACCAAAGCCAATCGAGCTATCAACGCCCAACCCGAGATCACGAATCTCTTTACGTAGATCGGTTAGGTCGCCACCGCCTTGAGTGAATTTTTCGATGTGGCCGAACCAGAGTTCAACTGAATCATAACCGGCATCAGCCGCGATCTTCAGCTGGTCACGCACGGGCACTTCGTTGCCATTGATGGTGCTCATGTTCAAGCAATAGCGAAACTTGGGCGCAGCTACGGGCGACTCAGCTTGCACCTGTGAGACCTGACTGGCCAGGTAACCAACTGCGGCGGCGGCGGCAGCGGATTGTGCGAGCCATTGTCGACGTGGAATGTTCTCGTTTTGCATGATCGTCTTCAATGTTGGGTGTTGCGGGAAAAGAAGGCTGGGCTGGCGGAACATGGGTTGTCCTCGCCAGCGTCCTCGCCCGCAATGCGGGGAGGTTTGGTCCCGCTATGATAACTGAGTTACGATGATAATCGAGTCGCCCCATTTAGCGCAGATTGATCTTTCGACACCACACAAGCTGGCTAGCATGTCACGGATAAGACTACAATTTCTCGCAATCAAGAGCTGGACGGAAAAATACGCAGAACTGCCACTGCAAGTGGGAAAAAGATGTGAAATTGTAGGCTCGACACGTTGACGATTTCGGTTTACCGATGATCATGTTCGGCATGGTGGCTGGATCAGCCATAAACAGCTCGATGCAACGACACTTCAACATGAAAGCCCCTCATGACCACGGCTCGTTACAACGGATTATTTGCGGCTACGCTTACACCCATGAAAGCCAATGGAGATGTGGCACTTGACCATATCGCACCGCAAGTAGAGCGATTGATCGAGTGTGGAGTTACCGGTTTGTACGTGTGTGGCAGCACTGGAGAAGGGGTTTCGTTAACCACGGCTGAACGCAAGGCGGTTACCGTTGAATCGATCCGCGCTGCCGCGGGGCGTGTGCCAGTCTTGGTGCAAGTTGGTCACAATTCATTATCGGAAGCCGCTGAACTGGCCGCGCATGCAGCCTCGAGCGGTGCGGCTGGTATCTCGGCCACATGCCCCAGCTACTTCAAAATTGGCACCGCCGGAGTGCTCGTCGATTCGATGAAAGTGGTTGCCAGCGGGGCAGCGGAGTTGCCCTTCTACTACTATCACATCCCTTCCCTTACGGGCAATCGCATCAGCATGACCGAGTTCTTAAAACTTGGTGGCGAAGCGATGCCAAACCTTGTCGGCATCAAGTACTCTTCGACTGAATTGTACGAGTATCAGCAGTGTATTGAGTTGGATGGCGGGCGCTTCGAAATAATGTGGGGCGTCGATGAAATGCTGATCGCTGCGCTGGCAGTGGGAGGCAAGGTGGCCGTTGGCAGTACCTACAACGTCGCTGCGCCACTTTACCGGCGACTGATTGCAGCTTTTGAACAAGGCGACCTTGCGAAAGCTCGCCAGTATCAATCACAAGCCATCGCGTTCATCAGCATTGTGTTAGGCTACCCTTTCCAAAGCGCGATGAAACACATCCTGAACTGGCAAGGCTGCTGCGGAGAATCGTATTGCCGCATGCCCCAACAAGAACTAACCCTGGAACAGATTACATCGCTGCACAGTCGACTGGCGGCGATCGGATTTTTTGAGTGGTGCAACTGATGCTTAAAACGCTTCGCAGGTTTGTGCTCGCTAGTGCGTGCCTTGCCATTACGGCAACTGCACATGCCCAGTCGATATTGCACACCAGCGAAGAAGTTATTGCAAACGCTCAATTGATGCACCTCAACGAGAATGGCCAATGGGCGTTCGATGTTGATGGCAAGCTAAAGAACGTCGACAACACGGCAATCGTACGTTGGGGAGCATGGTCTGGCGCTCTACAGAAACCAGCCCTTTGGCTGACCGACGGCAGTTGGCTGGCGGGGCGGTTCGAGTTCACTTCCCCGCAAGAAGTCACACTGCACTCTGATTTTTTCCAATCCGTGAAGATCCCCCTGCGGAGCGTTCGTGGATTGGTCATGATTGCTCCCGCATCGATCGGTGCTTGGAATCGCCTGCAAGCGCAACTCGAAGCCACCTCTGGCGGGCGTGACACTCTATGGCTGAGCGGCAATCGGCAAATCGCGGGCGTCTTGCGCATCGAGCAGGATGAGTTTGCGAAAGCACCGCGCTACGTACTTGAAAACGCTGGTCAAACAATCCCAGTGGATGCCAGTGAAGTGCAGGCGATCGCTTTCAGCCCAACGTTGCTTGGCAAGATCCCGGTGCAGTCCAAGCAGGTGGTGATCGGTATCGAGGATGGCTCGCGCTTGAACATTCGCAAACTCAGCCAGCAAGCGGACCGCGTTTACATCGAACTCGCCGATGGGCTGACGCTAGAATCGCTCGACTCCCGCACCGATTTATGTCGCGGTATCACTTGCATTACGAACCGACCGGCGCTAAGTGCATTCCTTTCAGAAATGGAACCCGCCAGCTACAAGCACCTCGCCCAGTCGCAACTCTCATGGCCGCTCGGCAGAAATCGCGACCTGCTTAGCCAGCCATTGATGAATTCACTCGGCATCATCGATCGCGGCCTGGCAACGCATAGCTCATCACAGGTCGCTTATCGACTCGACGGGAGCGAAAAAAAGTTTCTCGCCGAAGTGCTACTTGCCAAACCCGCTGATGGCGCCGATGAACGACTCGGCAGTGCCGCTTGCCAAATCATGGTCGCTCGTTCCGGTAAATTGCAACAGGTTGCGTCATTCAATCTCGACCGCAATGAGCTTGCGCCCAACGCAGTCGATATCGATATCAGTGGAGCACAATTGTTGGTGCTTGTGACCGAACAAGCCGACTTTGGCCAGTACGGCGACCACGTGCAGTGGCTGGAAGCACGCGTTACGGCGGGCAAATGAGTAGAACGTATCCGGCGGTAGCGCTGCGCTTACCACCGGCTGTTGTCTGAAAACCGCTCGGCACTCGAAAAAAACGCGGTTGCTAAACCAGCGTGAACTCGGGCAAGCGCACAATCTCACCGCCTTTTTCGGTCGACTGATGAGCACAGATGCCGACGCAGGTCCAGTTGGCGGACAAGGTTGCGTTCGGCCAAGGGTCTCTGTTTTCAACTAGAGCCGATACGAATTCATTCACCAAGTGAGGATGCGAACCGCCGTGACCGCCACCTTGGATGAAGGACAAGTGGTCAGCGTCTTGGATCGACTGAGTGAACATTCGAATCGGTTCAGGGAGCAAATGAGCATAGTCGGGCACTTCGACCTTGCTGGCGATTTCAGGTTCGGGCTTCTTCGCAGTGTGAATGACGTGAGGCTCGTTCTCCACCAGCGTCCATTCAAAGCTCTTCTTCGTTCCGTACACGTCAAAGCTCTCACGATACTGTCGCGCGGTATCGAACAAGAACCGCCAGATGTGAGCGGCGATGTCGGAGTCTTTGATCTTGATGTGGCATGTTTCTACGGCATACTTGTTGCCCGACTTCTTGGCAATATCTTCGCGAACGGTGCCGGACCCGAAGCAGCTCACGTATTCAGCGCGGCCATTGACCAAGCCCAGTACTGGGCTAACGACGTGTGTCGCGTAGTGCATGGGAATCATTTTTTCCCAGTAGGCTGGCCAGCCGTCCATATCTTGCGGATGTGAAGCGGCCATGTATTGGATCTTGCCCAGTTCGCCCTTTTGATACATTTCGCGAATGAATAGAAACTCGCGGCTGTACACAACCGTCTCGGCCATCATGTACTTAAGCCCGGTTTTTTTGACGAGTTCGCAGATCTGTTGGCATTCTTCGATCGTGGTTGCCATGGGGACCGTGCACATCACGTGCTTACCGGCTTTCAGTGCGGCAATCGACATCCAACCATGATCGGGAATGGGCGAGTTGATGTGCACAAAATCAACTTCAGGATCGGCAAGAACCTCTTCGAAAGTGGTGTAGCGTTTGGCGATTCCAAAACGATCCCCAACTTTGTTCATCTCAGCCACATCGCGGCGGCAAATGGCATGGACGTTCGCGTTGGGATGTCGTTGATAAATTGGAATGAACTCGGCACCAAAACCGAGGCCGACCATCGCAACGTTAACTGGCTTACTCATGCTGAACTCCGAGAGGCGAAAATTGAAAAGTGAGAGGTTGTTGTTTCGAAAAGTGTCGTCTCAGGAAACGAGCCCCAGGCTGCTGAGTACCCCGAAGTGTCAGGAGGGGCGCGTAACAATCGCCTCGCTAACACTGTGGGTTACTTTTTTAGTAGCCTGCTAGCCCATTTTCCAGTTGTCTTGCAACGTGCTGTCTTTGATAAGAATGGGAACTCCATCGCGAATAACGCACGGATCGAACTCGTCGCTGGAGTCACAACCGGCCGCATTTACGATTCGCACATTCTTTCCAATGCGGCAATTCTTATCAAGAATGGCACCTAGGATTTCAGAGCCATCGCCGATGCCCACGGGCGGTAAGCCCTTTCTGGCTGCGGCGGCGAGTTCCTCTTCGGTTTCCATAAAGTCAGCCCCCATCAGGACGCTGTCGCGAATCACTGCGTTTTCGCCGATCACGCAACGCAGTCCCACCACGCTATTCTCGATCACGGCACCTTTGCCGATGCGACAACCGTCCGCAATCAGGCTGCTCTTGACGGTTGCCCCTTCAATCATGGTCGGCGGCAAGAATCGGGCTCGCGAATAGACAGGAGCCTCAGGCGAAACAAAATCAAAAGGTGGGTTCTTCCAAGTCAAACTGAGATTGGCATCGTAGAACGCGCGGATAGTACCGATGTCTTCCCAGAATCCGTCAAACAGGTGCACCTGGACTCGCTTGCTACGGATGGCGGCAGGAAAAACTTCTTTACCGAAGTCTTCGTAATCGGTCTTCTCGAGCACATCGAACAGCAGGTCGCGATTGAAAATGTAAAGCCCCATACTCGCCAAGCAATCTCGACCGCGCGATTCGATGCCTTGGCGATCGATCCACGCTGGGTCCATACTGACCATATCAATCTCTTCTTTGGTCTTGGGCTTCTCCAAGAATCCAAGCACCCGACCTTCCTCGTTGCAACGCATCACCCCAAGCGCGTGGACTTGACTGCGTTCGACGGGGATTGCAGCAATGGTTGCGTCGGCTTTGGAATCGATATGAGTCTTTAGCATCGCCATGTAGTCCATGCGATACAGTTGGTCACCCGACAGAATCAAGACATACTTAATGCCGCGTTGATCGATATGCCTGAGGTTCTTGCGCACGGCGTCGGCCGTACCTTGATACCACTCCGCACCGCCTTCCATCGTCTGCTGAGCGGCCAGCAGTTCGACGAAACCACCCGAGAAGTGGTCAAAGCGATAGGTCTGACGAATATGCTTGTGTAGCGAAACAGAAAGGAACTGGGTCAATACGAAGATCTTGTTGATGTTGCTATTGATGCAGTTCGAAATTGGGATGTCGATTAAGCGATACTTGGCCGCTAAGGGCACTGCCGGCTTGGCGCGAATTTTCGTCAGCGGATAAAGGCGAGTCCCGCGTCCACCGCCAAGAATGAGTGCCAAGACAGAGCGAGGATCAACGTTCATCATGCTTATTTCCTTGGTGCTTTTTCGTATCCAATTGCCTACCCGTCCGAGTCCGCTATGTCTGCGGAGCACTCCTGATGCGTGTGACCAGTCCACGCAGTGGCGATAAAGCCGAATGAATCAAGCAATCGGGCTTTGATCAGCCAAATTTTAGACTAAGCAGCATACCAAGCTTAAGGTCCGCCCAAAAGCACCTCAGATCTGCAAAAGGGGCGCCCCATCGAGATTCTGCCTTCATTAACAGATCGTCTTGGATTCGTTACTATTAAGCCTTGTAAACGCTGATAAATGACCGCGTCCGACGCCGACCTCTGGTGCAAGTGCTTACGATTGAAAGCCATATGGATTGTTTAGAGATTGCAAGAAAGTTGGTTTCGATTGATTCCGTTACTTCGCGGCCGAACGCTGAAGTTGCGAATTGGATGTCCAACCACCTCGACTCGCTCGGCTTTGAAATCGAACAACTCAAGTATCTGGACAATGCCGGTCTTGAGAAAATCTCGATCGTCGGCCGACGTGGGCCAGCACCGTCGAAGTCAAAGTCCGGTCGAAGTGGCGGGATCGTTTACTGCTGCCACAACGATGTCGTATCGGTCGATGGCTGGAATGGGCCCTATGGCGGCCCATTTGAAGCCGTGGTTGCCGACGACAAACTCTGGGGACGTGGATCGTGCGACATGAAGGGCCCTACTGCAGCTGCGCTTGCCGCCATCAGTCGTATTCCGGTCAAACTGCAACAGCAACCCATTTATTTTTTGGTCACTGGCGATGAAGAGAGTGGCATGCAAGGAGCCAGTGCGGTCGTGGCCAAGTCCAACTACTTTGCCGAAATGCAAGCCTCAGGCACCGTTGGGATTATTGGCGAGCCGACGGAAATGCGTGTCGTAAACTCACACAAAGGTGGTTGCCACTTTAAGGTCAGCAGCCAAGGTATCGCCGCTCACAGCAGCACTGCCGATGGTCGCAATGCGAACTGGGCTTTAATCCCCTTCCTCAGTTATCTGCGCGAGCAGTTTGAACGCTGCGAAAGCGATCCATCGCTTTTGAACAAGAGATTCTCGCCACCAAGTTTGTCGATGAATGTGGTTGTCAAGAATGAACCTGCGGCATCCAACATTACTGTAGGCAAAGCGACTTGCCAGATCTTCTTGCGCCCGATGCCGGATGTGGATTGGCGAGGCTTTGTCGATGCGATTGTAGATACTGCCCGCAGCCTGGGGTTGCAAACAAGCGCCATCGCCGCACTTGAACCCTTACATACGGCAGATTCCAATCCGTTCGTTCAAGAAGTCCTCGGTACACTCGGTCAATCGAAACCCGAGTCGGTGTGTTATGCCACCGATGGTTGCTGTCTAAGCGCGCTCGAAAATCTCATCGTGCTCGGTCCGGGGAGCATTGAACAAGCCCATCGCTCCGACGAGTGGATTTCCGTTGCGCAACTCAACCGAGGCGTAGAGGTTTACGAGCAGTTGTTTAGACGTTACAGCAAACTTGACGCTTCGGGCTACTAGTGGAGCATTAGCCGCAGTGCGCTAGCACCGGTTCCCGCGGCGAAACCGGACGCGAGTGCTTCGACGCAATTTAACTTTGGGGTTCATGTTTTATTGTCGCACGATTGTCCCAATCGTAGCTGCCACAATTGAGACAATTGTGCGACACACTGGCATTGGCAAGTCGATTGGTGATGAACGATTACTCCTTCGGTCAACCGCGGCTAGCGCCGACGGCTCACCAACTGAACGACGGCTCACCAACTAAACGACGGCTCGCTAACTAAACAAGCGGCTAGCGCCGTCCGGCTAATCGACTTTTTCATCCGCCTGTTACAGTCTAGGCCAACAAAAAAACCGCACGTTCAGGGGAACGTGCGGCGATCTGGGGATCTTTTTTCTAGTTCAGCGGAGGGCACGGGAGTCGAACCCGCAACTGCTTTCGCAGCGACTGATTTCGAATCAGCTTGCTACGTTAAAAACACTCGGAAAAATATGGGTACTGAAAAATCTGATACTTATTTGATACCCGCGGGATCAGAGGTCGCTGAAATCAATCAAAAATGGAATAGCCTGCTTCCTCACGTTAAAACTGCGATTATGTCCCTCGTCCGCGGATAAAAGGCATATTTCGGAATTCAACAGAAGTTGCCCGGCATGTGTTGTCAGAGTCTACATTAACCGAAGTATCGCCACCATCCCCACCATCCCCACTGTCCCCACACTTCTCCAAACCCACGAAATGGGTTTAGCGAGCAAATGTGTAGTCCTTTCTTGCCGCGTCCAAAAGTGAATCATCCGATGTTCGATCCACCAAAAATGGCTTTGGTACAGAGTTTCCGCCGGCGACGGCGCTCGGAATCCCGGCTGGTGCTCGTTTGCATCTCAACTAAAAAAAGAAAGCTTTTAGAAGTCGCACAGACACAGGCGGCTCTTCGTCCTGAACGCACCGCCGGCGAACCGGGCAAGCTTGACAAAAACGAACGTCCCCCCAATTCGTAGCCGGCGGCTCTTTGTATAGATGAT
>JANRMD010000587.1:0-50206 GCA_033761895.1 Pirellulaceae bacterium | reverse complement strand
CGTCGGTGACCTTGGCTTTATCTTTGCCTTCGGCAGCCACAGTGAAGTTGAACGGACCTTGACGGAAGCCGCGATGCTTGCCGGTTGCATATTGAGGATAAGAATCGTTGTAGCCCTGCATGGCCCAATAGCGGTTGTCCAATCCATAGATAAAGTTGCTGACGCCACCGTGAGTGTCGCCCATCGCCCAACCGGTAATCAGCACTTCGCGAACGTCGGCTTTATCGTCGCCATCAGTATCTTTCAAGTAAAGCGTCTCTACACCCGCTTGAACAACTACACCCCCTCGGCAGAACTCAAGCGAAGTCGGGATGCTCAGTTTTTCTGCAAACACCGTAGTCTTGTCCATAACACCGTCGCCGTTGGTATCTTCGCAGATGCGAATACGGTCACGGCCTTGTTCTGGCGGCATCAATTCGTTGGGATAGTCGATGGTCTCGCAGACCCACAAACGTCCTCGTTCATCCCAGTTCATCGCGATGGGTTTGCCTTGGAATTGCGGTTCCGAGATCGCTAACTCCAAGTGGAAATTCTCGGGTGTTACGTAGTGCTTCATCGATTCCTCAGGGGACAACGGCTTTTGCATCTTGGTGATGGCTTCGCCTTGAACGCCCCATTTATTGCTCGGCAGATAGTTCGGAATCTTGGGCCCAACTTCTTCGAATTCAAACTTGGCCACATCGGTTCGCGGTGCGGTCATCTTAGGAATGGGAAAGACACTCTTGTCTTGATAAGCAGGCACGCTGCCGGGGTCGTCATTACAGGCCCAGCGAATTCCGCGTTCGACCAAGTTCTGGAAACCAGGATTGGACCAGGTCCGCTGATCGTGGCCCCAAGCGGTGTAGAAGACGCGGCCGTTTCCGTGAGTCCGCACCCAAGTCCAAGGTTCGGTTTCGTTGCCAGCATCTTGACCACCAGCCCGACGAACTTCCAATACGATACGATTGCGTTCGTTGTGCTTTGTGTGAATATAGGTTTCATCCCAGCTGGAAAAGCCGCTAAAGCCCTGCATGATCGGATGCTCAGGCTGGGTGATTTCGGTGGTGAAAACTTCGCCGCCGTGTTTCTTGAACTGAGCACCAACCAAATCGATGTAGGTCGGCGAATTCAAGAAGCAATACGAAGCACAATGCAACGGAATGAAACCGCCTCCGCCTGCAACATACTCTAGCAAAGCTGATTCTTGAGGGCCGGGCAATTCAGTGGTGTTCGCATAAACGATCAGCCCCGCATATTTTTTAAGGTTCGCTAACTCAAGCTGCTTCAAGTCCTCGGTGTAAGTCAGCTCAATCCCGCGCTGGCTGAGCACAGGTTGCAACTGATCAAATCGGGCTTTAGGTTGGTGATGGCCTTTATCGCCAAGAAAGAGAACCTTTAAATCAGCCGCCGCTGCCGGAATCGCACCGAGGCTGAGGCACAGCGCGAGGCCGCACATCCAGAGTTTCAGTCGCTGAATCACTTCTTCGTTCCTAATATATGAGTGTCGCTGAGGGTGTGATAAGTATCTCTAACTGTAGTATTTCACCAAGGCCCTAGCACAATGACCAGGGCGCAATTTCTCGCAGTTTCCAAGGGGACTATTCTAGCCAGAAATACGACCAGGGGGCGGTTTGGGCGAGTTTGTCGGCATAAACCCCAGTCCGCGGGGAATTTGCCTAGTTTTAGAGTAGCAGTTTCTGACTAGCTTGCCATGAGAAATTGCGCATAATAATTGAGAGTTTTCACCACCGACGTTTCGGAGCGCGGGCCGAGATACTTGGTAGCGGAAGCCGTCCAGGCTTTCGAGGGCTGCCACAATACTCTCGAAATGCGTTGAGGTCTGGTGACAATCGTTCGTCACCTAGAGTAGCCACCGTCGCCAGACGGTGGACACGATGCGGGGTGACTAACCACCGCTTGGCAGCGGCGGCTACCAGGGCCTTCGAAATGCTTGACGCATTCCGCTACCAGGGATCCGAAACGCTTGACGCATTCCGCTACCTAAACATCAAATGTGACGAAGCATTAGCCCACATGTTTCGATCACCCGAACCCGGGATCTAAAGAATGCCACGCCGATCGGTAGCACTGCTCATCGAATCATCGAACGCTTATGCACGTGGGCTGCTGCAGGGGATCATCGCGTACCAGCAACAACATGAAGCGTGGAGTATCTATCTGCCAGAGCAAGATCGGGGCGCGACGCCACCGAAGTGGATTCGGAATTGGCGCGGCGACGGAGTCATCGCTCGCATTGAAACTGAGGAAATCGCCAAAGTCGTCCACCGCATCGGTATTCCAGTAGTGGATGTAAGCGCGGCACGGCAACTCGAACGGATCCCGTGGGTCGAAACGGACGATCAACGCGTGGCGGAACTCGCCGCAGAGCACCTCCTTGAGCGAGGCTTCCGCAATCTGGCCTTTTACGGCGATCCCAAATTCAATTGGTCGATCTGGCGTCGCGATCATTTCGTTGCAAGCTTGCAGCGCCGCGGCCTTTCCTGCGAAGTGTTCGATACCTTGGGGCCAGAAACACGCGGCTACTCATGGACGCGAGAAAACCGGAGGCTTGCAAACTGGATCCGCAATCTCTGTAAACCCGTGGGGCTGATGGCTAGTTACGATATCGGTGCCCGCCAAGTCCTGGACGCTTGCCGTGAGCTGAACATCATGGTGCCAGAAGAGATCGCCGTCATCGGAGTCGACGATGACCCAATCGTGTGCAACCTAGCCTTCCCGTCTTTGACCAGTGTTATACCGGATGCGGCGGGAGCCGGATATCGAGCCGCCGAGTTGCTCGAACTAATGATGTCTGGTGGAACGCCCACATCAGAGTCGCATTTCCTGGCTCCGCTGGGCATCTCTACCCGACAATCGACGGACATCTTTGCAGTGGAAGATCCTGAGATTCGGCGCGCTGCGAAGCTGATCCGCGAACAAGCTTGCACAGGCATCACCGTGATCGATGTGCTCGGCGAGGTCTCACTGTCGCGGCGTGTATTCGAAAGCCGCTTCCGAAAAGCCACGGGGCAGACTCCCCATGAAGCCATTCTGTCACAGCGTTTGAAGCGAGTTGAGCAGTTGCTCCGTGAAAGCGATTTATCGTTAGAAACGATCGCTGCGCGAACCGGATTTGAGCACCCGGAGTATATGAGCGTCGCGTTTCGAAAGCACTTTCAAATGCCGCCTGGTAAGTATCGAAGCGTGCTGCGTTCCAAGAAATAGGTATCGGTTACGGATGAAGGCACAATCCTAAACGTTTGTTTCTAAGCGTTTGAAGACGGTTACATGTTCTACAGGTTCGGCAACTCGCGAAACATGGACCTATACAGCGTGTTACTTACCCATGACACGTCGGAATCATCTTTTCATTTACACTCATCCGAAGCCACTAAATCATGGGTTCCGTCATTCGCACGACCTGGATCCAACGCACGCTCGCAATTTTCAGCCTGTGCTTTTTTTCGTTCGGCTTCGGCATCGCCGTGACGCAATTTCGCATCTATCCCTATCCGGTCCTACGTGACGCAAACACTGCTTTGAATGCGCTGACCGTAGTGGCGCAGCCTCGATCGATTGACGGTCTGGCTACTTACCAGACAAAAACCCAAGTGCCTCTGGCGATCTCGCATTCCGAACGGCTCGACGACACCTATGTGCTGTTAAGTGCTGGTGCGGCAGCATTCAAATCAACCTTTCCAGAAGGTGTGTTGGCTTGGATCGTGGATCGCAAAGGGAATGTGGTCCATCATTGGAAATCACAGCCAGGCTTGTGGGATAACTTGGAAAAGGTAACGCGGGTACCGGGTGTGTCCGGAGCTATTTCGCCGGCCAGTCTGCATCTGTGCGATAATGGCGATTTGATTGCAACCTATCACGGTCACAATACATTTCCATTTGGGGTCGGCATCGCTCGCTTTGATTGCCAGTCGAATTTGATCTGGAAGAAAGAACTACTGACACACCACAGTTTCTCAGTCGCCGAAGATGGGCGGATTTTTGTTCCAGCGGTTGAGGTGGTCGACTCTCCCATTCAGGTCGCGCATACCGAGTCGATGATCTATTCCGACAACGGCAAGATCCTGCGAGATCTAATACTGGTACTTGCACCCAACGGAGATGTGCTTGATCAGATATCCGTCTTGGATGCACTCTTCGACTCAGGGCTGCACGGAAACTTGTTGCGAGCCAATGCATCGATGCTGACCTCGGACGATCCAACGCATCTCAACGATGTGCAGTTGATCAGTGAAGCTGACACGGCGCAGCTACCTGGTGCCGCGGCTGGCGATCTACTGATTTCGATGCGCAACATTAATGCTGTTGGGTTAATCGATCCGCATTCGCGAAGATTCAAATGGTTTTCCTCCGGCGCAATGATGGGGCAGCATAGTCCTCGCGTGTACCAGCAAGGTGTTGTAGCCATCGATAACCTGGGCGGAGACCAACGATTGGGCGGGACACAGCTTACGCATATTGACTTTACTACTGGACTACCCAAGACCCTATTTCCACGGGCTGGGGTACCAATGCCTGATCTTTGCCGAACCGTCAACAGCGGACATTTGGATCTGCATCGCAATCGCAATTTAGCTCTCTTCTCAGTCTCGCACGAAGGGGCAATTTGGGAGATTGATTTGGAAACTGGCAAGGTGGAGTGGGAATACATTTATGCACAACCTGACGTTGAAGGTGGGCGTCAGATGATTGGTCCAACTAAGTATGTCTACGACCTGTCCTTTCTTGGGTCTTAAGTTGGCAAACTGTTAACTGGAGTACGACAATATGTTAGAACTGACTTGTATGATGGCTTACGTTGGACCTGGCGCGGGGCTCTCAATGATGGGCGCGCTACTGGCCGTTGGTGGATTGCTCCTTTTCGCTTTGCTTGCTCCACTGATCTATGCCGTTCGCTGGTTGCGGTCCATGCTCGCGCGCGCGAATGCTCAGCTCTCCGAAGGCCTTCCATCGCATAGTGGGCCTAAGCCGTGAATGCGGGATTACTGGTCATGGGTGCGGCGGGGCTGCTGGCAAGCGTTATCTCAAATTCGCTTGCAGTGCGGTACGGCCGCAATCACCAAAGCCGCAACCTACTGGTACGAATTCGAGTAGCCGTGCATAGCCTATTCGGCGGAAAGCAATTGGAGAGCTTTCTGGCAGATTATTGTGAACTACTCTCAGCCCTGGGACGGCTGGCGGTAACGCAGTTGGTTGTGCTGTTGATCTTCAGCTTGCCGATGTTGGGAGTCTACCAACTAACAACCCTCTTTCTCCCCAACCCCTCAGCGACTCCGAATCCGTGGCTTGGTTCCTACGAGTCAATCTTTATGATCGCTTTTATGGTCGGTTCATGCAGGGCGCTGATAAAGCGAAGAATGTGAGAATTGCTTTTGCAGATTACATTCTGGCTCGCTCTAGCCACGCTCTTCAGCCTGCGTTAAAGCAGCTTGGTAACTGGGAAACCGGGCTGGTAGCATCGCAATTGCGCAGCATTCAAGTTTCACGACCCGTGTTTATCTGCGGGCTCGCACGGTCTGGGTCAACGATCTTGCTAGAACTTCTCTCACAGATCGCTGGAGTGGCCACGCATCGCTATCGCGACTTTCCATTCCAAGCGATTCCTTGGATTTGGAATAATTATCTGAACCGCTTTCAAGTCAACTCGGAACCGGTCGAACGCCCCCATGCAGATCGAATAAGAATCACGCGAGAAAGCCCTGAGGCCATGGAAGAGCCGCTATGGATGATGTTCTTTAACCATCTACATTCAACCTGCACTTCGCAACTACTGACCGAGGCAACCGCATGCCCTGAATTTTCTAGGTTCTTCGATGAGCACTTGAGAAAGATGTTGCTCATTCGCGGTGGCCAACGTTATGTAGCCAAGAACAACTACAATGTCGGCCGCATCGCGTTCCTAGCCAGACTCTACCCGGATGCCCAGTTTATCGTTCCCATTCGCCATCCGGTGTCCCATGTGCATTCCCTAGTCAGTCAGCATATTCGCTTCTGCGAGTACGCGCGTATTCAGCCACGCGTCGCTGCCTATCTGCAAGCCGCTGGACATTTCGAGTTCGGACCGCAGCGGATTCCAATTCAGTTCGATTCAACGGCAGCCAACCGCACACTTGAACATTGGACTCGAGGAGATAATCATCGTGGTTACGCGGTGCAATGGAATGAGGTCTATGGATACGTTCAACATCTGTTTGAAAACGACCAGCAACTAGCCCAGCAAATTCATGTAGTCCGCTACGAGGATTTCTGCAGTGCACCTGAGAAAGTGTTTACGAACCTGTTGCAGCAAGCGGGCTTAGCTGAGACCTGCCCGCTTTCACTTGACCACATCAGCGCGATTGACTCCACCAAGACGCTATCGGCTGAAATCCAAGATGCGATCTGGCGTGAAGTCGATACAGTAGCCACCAACCTGGGCTTCACACGCGATGAATAAAGCGTTCATTTGAGAGTCTTGCGATTTAGATTTGTGAATGCGGATCAGTTGGTTAGCGCCCATTCCCCCGTCTTTGATAGGTCGCCGGTGATGACGTACGTCGGCCTATAACCCGAAACCCAGACTGCCCTTTTGGCTACCAGAAAACGAAGTTTTCGAAAAGTCAAATAAACGGTGGCGGAAGCCGCCAAGCATTTCGACAGTACTACGGAGTATGTTAGTAGGCGCTAAAGCGATCTTTAAACTTACCGTACTATGGAAACTTCCGAGGATTTGATGCTACTCAAACGAGCGCACTGCGTGTTCCTATTGTGCTGCCAAGCGACCATGGCGATTTGTGCTGAACCGCAAGCGCCGGCAGAATCGTGGGCTAGTCCACGTGAACTGCGCAACAAGAAAGTCATCGGCGGCGGTCTTTACACGATCTATGGCGACGAGACCGCGATTACTCCGCGATTCATTCAGCAGCATCCGGAGTTCGTCCATAGTTATCCTTTCGATGGCATCGTACTCCCTGCGCCGCTTTCACCCGCGTGGGTGAATAGCCTCGGGCTGACAAAACTTGGCATGCCCTTGCGGCCTGCTTTTTTGCATGAGCTGCTTTGGAACAGGATTCGGATTCCAGACGAAGCAATTGCCGAGACTCTCGCTGATCTAAAGTCGATGAATCGCGGTAGCATGACCGACAACTTTCTGATCGTGGGGATGGTGGACGGCGCACGCGGACTAAAGACTCCCGATCTTGCGGACGACTCAGATTGGGCCATTATCGAGCACAACGTGAAACTCGCCGCACGCATTTGTCGCGAAGGAAAACTCAAAGGCTTTTGGCTCGACACCGAACAATATGGTAACTATCGTTGGCGTACGCCATCGGGAAATCCTGAATTTGATCCTGACCAACCACAGGGCCTGCACTTCCCGTTGGGCAAAGACACTCCCGAGCTTCTTCGCCGTCGCGGTGCACAGTGGATCCAAGCGGTCCAGGCCGAGTTTCCTGAAATAAAGATCATGACCACATTTGCATGGTCACCCGATTCGGTCAGCTACGGACCACTCTCAGGAGTCATACCATTTCTCGACGGCGTGCTTGAGGGGATTAAGCCTCCAGGACAACTGATTCATGGGCATGAAAACACCTTCTACTTCGGTCAAGCCAAGGGAACTACGCACGCTTATGCAACCGAGAATGGATTTCCTGGTGATCGCGCGCGCTATGCTTCAGCCAAAACCGAGATTCATGGATGGAGATCACTCAGTAGCAATCCAGAAAAATATGACAAGTTTGTGCAAGTCGGCATGGCGGCTTGGGTCGAAGACCATCCATGGAATGTACCCGACGGGTGGCCCGCTGGCGGTAAAGCGACCTTGTGGTCCAACCTGCCTCTGTCACTCGTTTACACCGATGAGTATGTATGGGTTTGGTCGGAACATACGAAGTATGGCCAACCGCACCTGCAAGACCTAAATCCCTTTTTAGCGTCGCTCAACAATCAGACATTTAATATGCGAAACGAAGCCGTGAAATCACTTGCTGAAGATTTCGCGAATGATCCAATGAGGCATGGATGGTATTTCGATTTCGATATGCTTGCCATCGGACGAAAGGCTGACCCGAGCCATGAAGCGGCAATGATGAGCACCGATACGGTGCCCTACCGTTGGGATTCTCGATCAAAGTCGCTTCGCGTTACCGGCAGGAACTCGGAACATCTGGGAGGGCAACGTCGCCGCTTTGTACACCCCATAGATCCGCAAGCAACCAGGCGAAGTTACACAGCGTCGATCGAATTTCGAATCGAGTCCTTTGGCACGCTCCCGAGTAATCCGATCGTGCTAGGATTTTTTAGCAGTGAACATCTGCTCGCCAAGCAATCTTTATCATTACAAATTGCAGGCAAGGATAGCTTGAACTTTGTGGTGCTGTCTGATGAGACCGCACAGACGTTCCCACTTCGAGTTCCCGAGGGATTGAGTCCCGCACAGACCTATCGAATCGTGTTCGACTTTGTCGGTGCCAACCGCGAGATCAACGCTAGTTTGAGCAACTTGACGCAGCCAACCGCACAGCCGCAGTTTGCTCATACCTTCCTTCCACCCGCGTTCGTAGAGCGGGGGCTGGATGAGTTTGGAGTGACACTGGCCGAGCAAGTGCCCGTTAACACCGCGCCAGAGAATGAATATCGATACGAAGTCCTAAAAGTGGAATTCAAATAGAGGCGACTGCTTAGTAACGTTCTACTTAGAAACCTTCTGCTTCGAAGCCATTCAGTCGAAGAATCAAAAGCAACGAGCCGCATCCTTTGGGATACGGCTCGAAGCATTATTTGAATTCACAACGTTGGTGAAACTAGTTCGTGCTTATCGCGCGTTGATTGCCCGGGCTTTCGCGATTGGCGAGCCAAAGCAAAATAGGAGCGGCGACGAAAATCGAACTGTAAGTACCGGTGATAATACCGAACAGCAACGCGAAGGCAAACGCGTGAATGCCCTCACCACCCCAGATGTAGAGAATAATCAATGTCAGAATGGTTGTACCGGACGTCAGCAAGGTTCGGCTGAGCGTCTGATTAACACTGTCGTTGATCATCTGCGCTGTCAGTTTGGGGCTCTTGCCACGCACTTCGCGGATTCGGTCGAACACCACAATCGTATCGTTCAGCGAGTAACCGATAATCGTCAAGAACGCAGCCACTTCCGTTAGGCCGATCTTGAAGTCTTCGATCATCAAGAACTGCAGCGGCCCGACCAGCCAATGGCAAAGTGCCATGATACCGAGTGTAATCACCACGTCATGGAGCAACGCAACCACCGCTGCCACACCGAACGCCACCTTTTGGAAGCGGAACCAGATGTAGGCCATGATGAATAGAAGACTGAGCAATACGGCTCCGATGGCTCGTTGTTGCATTTGACCTGCTACGCGTTCACCGATATTGCTGAGGGACAACCACAATGGTTGCTTGGCCAAAGTGCTATCCAACGTACCGATAATCGCTTTAGCTTGAGCATTATCAAACGGCAGCGTGACTTTCCATTGCCCATGACCCGAAAGGCTTTCTTCGTTCCAATCTTTGGGCACTGGATTGGGTTCGATACGGAAGGCAGCGTTCGTCAGATTGAGATTATTGGCGGCAGCCGCAGCAATGATCTTCTTCTTCAAATCCGGTCCACTAATGCGTGCAATCTTGTCAGCTTCGGAGCTAACACTTTCGCTGCTCGATTGGAATTGCAGCATGAGCGTGGTGGAAGCTGTAGGAGTTGCGGCAGCTGGCGTGTTGCCAGCTTGAGCGGCTGCAGTTCCAGCTGCGGCAGCCTCGGTAGCTGGTGCTGGTGCACTGTCGGCCGGTGGAGTCGCCGCTGGAGCAAGCTCTTGTGGAAGCGATGTTACTTCGGCAACAGGCGGATTGGCAGGGGCTGCCGGATCTGATGGCTTCGGTTCGTCCTGGAATGAAACATACCGCACAGCTGTGGTGTTACTCGGATGAATCTGGTTGCGTTGGCTGGAGGGGTTTTGCTTTAGAGAATCGTTTTGACTGGTCGAGTTCGAAGGCAAAACCTTCATCGAATAAGTTACGAAGCCAGCTTTCTCCTTGGCGAAACCTTCAACCAGCAACTGCTCGAGTTCATCGCGGCTCTTCAACGAAGTTACAAGCGTGTAAACACTGTCTTCGGGGGCCTTCTCAACGCTTACCAAAGTCGATTGGATGTATTCGCCCCGTGAGTCTTTTTCCAAGATCTTGCGCGTTAGGGCTCGCAGTTCGTCCGCCTTGATCGGTTGACTGGTCTGGAAAGTCACACTTGTACCGCCCGTGAAGTCAATGTTTAGAATGTCTTTGCCGCGAATCGCGACCGCCAACATTCCAATCACGATCAGGACACCCGAGAAGATAAAGCAGGCCTTTTGCTTGCCCATGAAATCGACGTCACCCTCACCAAGAATATTTCGCTTGATGAACTCGATGCCGTCCCACATGGAAAGATTTACGATGCCAAGTCTTTCGGCGATGTCGAACATCAACCGGGAGCAGAAGGTGGCGGTGAACATACTGGTGCTAATACCGATGATCAACGCAACCGCAAATCCACGTACTTGATCCGTCCCGATCCAGTACAGAACAATTGCAGCAATTACTGTGGTCAAGTTTGAGTCAATAATCGTTGTCAGAGCGCGATCAAAGCCGTTTCGAACCGCCATGCGTTTGGCTGAGCCCTTGGCAACTTCCTCGCGAATACGTTCGTAAATCAACACGTTCGCGTCCACCGACATACCGACCGTGAGCACCAAGCCCGCCAAACCAGCCAAGGTTAGAGGTTGACTGAGGAAGATCATCGATCCGTAGATCATCAAGCCGTTAATGATCAGTGCAATCACGGCGATCACACCCGCGAAGCGGTAGTAAGCCAGGATACATGCGAAAGTAATCATCATGGAAATGGCCGAAGCGTACTTGCCGCGTGAAATTGTGGCTTCTCCGAGCCCCGCACCCACACGATTTTCGCTGGCAACGGTTTCTTCAAGAGTGGCAGGCAAACGACCTTCGCGCAGAATTTCAACGAGAAACTTCACTTCAGCTTGAGTGAAGTTCCCGGTGATCTGACCATTGCTACTGATTGAGCCATTCAACTGGGGAGCGGACAGGACTTTGTCGTCAAGGATAATTGCCATGCGGCGGTGGAAATTGCCGTCTGGGACGTTTCGAACGGTCATCCGCAGCATCTTGCCGCTACCTTCTGTCGTCAGCTTGAACCCTACGGTAGGTTCGCCCGTTTTGTTGTCAAACTCCATCGCGGCGCTGGCCAAGTCGTCGCCCGAGACTTCCACATAAGGCTCGCCGTTGGCTTCGAGGGCCATCAGCACGTCCACGTCGGGAATATCCTGACGCTTCATCCAGTTTTCGAGAGCATACTCTTCACTGAGTTGCAGAGGCGGGTTGACGATCATCTCGCCGGTGCGCGAGTTGCGAATGATGTCCCCGATTACAGGTGTCTTGAGCGGGCGAATGCCGGTCGGCAGTTCTTTGTCACGGCCTACGGTGTACCAACGTCCAACGACTTTTCCAGCAGCGTTAACAACCGTGGCGCGTTCACGGTCCGGGCCTTGCGCTTGCTGCCGAGCCAACTCGATGATGTCCCCATGATCGCGGCTGTTGGCCACGATGCGGAATTGAAGAGCACCTGCGGACACGATGCGCTTTTTGATTTCCGCCAATTCGAACTCATCTGAGTTCGGAACGATGATTTCGATCTGCGATTCACCGTAAGGTCGAATCGACATTTCGTTCGTGCCCGAAGGATTCAGTCGCGAGCTCAGGGCGGATGCTAGAGCAGACGCATCCGGCTTGGGTGAGCCGTCAGTAGGCTGCTTGATGTTGTAGATTAGGTTCGTACCACCTTTCATGTCGGGTCCGAGCTTCATCTTGAAGTCCGCGTTGTAAGCGAACAAGAAGCTACCGATGATCACAGCCAGCATCGTTCCCAAGCGAGTTGAGACCGCAGGCAGCCGAATGGCTC
The DNA here is from genome assembly GCA_033761895.1 of Pirellulaceae bacterium. Classification (GTDB taxonomy): domain Bacteria; phylum Planctomycetota; class Planctomycetia; order Pirellulales; family Pirellulaceae; genus Aureliella. The sequence goes on along the minus strand of JANRMD010000587.1, from coordinate 38,259 downwards.
TACTAATCAGGTTGCTCAACACAAATGGCAAAACGAAAATCGCCAGCACGAAGAGGATGTTGTAGATCCACATCAGCCACGCAGGAGTTGGCTCTTTATCAGGCGTCGCGGCTTGAGCCAGCAATTGCATCGGTAAAGCTAGCTGATCTAGCATCGAAAAGCAGTCCATTGGATGTCCCTGAGGAAAAATCTTTTGTTGGCTTGCCAATCATTTAGCAAGCTACATCGTGGGTGGTTTCTATGTTTCGGTAAATACTTTTACGACAGCATCACGGTTCACGGTCATGCGCGCACCCGTGTTTTCATCGATACGAATCGTGATTACTGGTTCATCCGAGTTAGCTTGAATGATTACCCCATGGATACCGCCCGAAGTAATGACTCGATCATTCTTCTTCATGCCTGCCAGCGCTTTTTCATGCGCCAGTTGCTGCGACTTGGCCTGTCGCTGCTGGGGCCAAATAACAATGAAGAAAAACAACATGACCGCCAACATCAGCAAATTCACTGGGTTGCCGAAGAAGCTGGTGAAGAAGTTGATCTCACCCGCTTCGGGCGCGCCCTCGCCGGCGGCCCCGGCACCAGGCGCAGGAGCCTGCGCCAAGAGTGCAAGTCGCACGATGGCTGTGGTAAACATGTCGATTACTGGGATGCAGTTGTCCATGATTCAGCTTGGCGCTACGTACTAGGGGGAATTCGCCCCCATAGCCGCAAGCCCAATTGACAGCTTTCTCTAGGTTAGAACAACTCGAAATGATATTACCACCCCCGAAAACCCACAAGGCCTATCGCTAGCCAGCCAGCTTGGCAAGTCCGCCCTGCTCCAGATGACTACCAATCGCCGTTCTCGTCGCGCAAGTTGCCGCGTTCGGCGAGAATCGCACGGGTCTGCAAGTCCCCCGTTTGCTCTTCAGTGGGGTCTTGAATGATAGGCAGATTTCGTGAATCGCCTGCCCCCGCAACTGGAGTCAACTCACCCCGCTCAAATGTGAGCGTCTTTGGACGGAAAACTAACGCCAAAAATGCAAAATTCGCTGATTTCCAAGGAATCTTCGGGTTTTACGATACCCATTTGGACATAAAGCTCCAAATTCTCATCTTTCTGAAAAACAACCAAAATGGCCGGTTGTATCAACTGCCGCTGTAAGTACTCTTTAGCTAGCGCACACTTCCCGCTTTTCCCATTTTGCCTATGCGGAATTCTCGGGTATATATTTCCAAGCGTATTACGTGGCAATTCTGCCACCTTATGTTGTCTCAGGAGTTTGTGATGAAAGTTCGTGTATTGTTTTTGGGTCTGCTGGCAGTGATTGTTGCTAGCAACCAAGCATCCGCAGCAGGCTGCGGTTTGCTTAAGGCCCGTTTCGGTAAGGGATGCGGTGGCGCATCCAGTCAATGCGATTCAGGATGTGCAGCAAATTCAGGTGCTTCCTCATGTGGAAGCGGAAGTTGTGGAGCAGATTGCTCGGCACCAGCATCATCCGGCTGCGATAGTGGATGTGGTTCAGCAGCAGGCGGTTGCGGTAGCGCTGCAGGCGGATGTGGATCAGCAGACGGTGGTTGCGGATCGTCGGTTAGCTACGTTGAGAAGACCGTTATGGTTCCTCAACAAGTAACTGAAATGAAGACTGTTACCAAGACTCTGAGCCGTCAAGAAACTCGTACACGGACTTACACAGTTACCAAGCAAGTTCCACGTACCGAGACCAAGACTCAGGATTACACAGTTCAAGTTCCAGTACAACAAACACGTACCGAAACTTACACTGTCTGTGTTCCTAAGCAAGAACAACAATCCTACACAGTTCAAGTTCCAACCACTGTGATGGAAGAGCAATCGTACACAGTTCAAGTTCCTGTAACGACAACTGTTGACGTTCCTTACACGGTTCAAGTGCCTGTCACAACTCAAGAAGCTCAGACCTACACTGTTCAAGTTCCTGTAACGACCAACGTTACTCAAGACTACACAGTTCAAGTTCCAGTGACTGTAGACGTTGTTCAAGACTACACCGTTCAAGTTCCTGTTACGACCATGGTTGAGCAAAGCTACACGGTTCAAGTTCCTGTAACAACTCAAGAAGTTCAGGAATACACCGTTAGCGTTCCTTACACCGAAACCAAGACCGGCACTCGCACTGTCTGTAAGAGCGTTCCAGTCACCATGACTCGGACCGTTACCAAAGACATGGGCTGCTACCAAACTGTGACTGAAGAAGTTCCAGTTAGCAGCGGTTGCGGCGTAAGCAGCGGTTGTGGTTGTGCACAAAGCAGCGGTTGCGGAAGCTGTGGCGGATGCAGCAGCGGCTGCGGCGCTCCAGCAGCTAACGCTGGTTGCGGCTGTGCGCCACAAACTCGCACTGTTTGCAAGAAGGTTTGGGTTCCAAACGTTGTGACTGAAGAGGTGCCTTACACCACTTATCAGAACCAACAAAGCGAAGAAACCTACACCTACACAGTTCCAATGACTCGTCAAGAAACTCGTCAACGCACTGTGAACAAGGTTTCTTACACCACCGAGACCAAGACTCGCCAAGTTCCACAGACCACGATGACCACTGAAACTCGTCAACGTACTGTGAAGCAATGCAGCATGAAGACTGAAACACGCCAACGTACTGTTGCACAGACAACTTACACCACCGAGACCAAGACTCGTATGGTTCCAAAGACTGTCATGACCACCGAAACACGTACTCGTAAAGAACAACGTGTTTCGTACACCACCGAGACCAAGACTCGTCAAGTTCCAAAGACTGTGATGAACACCGAAACTCGCACCCGCACCGTTACTGTCAACTCGACAGAAACTCGCACCCGCGAAGTTCCGTACACCACGTACACGACTGAAACACGTCAACGTACCTACAACGTGACTGTCATGGACAACGTTTCGGAAGAGAAGACTGACACTTACACTGTCTGTGTTCCTTACACCGTTGAAGAACAAGTTCCAGTAACTGTAACCAAGATGGTTCCAACAACCGTCCAAGTTGCTGTTAGTGCACCTAGCGTTGGATGCGGTTCAGCAGCTCCTGCTGCTCCAGCTTGCGGCGGTTGCTCCGCTCCTGCACCAGCAGCTTCGGGCTGTGGTTGTGGTAACTAATTGCTGAGTGAGTTGATCAACACGCGTTGAACAGTTCACTCACAACCCGACGCGTTAGCGCGGGACAAAAAACGAAAACCGACGTGCCGAGCTAGCTCAGTACGTCGGTTTTTTCGTTAATTGTTTTTTCGCTGATTGTCAATTATTGCGTAGCGGAAGCCGTCAAGGCTTTCGAGTGCCGTCGCAGTAACTCTCGAAATGCTTGAGGGCTGGTTGATTATTGCGCCGCGGGCAGTGAGCCGACGGCGCTAGCCGCGGGTTGAATTAGTGAGCCGACGGCGCTAGCCGCGGGTGACCGAAGTTTGACGCGTGCATGGCGTTGACTCGTTCCAATGTGAGAAATTATTCTGCATTGGCCGGTTAACAGGTGATGAACAATTAGTCCTTCGTTCACCCGCGGCGAGCGCCGACGGCTCACAAAATCAAAAAGCCACTGACGCATTCAGCTACTAGATTACACGCCGAAATGTCATGATTCCACCCAACCGTGGATTAGAATAAGAATCTCGAAATACAGGTTTCAAGAATTCATTCATTTAGACGTTGAGGCGACAACATGCGAAATCTTGACTTGGAAAGAGCCGCTGGTGCGCGCGCGTTGCGTCAAGGTATTGCAGCCGTTATCCAGGAAATGGACTCGAGCCAAGGCCGCCGGGGGCAGAAATCGACCAGGTCTCGCGCGATTCTGGGTGCGCCGCCAACTCAGACTCTTCCGCAGCCGACTGCCGATGCAATCGAAAATCGCGAACGCTCTCTGTTGCAGCAGAACAATGATCCCGCCCTAGCGCACTTGCGGCTCGAACGGATCCTGCAGGGCAACGAACTTACGGATATTAACTATCTTGCTCAAGGGCTTTCCTGCGCTCGATCGGTCTGCAGAATTGTCTTGCGTAAACAAGGACGACTGCTGGGCTACGGAACTGGATTCCTGGTCGCCCCAGGAGTTCTCATCACCAACCATCATGTCCTTTCCACCGTCGAGTTGGTGAACGAAGCGGTTGCACAATTTCGCTATGAAAGGACAATTTCAGGCGCCGAAGCGACACCCGTTGAGTTCACTTTAGAAACCAATCCCGGGCCAATACTCAATAAAGAACTCGATTTCGCGATCGTATCGGTAGGTAAATCGACAGGAGGCACGTTGGATCCATTCGGATGGCTGTACTTAAATCCGCAACCAGGCAAAGCCTTCGTCGGCGAATTCCTGACGATCATTCAACATCCCAACGGCGAACGCAAGCAGGTCTGCGTGCGCGAGAATCGATTGCTGAAATACGATGAGTCAGGGCCATATGTGTGGTACCAAACGGACACCGTGGGCGGTTCGTCTGGGTCACCCGTGTTCAATAACTCCTGGGAAGTCGTCGCCCTGCATCACAGTGGCGTGCCCCGAACGGAGGTTCGCAATGGAGTTACGGTCTATCTGACCAAAGACGGTGAAGTTTGGAACAACACCATGGGGAACGACAAACTGGATTGGATCGCCAACGAAGGAATTCGCATCAGTCAGATTCTAAAGTTCCTGGAGACGGCGCATGCGAATCATCCCCTCGCTCAGAAAATACTTAGCGCCACGATGCCACCGTGGTCCGAATCTAGTACTGCCAACACAACGGCAGGTCCATCGACAACATCATCGGGCTTGCAAGTTAGCACCGATGGAAACGGCATAACTCGCATCCTGGTGCCCATCGAAATCGGTGTGCGAGTACCGCTCGGAGATGTAACCGGCTCCGTCGCAAACCTACAGCTTGGTACACCATCGAGTTCATCGACCAACACGCAACCAAACGCAGTTGGGCTTGTTCCCTCTGGGCCTGTCTCGGTTGCGACGCAGTCTCCAACCACTGCGCCGACCGCAACCGAACTGGTAGAGATCGACACCACAAACTACGACGACCGCAACGGATACAATCCGAATTTTATCGGTACAGGCAGTTTGGCTGTGCCCCTACCGACGCTCTCCGCCAAAGCCAAGACGAACCTACTGAAAATCAACGGAGCAAGCGGAGAGTTAAAGTACTGGAACTACTCGGTGGTCATGAACCGAAAACGCAGATTGGCTTTCTTTTCAGCGGCCAATATCGATCCAGCGCTTGGAAAAGGTAATCGCGCAGGTGATGGCTGGATTCGAGACCAACGAGTCGACAAGGTTGATCGATCAGCACAGATTGGCAACGAATTTTACGAGAAGCAGAAGACACTTGAAGCCGAAGACCGATCGAAGAACCCTTTTGACAAAGGCCATTTAACGCGTCGCGAAGACCTGCAGTGGGGCCGCACTCCAACTCTGGCTAAACGCAATGGAGACGATTCCTTTCACTTTCCAAACTGCGCACCACAGCACTTCGAATTCAATCAAGTCAGGAAGGTGAATGGTATCTGGAATCGTCTAGAGCAGATGACCACCAAAATCGCGGGCGATGGAGCTCAGTTCTGCGTTTTCAACGGTCCTGTTTTCGATGCACCCGTTTCTACCCGTGGAGCGGACGGGAAACTGCGATTGAATCTTCGAGGCAAACCCAAAACAGATCCGCTCATTAAAGGCCAGCACATTCCCAAGCTCTTTTACAAAGTCATCGTTTGGCCAGAAAAGAAGCAGCTGCGACTAGCGGCGTTTGTCGTAAGCCAAGAAGATCTGCTCGCAAAACTCGATCCCAAACAGAAGACGCGGCAAATAGCACCGTTCGAAGCCGGCCTAACCGAAGACGAAGTGCAACTCTACCAAGTCGCATTGGCTGACCTGGAACATGCGACTCAACTCGACTTCGGTAAACTAGCTAAGTTGCCCAATGCCATCGTGCAAGAGTCCACCGCCGATTTCGATACCAGCTTGCCGGTTGAAAGCGAACATGACATTCGTTGGGGTGAACTTTAGGCCATGTTGAAATTCAACAAACGTCGACAGAGCACTAGATTCCTGCGTTACCAGCGTGATTCCATCTGCTGCACGATCGTGTCAGCGAGCCGTTCGATGTCATGTTGCAGCGCCGTGGAGACGCTTTGGCCACCTTCAGGCACAAAGTGGCTGCTTTGCGTAAACAGAAACGCGAATTGGCCAGGAGGAACGAAGCGGTTTTCCATGAGCAGGTTGCCGCGACGATCGAGCCACGTTAACTCGATATTGAGCATCGCATCCAGTGCACGCGGATCGTCAGTGCGATTTTCAGTGATCACTTGCTTGGATTCACTGATGACTCGGCACGTCAGCGTACTGTCGGCTGAGGGATCACCAATAACTTTGTAAGGCGTTCGCAGTTCAACTGCCTTGACAAGCGCTTCCGTCAATTGGACTCCGACCATCGGGCGAAAGGTATCGTTGCGGATGATGGGGATGTAGACGGTGCGAATGTTGGGGTTGTATAGCGTACCATTGCCAAGCTGATAAGCCGCACAGCCAGGCAACCAGACTACAGTCGCAAGTAAACTGCTAATTGTTAAGAGCATCACCAGTGGTGTTTGTGGACTGCTCGTTCGCATCACTTGTCGGGTCCGCTGTCGAAGAGGGGTTGCTCACTCTTGGATTGGCCGAAGAGTTTAACAAGCGGAGCGAAGCGCTGGGGCGGATCTTCGGGTAGCCCTTGAAGCTCCGCGAGCTTGGTTTCAGCCTCTTTTGCGAATGGCGTGTCAGCGTAATCTTTGATGATTTTGTTGTAGTGAAAGCGAGCGGAGCCGTTTTCGCCCCGCACTCGCCGGTACTCTCCGCCATACCATTCGCGTTCAGCGTACAGATAACGAATCTTGGCAAAAGAAACGTTCAGTTCTTCCTGCCGTTCCGCCGCATCTTTGGGGAACTGCCGAACAATTTGTTTGACTCGTCTGTCAGCTTCATCGAGCGGCACGGGGCTGTACCTGGGACCTTGGTAACTATTCATCAAGCTTTGTAGTTCGAGGTACTGCGCCTGAAATTGGTGCTCACTGTCAGGATAAGTCAAACGCAGATCGCCAAACGTGTCTGCCGCGCTTTCAAATCTACCTTTTTCGTACTCAGCGACCCCAAGCCGCATCGTTGCATCGTCGCTTACCCGCCCAGTCGGGTTATCGATACGCATCGCCTCAAGTACACGCTTGCCGTGTCCACCGGTATCGTTCCAGGGACGCTTATTGTCCGTAAAGTTCACAACCGTAAATGGTTTGTGATCTACAGTGTCGTGCTTCAACCAGTAATCAGCGATTTCAAAACGCCGCGAGTCGACTTGGTCGAGGTAACGATTGCGGGGATATTCTTTGACCAGCTTGCTGTACATTTCTTCCGCGCGATAGTAATCCTCCGCGAAGAAGAGACTCTCGCCAGCAGCCATCAACGCGTCTTGCTCAAGACCCGAGCTTTGCCAGTTCTTTGCAGCGGATTGGTATTTTTTCGCAGCAGCACGAAACGCCTCGGAACGCTCTTCACCCTGAAGACCTTTGGCTTTTTCGAACATCGCATCGCCTTCGCGGAACTCTTTACGCGCCAGTTCGATATCCTTGCGGCGTTCCCGTTGCAGCCCTAGCTTTTGAAGAAATCCTTTGCCAACGGAGGACTTTTCGGCTGTTCTACCTTCGGGTCTGGTAATGCCATCACAGTAGCCAGAGGGATTTTCGATGCTGCGTTTGGCATCGTTGTATTCTTTCAACGAGCCTGAGCGAGGCGAGAGGGCTGCGCAGCCGACGCCGCCGAAAGCAAACAGAGTTCCGAGTGCCAGCGATCGGCCAAGCCTCAGTTGACGCCGCAATTCAAAAACAAATCGAGCCCGCTTGGCTTGTGTTGTCATGGCGTCCGTGCCTGTTCGGTTCAGTAGGTTCTTGTCGAACGTGTTGTTTTGGTTGCGGAATGGGTTGCTCATCCGTTAGCGCCCAAGCTCCTCAAGGTAGGAATGTAAATTGAGTTTACGATCCAATAGAACATTCAAGTATTGTTTCACAACGTTTCGCAGCACCGCTCGGTTTTTGTGCGGGTAATAGTTCAACGGAATCGTTTGCCACTCTGGTTCGCCGAATTGTTCAAATGTCTCGCGGACTTGGCCCGGCAACTGGATCATAAAGCGAGAACCCGGTCGGCAGCGTTCGCACAATACTCCACTGGCCAACAATCCAAATGTCGCATTATCACCCGCCGGTACTTCATCGCCGCACTGCGCACACATCCGCCACGTCGGCAAGTGTCCCACCATGCGCAGCATCTGCATCTCCAGCCTGAGCACTATCGCCCGCACTTCCAGGGTGGGATCTGCCAGCGCCAGCAGCGTTGATTCTGCTAACTCAAACAATTCCGGTTGTTCATCCCCTTTATCCGTCAATCGATCCAACAATTCGGCAACATAATATCCGCTGTACAGTCGCAGTAGGTCCGTTGCGCCAGCACGATACCGCCGGACAAGCTTGGCCTCGGTCAGCAGGTCAAGCGCATCGCCGGACTTTGGAATGAACACTACGCGACAAATTGAAAGCAGGTCAAGGGCAGCTTCGAACGGGCTCTTAGGCCGCCGAGCTCCTTTGGCCAACACCGATAACTTCCCAAAGCCACGGGTGTAAAGGCTAGCAATACAGCTAGTTTCGCTCCACGGGTAAATTCGAAGCACTAATGCGTCGGTCTGCTCGGCAGGCAATGTAGGGCGTTCCTTCGCGTGGAGCGTGCGGTGTCGAAACCAGGATCTTAATGCAAATTACTGTGCTACCCAACCGTGGCTACCCAACCGTGTGCCCGCCTCCTTAGCCCGTGCTAGCAAATAGCCCGTGCCAGCAAACGGTGGTGCGGCAAATTGGATTCCTGCCGAACAACTCCACCACAAGTAGGGCTAATCCTCCCGAGGAGGAAGATATTCGCCAAACACTGCTACTAGGGGTATCGCTTCTTTTCCCAAAGTACTACATTGAAAAGTACGTTCTCGTAGTAGTACTCCTTTTTCTGGGATTTTTCTCGAAATTTCAGGAAACCGCCGCTTCGAAAACCGCCCGGTAGATCTAAGGACCGTAGCCTCTAGCGAATAGATGTATGGACACAAACCTTGACGCGTTCACCGCTGCACAATTGCAAATGGTGCTGGATGCCCCCAGCATCAACATTTTTGCAATCGATCGCGAATACCGTTATGTAAGTCTGAATCGGTTGCATTCGGAAACCATGCACCTCCTCTGGGGAGTCCAGGTGGCCGTCGGTATGAATCTGCTTTCGGATGTGATTCATGACGAGTACGACCGACGAAAGGCGAAAAGCAACTTCGATCGGGTGTTTGCTGGCGAAGAATTGGTAATGATCGAAGCTTACGGCGCGGTGGGCACGCGTCGACTTTATGAGTACCGCTACAGTCCGACTCGGCTGGAGAATGGGGAGACGGTCGGAGCGACTGTATTTGCAAGTGATGTGACGGAGCGAGTTCGCTTGGCCGAGGAGAGATTAGCTCTTGATCGCCGGTTACTGGAAGCCTCGCAGCTGGAAAGCCTCGGACTACTGGTTGGCTGTGTCGCGCACGACTTCAATAACTTGTTGGTTCCGATCCTACTCAGCAGCGAAGTGGCGCGCAGTTGTGTTGAGCCTTCGCATCCGGTAGCTGAACTGCTTGCGACCGTGATTGAAAGCACCAAGAGTGCAGCCGATCTTACCAAGCAACTGCTGAGCTTCTCTGGTCGTGGCGGCGTCGCCAACGAATTGATTGAGCTGAATTCGCTCATTAATGGCACCGCAGAAATGTCGCGAGTCTCCGTACGTCGACGTGCGGAACTAGACGTGACACTCTCTGGCCAACCGCTTAGAGTGCTGGCCAATTCAACGCAGCTGCGCCAAGTCATTACGAACTTATTGATCAACGCTTCGGAAGCCACACGCGGTCCATTTCCCCGTGTGACCATCGCAACCGAGCCCATGCGCGTCACAGGGAAGGTCGAAGGGCAGGTTACTTACCCTGCTCAGGTTCCAATCGGCAACTATGCCGTCATCACCGTTTCGGACAATGGATGTGGGATTTCGCCTGAACAGCTCGAACACATTTTCGAACCGTTCTATTCAACCAAAGGTACAGGTCGCGGTTTTGGTTTGACTGCGGTGCAAGGAATTTTGCGAAACCACAATGGCTTCATGGCGATCGAAAGCGAAGTTGGGCAGGGGAGCACATTCCGAATCGGCATTCCGCTGGCCGCCGACGACATCGTTCACTTCTGCGAATCCTCGGACGCGTCCACTATGGTAGGGTCCGAGCCGTCGAATGCTCCGATGAGGATACTGATCGCTGATGACAACTCTAACGCGCTGAGGTGCCTGACACTGGTTTGCGAGAGGTTAGGCCATCACGTAACACCCTACTCCAACGGTATTGCCACCATTGTGGCCATCAGTACCCAGCAATTTGACTTGATCCTGCTGGACGCTGACATGCAGGATATCAGTTGCCAAGAGATTCTTGCGGCCATTCCGTCCTTCGTGACCACTCCAGTCGCGTTGATGAGTGGCGAAACGCATGAAGCGACCCTGATCTCCAATCCGCGCGTGCATAGTATCTTGGCCAAGCCGTTTTCGGTGGAAACCCTATCTTCGCTGCTGAAACGCTTCAAGCCGCAATTCGACGCCTTCTCCAGCCCACGCGAGAGACTTACGGGCTAGTGGAGCGTCAAACTTAAATATTAGGATTAGCCGCAGTGCGCTAGCACCGGTTGCCGCGGCGAAAACCGGACGCTAGCGCGTTCCGGCTGATATTACAAACCCTAAAATTAAGCTCTGACAATCCACTAGTGCTTCATCCAACTTTAATTTTGGGATTAGGGGTGATAGGGTGGCACGCCCTGAGTCTTCGAAGGGCGTGGCTCTAGTGTAAATCGCCACGCCCTTCGCAGAGCCTCAGAGCGTGCCACCCCAAAATCTAATCTGGACAGAGCACTAGTTGGTCCACACTTTAAAACTCTTCAAAGTGTTTGGGCCAAAGGTATTCGTGAGTGCCACATCAGCCGCATCGCGACCGCGAGCCAGTAGGATGCGTCCGATGCGCGGTGTATTGTTCCGTGCGTCAAACGTGTGCCACTGCCCGCTGAGATAGACTTCGAACCAAGCCGCAAAATCCATGGGGCTGTAGGGAGGTGGAACTCCAATGTCGCTCAAGTATCCGGTGCAATAACGGGCTGGTATATTCATGCAGCGACAGAGGGCAACTGCAAGATGCGTAAAATCGCGACAAACTCCACGCCTTTCGTTGTAGACCTCGCGGGCGGTCATCGTCGCTCGTGCGTGCTGATAACCGAACGTAATATGTTTATGAACGAAATCGCAAATCGCTTGAACTCGCCCCCAGCCTGTAGGTGCCGATCCAAACAACTGCCATGCGACTTCTGACAATACGTCGGTTTCACAATAGCGACTGCCAAGCAGAAACACCAGCGTTTCTTCCGGCAAGTCCTGCACTGCGTGTTGCGTGGCGGATGGGCAAACCGCATCCGGTTCCCCCGAATCATTCACCACCGCGCTGGTGGTTAGCATAGTGAGACCTTTCGGGGCAACGATACGACTGCACCAGTTACCGAAAGAATCGCGATATGCAGTCACGGGCAACACTGGATTGGTGACAAGATGATCAGGCACCACAATCGTCGACGCCCGCGAATAATGTATGTGCAGCGTAAGAATCATCGGCGTAGGTTGTGGACAGTCGTAAAGCAACTCGTATCCGACTTTGATCTGCATTGGTTCGCTTAGTGAGCGTAATTGGACTAGCAATACTGCTTATTGTCGTCCCTAGCAGTTATTCTGTCTACAACCAACCCCGCCGATCGACTGGCGCCTAGTCCAAGACGTGGATGTGAAGCTGGGTAGCGGAAGCCCTCAAGGCTTTCGAGGGCCACCGCATTACTTTCGAATGCTTGAAGGGTTAGCGGCGGTTACCAGAGCAAAAAACGGGGCTAACGCCCATCGGTTAATCCCGCAGATTTACTTTGCGGATCGTTCGGTTTCTCACTAACATGAGACGCGGTTCGAATGGCGACGAGGGCTGAGGTTATTAGCAGCCTACGCTTCGCCGAGTCGCAACATCCCGCCGGCTGGTCCTCGAAATGCTTGACGCATTCCGCTACCCCAAAATCAAAGACTGCAAGAATGGAGGACTTCAACCATTGAGGACTGCAACAATTGAGACAATTGTGCGACACTCAACCCCAATGTTAAATTGTGCTGAACCACTAATCATCCGCATCTCCGTTTTCAGGGCTCTCTTCTTCCTCCTCATCGCGATACTTGATCGGTGAAGTAGCCACGCGAAGCGTCTTGCGCATCACCTCAATAGGAGGTGTACGTCCGGTAAACAGCTTGTATTGATAAGCGGCTTGACGGACGAACATGTCGACGCCGCTGACGACCATTGCGCCCAAGTTGTTGGCATCTTTCACTAGCAGAGTTTGCTCTGGATTGTAGACAGTGTCGAAAACAATCACGCTATCGCTGGTCTTCATCAGCAGCGCTAATTTGTCTTTGGCGTAAGGGGTGTCATCGACGTTGGGGTGCATGCCGATAGGCGTGCCGTTGACGATAATCCCTGGCTTGATGTCGTAACGCGCTTCCCAAGGCAAGGCGCGACAATTCAGCTCGCGAGCCAGGTTTTCAGAGCGTTCAAGCGAACGACTACTGATGGCGACCAACGCCCCACGCTGTCGCAAGCCATATGCAATTGCGCGAGAGACTCCCCCTGCGCCCAAGATTAAGACACCTCGCCCCCGCAAGCGATCTTCGCCGACCGCATTCTGTTTGTCGAGGGCTGCGTTAATACAATCCATGGCGGCGCGATAATCGGTGTTGTAACCGGAGATTATTTCACCGTTGAAAATCGCTGTATTAACCGCTTTAATCCCGGTCGCCGCTGACTCCGCTTCATCCAGCAAGTCCAGCATGCTCTCTTTGTGCGGAATCGTAATGCTCAGGCCGCCGACGCCGCTCTCTTGGCACCACTTTACGAACAACTTCAATTCGTCAGGTGGAATACGGAAGGGGAGATAACGGCAGTTCAGTTTATCGTGCGCAAAGGCAGCGTTGTGAATCAACGGACTTAGCGAGTGAGCGACCGGATCAGCCACCACACCAAAAATTTTGGTTTCGGTGTCGATCGTGTGCGCGCGAAAGACACGTTTCATCATGTCGAAAGTGATTTGACCGGGAGCAATCTTGCGATCGTTCGACATCGCCGTGTACGTAAATGGCGAACCGTAGGCAGGTCCAAGAATTCGAGTCACAGTGCCGAGTTCGCCCATGCACAGCGCAATCGTCGGCACTTTGACTTTCTTGAGCAAGCGAAGCATACGAATGCTGTCGGCAAAGCTATTGGCCATCGTCGCAATCTTGACAATGTCTGCGTCTAGAGCCGCTAGCCGAGCATGAATCTCTTCAAGATTCGCAGGCGTTTCCTCGAAGTTATGCAAACTGACGATACGTTTGGTTTTGCCATAACGTGGAATAGCGGCTGCGATGTCCTCTTCCAAGTCCACGTAGTCGACGCCAGCAGCAATGGCACTACGAAGGATCGTCAGCCGTTCGTGTTCCGTTTTGTCCCAACGGCCACCATCTTCGCGGCGACGGCAAGTGACGAGAATAGGCGCGCGGCGATCTCCCAGCAAACGACGCAAATCAATTGCGCGTCCAATGTAATCCATGCGCATCTCCACCAAGTCAGCCCCATTCTCAGACAGGTGCTGATACTCGGCAACCATGTATTTGTGGCGGGTCCGGCCAATCGTCACACACAACATGAAGCGGTCGTTCCTTGCGATCCAAGTGAAGCAGGCGTGGCTTTGAAGCCACATCCAAGCTGTCAACAATTTTCTACGGTTGTCATAATTCCAAAAAACACTAAGACGAGACAAAGGCCACGTCCCATGGCCCCGCAAACGGGGTTTTCGGTAGTTTGGAGGAGCCCCCATACTAGTCGCCGGGGGCATTTCAAAAAAGGTATGGTATTTCAGTCCGAGAAATTTTTGCAGTTCTGCTTAACGCCAGAAGTCCGCTATACATAGGTAGTTGAGGTGGATACGATTCTTTGACTCGACACAACAACTAACTGTTAAGTTCATTCGAGCGGAGCAGTTGCGAGACTTAACGGAATAAACGATGAAACGGACTCGGAAGTCGAAAGTCTCAATTGCCCCAACTGGGACGCAATCGGACACGAAAGAAAAGAACTCGCAAACTGCGCAGCTTCCACCCATTGCCTTGCCTGCCTTCTTAAGTGCCATCGCTCTCTGGGCCAGCTTTGCACCGCTAGGCTTGAGCCTCGTTGCGTGGGTGGCACCCATGGGCTGGCTGGTCGTTATCGAGCGCGATACTTCGCCGGGTAAACGCGGATACTTTTGGCTTTACTTGTCGGGTTTCCTCTTTTGGATGCTCAACCTCCAGGGTATTCGACTGGCCTTCTGGGCACTCATTTTTGGTTGGATAGCCTTATCAGTTTATCTAGCCATCTATGTTCCACTGTTTGTTGGCGTGACTCGTACGCTGCGTTTTGCTTGGCGCTGGCCGCTGTTTATCGCCGCCCCGGTCACTTGGGTTGGCTTGGAGGTTGCCCGCAGCTTCATCATTACCGGCTATGCCGCCAGCCTGCTCGGCCACACCCAAGCTCACCAGCCCATCGTCATTCAAATTGCCGACCAACTTGGCGGTTACGGCGTCAGTTTTCTGATCATGGCCGTGAATGTAGCTGTTTTCCAAATCGTAACTAGCTTGCGTCATGCAAAGCTCACGGACCTAGAGTCTAAAGAATCGCAGCCCAAAGCCGCCTTAGTACCAGCCTTATTTGCGCTCACTCTGCTGCTCGCCAGCCTTGGCTATGGATGGTGGCGACTGAAGCAAGCTGACCAATTGGCCAGTACTTCGAAGCCGCTGCTGCGAGTCGCTTTGCTGCAAGAAAACACACCTACGATTTTCGATTCCAACACCGAACGCATTGCTGTCGCCTGGGCTCGTTATCTTGACCTCACCCGTGAAGCGGCTCAGCAACATGGCGTCGCGGACCTAGTCGTGTGGCCTGAGTCGACGTTTACGAACCTGTTGCCATGGACCGAAGTCAACATCACTAACGGCGTTCCACAAGATCTACTGA
The DNA here is from genome assembly GCA_033761895.1 of Pirellulaceae bacterium. Lineage (GTDB taxonomy): Bacteria > Planctomycetota > Planctomycetia > Pirellulales > Pirellulaceae > Aureliella. The sequence continues at coordinate 23,112 of JANRMD010000587.1, read as the reverse complement.
AGCGCGACAACACCATCACAGAGGAACAACTGGCTTACGGTAAACAGAAGTCCGCAGCGGAATTCAAAATCAAGCTGGACCGAGTCTTGGCGGCCGCGAGAAATGAAAGCGTCATGCAACCGCCGGCAACCCCGATTCGTGATCGCCCGTACTTGCTGCTTGGCTGTGACGCGCTAACCATCACTAGCCAAAGCATGGAGCAATTCAATTCGGCAATCTTCTTTGATCCTGCGGGGACCTACCAAGATCGATACGACAAGATGCATCTGGTGATGTTCGGCGAGTACATTCCGCTGGGGCCCGTGTTGCAGTTCCTGGCGGACGCATTCCAAGTGGGTTCGATTCAAGCAGGCAAGGATGTTAAGTGCTTCGACATCGCCGGTACTATGGTGGCGCCGAACATTTGCTTCGAAAGCATGTTGCCAGAGTTAGTCTCATGGCAGATTCGAAAGCTCATCGCTGAAAATCGTGCACCCGATGTGCTTATCAATGTGACTAACGACAGTTGGTTCTGGGGCTCATCGATTCTTGACCATCACCTTGCATGTTCAATATTCTGCGCGGTCGAAAATCGTCGACCGTTCTTGGTGGCTGCCAACACAGGCTTGAGCGCGGAGATTGATGGAAGCGGTCGAGTTTTGCAGGTTAGCCAACGTCTAACCAAGACCGCGTTGCTTGCAGAGCCACGGGCAGACGGTCGACGTGGAATGGTCCAAACGGTTGGTTATCCGTTGGCTTGGTTATGCTGCGCGATAGTTGCCGCGGCCATCATCGTCTCATTTGCGAAAAAATTGAGCCGCCCGCGCTAGTTCTCAATTCTCGTTAGTTCTCCGTTCGCGCCAGATTCATAGATAGTGGAATGCGTCAAGCATGTCGAGAGTACCGGAAAGGCCCTTCGAAATGCTTGGGAGGTTATCGATTATTGGGTAGCGGAAGCCGTCAAGACTTTCGAGCTCGGTACTCCCGAAATGCTTGACGCATTCCGCTACCAAGTCCCCAAAAATGCGTGATGGCTTCCGCTAACACGCTGGGTTACTTTTTCGTGGCCTGCGGGCGCGTTATCGCTTGACGACCCAAATGTTGCGATACACAACTGGGTTGCCGTGTCCCTGCAAATAAACTCCCTCGAGCGATTTACCTTCGGGCAGTCGTCCGGGCGTTCCATCCTTAAGGTCGAGTTTATCGTGGATGATGACCCCATTGTGTTTAATGGTGGCTTGCGCATTTTGGATTTTCTTGCCAGCTGCATCGTACTTAGCGGCTTTGAATTCGATGTCATAAGTCTGCCAGCTCAGCGGTGGGTAGCACATGTTCACGAGAGGTTTAGCGATGCTATAGATGCCACCGCACTCGTTATTCTCACCCGTTAGTCCGAATGAATCCAAAACCTGGAGCTCATAGCGACTTTGCAGATACACGCCGCTGTTACCGCGAGCTTGACCGCGGGCCAACGGACGGAACGGTGTGCGGAATTCAATGTGCAAGAAATGATCGCCCAATTTTTCCTTGGAAGCGCAATCGGCAGCAAGTAGCTTATCCTCGGTCAACTTGCCGTTTTCAAACTGCTCGGCCGACTTACCATCAAACAGGACCACCGCATCTTGAGGCGGCTTTTGTCCCAGGGTGGGGCTTTCGCGTTTGACTTGCATGAGAGTCCCGATCAACTCGCCATCAACGGTAACAACTTTCATTTTGCCGTCGGCGATTTCCAACTTGAATTCGTCTCCCTGCAGTTTGGCGACCTTACCATCCCATGCGCCATCGCTTTCCCGCTTGGCTGTACCGGGCTGGTAACCATCCCCAGGAAGACCGTCTGGATATCCGACGCAGTGGAATTTGCCGTTACCGAGCGCAATCACTTGAGCTCCCCAAGTTTGTCCACCGTCAAGCACGCCGACATATTCCCCTTGGATCGAGAAATCTTTCCCGGCCGCAACCGCATCCAGATAGGTCGGGCCCTCATCGTCGGCAGCTCGAATAGAACTAAAGGTCACCAAACCGAGTGAACATGCAAAGAGTGCCACAACCATGGCGCGAACTCCAAGTCCTGCCGAGACATGACAGGGGCTTGTCAATCGTCGAATAGTCATCTGAAAACTTTCTTCGTGGGGAGGTTTGTAAAGTAAGCCTAAGTCGGTGAGACTCTCAGAGTGCAATCGACTTGTGAACTCGACTGGACTGGCAACATTGTAACCTCAGCGTCGCAGCCAGCAACTTTCGCAATCAACGGTTTCAACTACACTTTACAAATGTCCCTAACGCACGCCAACTTGCCGATTGCTTGAGCTACAGAATTTTGGAATCTACAAATCCTAAACCCTCTATCGGAACACTGGTTGAAGCGACTGGTATTCACATACGCGATCTTTCGGTCAAGCTGGGCGAGCAAGTCGTTTTGAGTAAATTGTCGTTGGACGTATCGCCCGGAGAAATCGTGTCGCTGCTTGGGGCGTCTGGATGTGGGAAAAGCACGCTGTTGCGGGCGATAGCTAACCTCGTACGACCAACCGCTGGCGAAGTGGAGTTTTCGAAACCCAACAGGCGAGCTGGAGATCTGGCCTTCGTTTTCCAAGACGCTACATTACTGCCGTGGCGGACAGTCGCTGAAAATGTTGTTTTGCCTTTGCAACTTGGCACGCGCGGACGAGCTGTCAGCCCAACGGAAGTGAGCGCGGCGCTCAGCGCAGTCGGCCTATCGGAGCGCGATTACGCAAAGTTTCCGAGAGAACTGTCCGGGGGCATGAGAATGCGGACTTCAATCGCACGTGCCTTGGTGACCGACCCTTCGATTCTGTTGCTCGATGAACCTTTTGCCGCCCTGGATGATATCCTGCGCAATCGCTTAAACGACTTGCTGCTGGAGTTGTGGAAAGAACGGCAGCGGACAATCCTCTTCGTGACTCACAACATTGCCGAAGCGATCTACTTAAGTCACCGGATAGCAATCTTTGGAAGCGGCAAAATCGCCGAAGTCGTCACCAATCCGCTCCCTTGGCCTCGTTCCACGAGCCATCGTTCTAGCCCCGACTTCGCGACCTTCTTCGGGGAAGTAAGCGAAAAACTCGCATCATCGACCCGCATTGCAGATAGCCCTGCTTCCAGCTAGCAATTCGCTAGTGCTCTGTCCAAATTAGATTTTTGGGTTCACTGTGGTTGGCATGTCCCGAAGTAGCCACCGTCGCCAGACGGTGGACACCATGCATTTGCCTAACCACCGCTTGGCAGCGGAGGCTACGACCAAACCCAAAATCTAATGTGGACAGAGTACTAGTGCCCCAAGCCGCTCTAATGCAGTCAAACAACTTTAGTCTTTTTGCTACAAACTCCATTGATAGCAACGCCAACCAACAAAAGGTGAGGATTGTAACGGCTGTAGCTTGGCGAGTTTGTCGTGCTTCCGTGCCCGCGAACGAATGCCTAAATCAATCGTAGGGATTGGTTCGATTCTCCTAACCGATTCACTCTCATTTGTCGTTCGTTCTTTTTGCGACAACTGAACTGCACCCGCACCCTTGAGCTCGAAGGCTTGTGGTTGCAGCAAAGCGTGAAGCCTAATGTAAAGCCAATACTCGGCAGGGAACGTCATGGAACGATCAAAACGAATTGCAACTACCTTTATCGGAGTCGCTTTTGCAGCCAATTGTTACCAGCCGGTATCCACTCAGGCACAAGATCGCTTTATTCGGCAGCCCGCGAAAGCTGCAGTTAACACAACTCCAGTTAGTACAGCGCTAGCAGCGAACGAAGGTCCGGCTGCAACAGGCCCCACACCGGCTGTCACGAATCCAAAGGCTGCCGACCTACCGATGACTTTAACGCCACCAGTTGGATCGGCCAAAGCGAGCGACGCTCTCGGGTCCGACTCGACAAAGCCGAGTGCTGCCGCATCACGCTCGCAGAACAAAACGGATAGTTTTTTGAGTTTCCCCTCGCTACTTCCCCTCGCGATTACGCCTGACTTGTCGTTCGATGCGATTGAGTCGTTGGCGACTGTGCCTCAAGTTGAAAACGAGAAGGGACCAGAGCTGGATCTGAAACAGGCCGCGTTACCTGCCGAGTCCTCAGTTGACTCCGCTGCGCAGACGCGACGTGCTGGTCAGCTGCAATGGACATCCCGTGCCAATAAAAGTCGTACTTCCACACAATCCTACAACTCGCAATCTCAATCAAACGCACACAGCCCCCAAGGCGAATCCTCTTTCGCACCACGGACGAGTGCACACAGAGAGTCTTCACAATCAGCATTTCAGTCCGCGAGCATGGCCAGGCAAGAGTCGGATTCGACCAAAGCACTCCTCAATCGGATCGCAGGTGAAGTCGATTCGATCAAGTCCAAGGTAGATGCGAAGGTTGAACAGCAAGAGGAACCAGCGAACGAAAGCCGCATTCGCGCTAGCCTCGTATCGGCTCGCATTACCAATGATCCACGATATGCATCTCAAGCCTCCGCGCGATCCTCGGTAACACGCATTGAGTCACCGCAGGGCTGGCAAGCCATTGGAACACGTCTGGGGCAACACGTCAGGAAATGTGAAAGCCTGTTGGGACGGGGCGCCTTCTGCTCAGCTCGCGAAGAGGCTGAAACGGCCAGTATGTTGCTCTACCGCCACATCGATTTGCATGACAATTTGTTCCGCTGCGAGCCAGCGGCGCAATCGGCTAATCAAGCGCTGCGTGAGGCTGAGGACTTCTTGGTGACGATGCGGTCGACCGCCGATGGTGAAGCCCTTCGCCGACTTGTGGATGCGCATACTACACCGGCCCTGAAGAACAAGAACTTGAGTGGCATGTCGCCTCTGACCGCTGCACAGCACTATCGTCAATTTGCCGAAGCACAGTTGGTCGAAGCTGCTCAGGGGCATCCATGGGCAAGTGAGTTGCTTTACACCGTTGGCCGGACCTATCAGGCCGAAGCAGATGCGGACAGCAGTCGCGTTGACGTGCTTAGAATGAAAGCGATGGCCTACTATCGCGCAGCCCGTATCACCCTTCCATCGAATGCGATCGCCTGCAATCAACTCGGCTACTTGCTACTCCAGATGGACCGCAATGCTGAAGCTCGGGGAGCGCTTATCGCGGCTGTGACGCTAAAGCCAGAGCAAGCTTTCCTGAGCAATCTGGCCGAGGCAAGCCGTCGGTTGGGAGATACCCAAACCAGTACCTGGGCTGCCCAAAGCGCCGATGCGATTCGCCGACGTACACCGCCACCTTCGCCAGTGCCTCCCTACGTGGAAGTTTCACAGGAAGACTTTATTGCCATCAGTCCACGAGAGATTGGACCCAAAACTCAAGCTGAAACTCTCGCAGTTCCCGGGCCAAAATCCGTGGACCGATCGGCTGCCGTACCAAACACGAACCAACTGCGTTAACCGAACAACCTAACTGTCGATTTCGCTGAAGAGACTCCAATGCGATTTACGCTTTCCTTACGTAACGGTCTAACCGCGCTTGCAGCTTGCATCGCGCTTGACAGTGTGACTCCGTTGTTTGCTCAGCATGTCCAATCACGGAACGTCCAACCAGTGCAAGCTTCACTGCCAGCCAGTTCGCGGTCGATGCCCGTGCAGCAAGCGCCAGTACAAGTGCCAGTACGGCAAGTTGCAGTACAGCAAGTTGCAGCCCAGCAGCCGCGAACTCAAGCCAACCCCATTCAACAGCCGTCCGCGCAAAGCAGCACACTCAAAGGTGCACCCGCACAGCAGAATGTCAATCTGTTCGCGCCGCAACCTCATGTCCAGAATATGGAATTTGAGCCCGTGATGGGTTCTATCGACCGCAGCGGTTTTTCGAGGGATAACCCACCACCGCAGCCGCAAGTAGCAGCGGGCCGTTGCCAGCCCTGCACGGTGGCTATCGATTGCGCTGACAACTGCGGTGGCGCACGCCAAACTTGGAAAGATCTCCATCACTACCCATTCCAGCCGCTGGCTCATGGCGAATTCATGGGGCCAATTCGCTTGCCCTCCACCATGGACTATCGATTGCGAGTTGGCGACCAATTGTCCTTCGTATTTATCGACTCGCCCTCGCAACTGATCGGCAACTATCGCCTGATGGTTGGTGACGAAATCGCCATCGATTCAACGACGGCCCCAGAGTTGCGGATGGGTGATATCCAACTGGGCCGAGGTCTTGCAATACAACCTGATGGCAACATCACCTTCAAGCTGCTAGGCGAAGTCGAAGCGGCTGGGTTAACCATCCCACAACTGCGGCATAACCTAGAGGTTCGATACAAGGAATTCATCCGCGAGCCGTCAATTGACATCACACCTATCAAAACAAACTCGCTAAAGTCAGCGATTTTGAATTCCGTCGATGCTCGAGCCGGGACCGGTGGTCAAAATTGGGTTGACACGGTTCATGCTGACGGCACAGTGCGTCTTCCCAAGATCGGCGCCATCTGCGTGCTCGGGATGACCGTGGATGAAGTCAAGCGTGAAATCAATCTACGTTTTGGTCGAATTGTGGCGGGGCTAGAGGTCGAACCGAAAATTGCGGCCGAAGCTCAGCACTTCGTGTTTGTGACCGGCGAAGTCGTTCAGCCTAATCGTTATCAGTTGCTAGGCCCAACGTCGGTGACACAAGCCATCGCACTGGCGGGCGGTCATCGACTGGGCGGGAATTTGCGACAGATCGTTATCTTCCGATACGCTGAAGACTGGCGCATGCTTGCAACGTGCATCGACCTCAAGGGAGCGATGCTTGGTAAAGAGCCAACGCCCGCAGACAATATCTGGTTGCGCGATAGCGATACGATCATCGTTCCGCCAATGCCCATCAAGCAGTTTGATAACTTCGTAAAGCTGGTGTTTACCGATGGCATCTATGGAATCTTCCCATTCACGGGGCTATCCATCACACGCTTCGAAGGCGGTTCGATCAACTCAAACTAGAGCTCTGTCCAGTTCAGATTTTGGGTTGAGTGTCGCACAATTGTCTCAATTGTTGCAGCTACGATTGGGACAAACGTTCGGGCCGTTAGCCCTGCGATTTCCATCACTCCTAGCCCCCGGCCCTTTAGACTGGGCTTGGCAAACGGACGGGGGCTTTGCCCCTAAATCAACCGGGGGCTTTGCCCCTAAATCAACACAGTGCAACATCAAAATGCGCGAGCACCGGTTCCCGCGGCGAAAACCGGACGCTGGCGCGTTCCGGCTGATATTACAAACCCCAAAACTAAAGTTGGTTCAAGCACTAGTGCCCCGTCCAGATTAGATTTTTGGGTGGCACGCTCTGAGGCTCTGCGAAGGGCGTGGCGAATGTCGCTCGGATCACGCCCTTCGCAAAGCCGTAGGGCGTGCCAGCGCAAACGAAGGTGACGATTCTAAACAACGGCCGTCGACCCAATGTACTTGTTTTTGGGCGAAGCTGTCGAAGTAATACGGCTGGAGTTAGCAAATGCGCTCCAATGTGCTGCGACTACTGACTCAATCCCACCACCACTGCGAGTGCGCGGTCGTGGGCACAGCGGCTTGAGTTGGGACCGCGGACGGGGCGAGGAACTTGGCATCTTTCCAGTGCTCGCGCCCCGCGACGGCTTGCAAGTCGATTTTGACTCCGCCGCTGACGACAGCCACCGTGGTTCCAGACTTCAGCCGATGCCAAGTGGTTAAGCCTTCAACAGTCTTGGGGGATGCGATGGTTGGTGTTTCGCAGAGCGACCTTCCCAAGTTGCACAAGTTTGGAAACCAAGCTCGCAAGTTAGGTTCGCCGTTGATCTCGAGAGCCACTTGCAGTGCCAGTCCAGCTTCGAAGACACCGCACAGTCTTGCATATGTGGGAAGTGTTTTGCGAAGCTCTGGGATACTCCGCGTCAGTTCTTTGGCAAACTTGTCAGCCGAAGAGTCATTCCCGCCCGTCGGAGCACGTTCGGCATTCTGCGAAACCCTCTGCTGCTCGCTGAGCACACTCACCACGTTATCCGGCAGTTGGAACATCTGATTGGCACCGTTGGCGAGGATGGGTTCATCCGAGAATGCAAACCACCAACGTACAAGGCTTTGGTTTGGAATTGCCGATTGTTCGTCGAGGAAGTCAAAGTAGCTTTTCACGTAAGGCGTCGTCTTGACGGTGCCAAATCCAACGCGCTTCATGTGCTCATCGGCATCAACCAGCGCCAAAGCAGTGCTGCAGTGAGCCGGTAAACCGAAGACGCTTACGTTGTGAGCCCCAACCTTATCTTGCATCTGCTCGACCAACAACTTTGGATTGCGTGCCAATCGATCGAGCGCACCTCGCTCCTGCAACATCTGTTGGGCGGCAAGAATGCCTTCGTTAGTAGGCTCTATGGAGCATCCCATGGGCGTGGTCTGCTGATTGATCATCGCGGCCACCGTCGCTAAGTCTTCCAGCAAAAATCCATGCTCATTTTCACCTGCGGGACCTGCGATCAAGATATCTTCTTCGTCTGCCAGAACTTTGACATAAGTAATGCGAGACAAGCCGGCAACTTTGAGAAGATCGATCGAGGGCTGTAGACCAGACTCGCGTGTAGCGGCCAGACTAGCATCGAGTTGCTTGAGCGATACCGTTCGCAGTTTGCTGGCCCGGCGCCATGGATGCTTGGGACTAGAGGAAGTTGCCAACCGCAAGTTGACAGGCAATTGCCCCGACTCTTTCATCCGTCGCATATAGCCTTTGGGATCGACGTACACACCGGCTGGATAGGGATTGATGGTGTTGGTGCCACCTGCCTGCAACCAAGAATCGGGATCGATGGTTTGCTGGATGAGATTCATCAGCGTATCGAAATCCGCAACCACCCCTCCACCAGGTATCGCAGCGGTGGATGCACCTGAGTTACCCGCGCTGGAATTTCCTGTATCGCCTCCAGACGGAAGTTGCGATAAGGCGCTAGCGGCCGACAGCACAACAAAGCAACAGGCTGCGCAAACACTCGCCAATCGAGGAAACGCCGGGCTACGAAAATTCTGCAATACAAGGCGCATGAAATTCTCCAAACATCGTTTCAAGAAAAGTCGAATCGATCCATCGATTTGGTAATGCAGGTGCTTTTAGTTTAGCGTTTATGGGCGCCCAACGCAAACTTGCCAATTCGCTCCTGCTAGCGGACTTGTGGGGGCTTGGTTAATCTATTGACGACCTCGAAAGCCCGAAGAGAAAGCCCGTTGATTAGTGATCCAAAACCGATTGCATGGAAGAAGACTAGATTGGCAACCAAGACTCTAGATAAAGCCGAAAAAGCACCCGCCAAAAAGAAACTCGCCGCCAAAACTCCGGTAAAGAAGGTAGCCAAAAAGGCAGAAAAACCTGCGAAGGCTCCGAAAAAGCCGGTCGCCAAGAAGAAAAAGGGCGTTGAGAAGGCGGATTGGTACGACTATCCGCAATACTTCGATCTGGGTTTCCGTGACGAAACCGCTAAGGAAGTCGCCTTCCTTCCACTGGCCTTCGAACGGTTTGGGACCGGCGAAATGAAACGCATCCTGGAACCCGGTTGCGGCAGCGGTCGACTCATCGTCAGCTTGGCAAAGAAAGGTTACGACGTCACCGGTTTTGATCTCAGCGACAGTATGTTGAACTACCTGAACAAGGAGTTGGCCAAGCGCAAGCTCAAGGCAACAACTTACAAGCAGGATATGACCGACTTCGAAGTCGACAAACCGTACGACGTAGTACTCAATACCTTCAACACCTTTCGGCACCTCCTGACCGAAGAGGCTTCGGAAAGCCACTTTCATGCGGTTGCGCGTGCCCTGCGTCCTGGCGGTTTGTTTTTCTTCGGCTTGCACCTCCTGCCGCACTACGCCGACCAACGCTCCATCGAACGTTGGACTTCGAAATCGGGAAGCACTTCAGTCACGTTTACCCTAAGTGGCAAAGACTGGGACAGTCGCAAGCGTATCGAAACGCTACGCATCAGCATGTTGATTCGCAAGCCCAACAAAGATCCGATTCGGGTGCAAAGCGAGATTCAGTTGCGGACCTATCGCTTACAACAATTGCAGTCATTATTGAAGAAAATTCCTGAGCTTGAATTGGTTGAAACGTTTGACTTCTGGTACGACATCGATTCGCCGATCAAACTCGACCGCGACTCCTGTGACTCCCTACTGATCCTCCGCAAACGTTGATTATTGGGTAGCGGAAGCCGTCAAGCATTTCGAGGGCCGCAGCGGTCCCTTCGAAATGCTTGAGGGCTTGGTGATTTAAAGCCTATGCAAAAGGTCTCGCCTTCGTTCTCGTACTCAGTAAAGCGGTACTCGTCTTCGTACTCGATGCGATCAAAAGCGACCGAGGAAAAGCACAATCACGAAGAAGCCTGGTACGCGCTGGGTTTACAGCTGATATATGTGGGTAAGCGTGAGCCTGCAAGAAACGACCCACCAAGTGCGGAGCAATCAGAAGGTGGCTGGCACCTTGCGCGGGTGCTGGGTGGGTTGCTCCTGACGAGCCACTGGTGAAGATCTAGTCGCAAGCGTTGCATTCCAGTTGCGTAACAACCGCAGTCACTAGTTTGATGTTGCACCTTTTGGGGGTTTACGGACCAAAGGTCCAGCATTTTACCTAGCCCAGCCTACGGGCTGGGACTTTGGTGCATTTGAGTGTTAGGGCCGTTGGCCCTGCAATTTCATTTACTCCTAGCCCCCAGCCCTTTACGCTGGGCTTGGCAAATGGCCGGGGGCTTTGCCCCTACTTCAACACAGTGCAACATCAAAAGGCGCTAGCCTGGTTGCACTCGCCAAGTGCGACCACTACTGCGCACGGATGTCGTACACAAGTAAGTCGTCTTGATCACGGAGATAGAGCATGCCGCCCGCGATGACTGGATGGGACCAACTTTCGCGATTGTGGACCCCAATCTTGAAGGAACCCTTGAGCTTATAACCCTTCGGGTTGGCTTCGATCAGAGCCATCGTGGCATCTTGGTAGCGAAAGTAGAGATGGCCATCAGCATAGGCGACTGCCGCTGACTCTCGACCGGGGCCGCGTCCAGGTTTCCAAGTCGGTTTGCCACTCTTAAAGTCAAAGCAAACGGGAAAGCCGTTGTTGTGACCTTCACCCATGTACACGTAGTCGCCAATCAGAATCATACCGCCGTGGTGATTCTGCAAGTCCTTCGCGGGATAATAGTAGATCTCTTTCCAAGCGACCTTCTTACCTTGCTTGTTCAACTGAATCAGCGCTGTGCCGCCATCCCCGTATCCACTGGAACAAAGAATGAAGTCACCCTTCACGATCGGTGTTGGAATATTCGCTGTTCCGTTCGAAACCCGATCATAGACCCAAAGTAACTCGCCTGTCTTTGCATTGACACTGGCCAAGCCCTTGCCAGTTAGTGTCACATACTGCTTTACTCCGCCACCGTTGCTGATCACCGGCGACGAGTATCCAGCACCGCCGTGTCCCTTGAGACTGACTTTGGTGTCAAGTGGAGTCTTCCAGATCACGGCGCCCGTGGACTTGTTTAAAGCAACAATGAAGGCGTCGTTACTCCCTGGTGAGCAGATCAACACATCACCATCCACCAGCGGAGATTCGCTGTATCCCCAAGTCGGTTCGCTGCCACCAAAATCCTTAACGAACGATTTCTGCCAAACAATAGAACCATCGGCAATCTTGAGGCAAGCGAGTTCGCCGTTGCGAGCCAACCCGTAAACGTATTCACCATCAGTCGTCGGCGTGCAATTTGGATCGCCGCCACCAAAAGCAGTTTCCCAGATCTTTGAACCATCTGTCCGGTTCAAGCACAGCAGCACACCGCTGCCATCCTTCATCCCCATCGTGAAAATGCGATCGCCGACGATCGCTAAGCTGGAAAACCCACTTCCCAAGCCTTTGCTTTGCCAAGCCAACTTGGGACCATCTTTCGGCCAGGTTTGCAACAAGCCCTTTTCATTCGAACTGGCATCCGCTTTCTCGCCCCGCCAACGCGGCCAGTCATTGTCTGCGGCCGATGTCGGACTACACAGGCAACCAATGGCAATGCAAAACGCGAGGTGGAAAAACGTTCCAAAGCAGTTCCTTAGTGACATGGGGATCCTCGTCGAGTTTCGAAATTGAGAAATTACACGCAGCAAAAGTGTCGGCAGCACGCTCCGATTGTAACGGATTATGCAGAGACTACTTGCCGAATCGCATCAGTGAATTTTCGCTGCGAATCAACAAATCACCGTTAACGATAGCGGGGCTGGCCATCAAGCGACCTTCACCCGCAAGCTCGTTCTTAGCCAGCTCCGAGTACTTATCGCCAGCCTTGACTACCGTTACGATCCCCTCATGGGAGCAGACAAAGATACGATCGCCGCTCCCGATAAGGGATGCTGAGTAGTTGCCACCCAGTCGCTCTTGCCAACGTTCTTCACCATCAGGGCCAACTTGGGTCATGATCCCATTGTCGGCCATCATGTAGAGATTTCCACCAGCCACAATTGGCGAAGGTTTATTAGGCGCGCCGCGTTTCACCCGCCAGGCGATATGCGAGTCGGTTACATCGCCACTGCCATCCGCTCGGACCGCAACCATTTCGGGACGCATAAAGCCTGTCGAGAAAACCACCATCCCACCCCAATACACCGCCGATGGGCTCGTTGAAAACCCATCACCATGTTTGGCTCGCCATAACTCCTTGCCAGTCTCTGGATCGTAGCTGCAAATCCACTGAGCCCCAGGTGCAGCGATTTGTGTTTTCCCGTTGACCTCGATCACGATGGGTGTCGAATACGCTTTCTTCATCTCATCACTGTTGGCGGTCATTGGAGGTCGCGCCGTACGCCAGACTTCTTCGCCAGTATCCAGGTTAAGGGCCGCCACGAACTGGCTGTCGATTCCATCACAGACCAAGATCAAGTGCTGGCCATGAACAATCGGCGAACTGCCAGGCCCAACGCTATGGTCAACAATTACTTGTTTCTTCCAGATCGTTTCACCGCTCCCGGCGTTCAAGCACCAGGTTCCATAGGTTCCAAAGTGGCAGATGACTTTGTCGCCCACGATCACAGGTGTCGGCGATGCGTAAGTATTGAGAGCGTGGATTGGCTGTGCTTCTTTAATCTCAGCCAACTGAATCTCCCGAAGTTGTTTACCGGTTGCAAAATCCAGGCAGAGCACTTTCAAATTCAATCCGCTCGCCACATCTTTGGTCTCACCCTTCACTTTCACTTGCATTCGCTCGTGCTCGATGGCTGTGGTCAACCAAATCTTGCCGTCGGAAACAACCGGCGAAGACCAACCCTTGCCTTCAATTTCCGTTCGCCAGCGCATACCCGTCTTTTGATCGAAGTGATCAGGCACCACACACTCGGCGGCAATTCCCTGCCCTGTCGGACCGCGGAACTGCGGCCAGGATTCATCGGCAAAAGTAGGACTGCACAACAATGCGGCTAAAAAAACTGCGTTCAATCGCTTCATGAATCCGGTTCTCATCGAAGTTTGGGTGGGTAGGTCGGCAGGTATGCTGGAAAATCGGTTCCCCGAGAAGCTACGCTTTCCGAGGATTCGAGGCACCCCAACATTGTAACCAATAATCGGCGAGCATACCTCTTGGGTGTGTTCGGGTTCGAAGCGACTGACTTCAGCACAGCTCCGAGAGTTTTCCCCAGCCAAGCAGCCATTCGCAAGTGAAAATTCTGCTGCGAATTTTCGCCGTTGCCTGAGCCTCTTTCGCGAACCTCTACGCATTGTCTTGCGAGCCCATTCGTGCGTTGGGCACTAACTCCTTCACCCTACTTTTCTTGGAGCGAAAACTATGTTCAAAAACAAGCCACGTCGAAGTCGCTACTGCATTGTCGAGAGCCTCGAAAATCGTTCAATGATGGCAGGCGACGTCCAAGCGTCTGTGGTTGCGGGTGACCTTTTCTTAACAGGCGACACTTTTGGTAACCAGATTCAAATCCATCAAACTACCGGGAACTTCTACCGCGTCTCGGGAGACAATGGCACCAGAATCAATGGGCAGTTGGCCCGCGTCTTTCGAGTTACTGGTAGTATCAACGTCAACCTCGCAGGCGGTGATGACACTCTAAAGATGGGTGGCATCGCTTTCCAAGATAACGTGTCTGGCAACTTGAATGTCCGCATGGGTGCGGGCAAAGATACCGTAGACTTCGGCCGCGTAACCATTGGTGGAACAACCACCATCAACACTGAAGCGGACGCTGACCGTGTCGATTTGGGGTTACTGGGCATTTATAAAAATGTCAGTGTTCTCGGCGGCACGGGCGACGACATCGTCAATGCCAGCGGATTCACCGCGCTTGACCTGACGATCAACGGCGAAGCAGGGCTCGACTCGATCGACGTCCATTCGGCTACGATGAGCGGTAATGTAAACCTAATCGGTGGAACGGAGGCCGATACCATTACTTCTCGCATCCTGAATGCTCAGACCTATACCGCTGACGCTGGGGCCGGCGATGACCAGGTCAATCTAAGCTCCGTGATCCGCGCCAGCTCCGTCAGAGTTTTCACCGGCGCGAACAATGACAAAGTTCTGTTCCAAAGTGTCGTAGCCAACGGTCCTGTTACCATTGACACGGCCGCTGGAAATGACGAGGTCACCTTCACCAATGGTCTCTATAGCGACACCATTACCATTCGAACAGGCGCCGGACTGGATACTGTTAAAATGACTGGTTCCAACACCAGCAATATCTCCATTAACACGGGCGATGGCGTAGATTTCGTGGGGCTGCTCAATGTAGTTGCTCGAAATCGGACCGTGAGCATCGATACCGGCGTTGACACAGATCCAGCTGCGGACACTGTCGATGTTAACGGACTGAAGTCAGCCAAACTAAGCGTTAAGCTCGGCGGTGGTAATGACCAGTTCAAGCTCAAGTCCTCCAAAATCGGCGTAGTGGATGCAGATGGGGGCGCAGGTTTAGATGCTTTCTTTGATCTACTTGGCAACGACTTGGGTGCGTTCACGAAACTTCGCTTCGAAGTCTAATGCGATCTCGCGTCGAGAATCATCTGGATAGCCCCGCAATGACCGCGACGCAGGGCTATCCAGCATGATTCTTGTTGCCAGTCTATCGCGTTGGAAAAGCGCTCTGTCCACACTAGATTTTGGGGTAACGGAATTCGTCAAGCATTTCGAGAGTACTACGGCGAGTGAGTTTGTGAGCCGTCGGCACTAGCCGCGGGTCTCGAAGTTTGGAGCGTGCATGGATTTGGTTCGTTCCAATGCAAGTTGAACTGGTGTTTATTCTGCATTGGCACGTTTATTGACGATGAACGATGTGCCAACTATTCAGCGTTGGCTGTCAAAAGCTCGAGGATCTTCGTTTCCCGCAATTGCAGTAAGCGTCCTTGCCGTTCAAGCACGTACAGATAGAGCTTAAACACCAGCCATAATTCTATGATCGAGAGTAAAGCGAAGACGGGCAGATAACGAATCGAGAAGAAATGCGCTAAGGCCCACTCGATACCAAAGAAGATCGTGCCCGGGAATAAAAAGAGTGGGCAAACCATCATGACCACCATCTGCACAAAAATGGTAACTAGGTTCACCTGAGCTGGTTTGCCTGTGCCGGGATTCATGGGAATTGGAAACTGGATCGAGACCCAATTACCAATCATGCTGGAAAACGACAGGGCAATCAGCGTTTGGCAGGCACAGGCTAGCAGGGTTAACGGGCCGATCGGGGCAATGTAATACAGCCCAATGGCAAACACGATGGCGATCCCACCAATGACGGGCAACATGGAAAGATTCTTACCGATCAGTACATCGCTTCTGTTGGCCGGCATCAAGATAAAGCAACGAAAACCGTTACGGTCCATCCCGAACACGTTGAGCAACAGCATTAAGCACATGAACGTCAAAATGCCTATGCCTGCGATCCAAGCCAACGGTTCAAGCCCAGCTGGAATGTTGGGGATGCGATTGGTCATAACCATGAGGGCGAACATAATGCCCATGATAAGTGGCCCAACAAATAGCATTTTCGCTTCCGGCGCACGTGCCAAGTTTCGGAAACTGCAGAGTGCGATAGCGGATGCATCCTCGGACAGGCCCGGTAGCGTCCACTCCATGAAGGAAGGCTTATCCAACTCCGCTACGCCTGAGGTTGTCGCCTTCTGGGCATCGGCTGGTTTAGCGCTGGCTGATTTGGCGGCTACGGATTGCACGTTACCGGTGTAGTATTTGATCGTCGAGGCATAGGCGCGCCACAAGCTTGCGGTACCGATTAGGCTCATGCCGAGCAGGCACAAACACGCTGGCCAGATGGAACCGGAGAGGAGCGCTTTGGCGGAGTACGGAAGCCAGCCAACTGGCAAAACTTGATTGGTCAGCGTCGAGTACTTTTCAAATTTGGCTTCGCTGGCCTGTGCGGCATCTTTTTTCCGCTGCTTGAACTTCTCGGTCAAAGCCGCGTATTGCTGGTTGTAGGCCTCCGTGGTGATTTCCTGACGCTTCAATGCATCCGACAGGGCTTGGGTCTCCGCTGCCTGCTCTTGCGCTTGTTGCTGTTGAGCCTTTTCGGATTTAGGAATCGACAATTGCAGCACTATATTGGGTACTTGGGTGATTGCGATGAAGCCAAACGTGAACATCACCACCACCGTGCGTTGACGTCGCTTATCCGCCATAAGTGATGCTAACCAGCCCCGGAACTGATAGGTGACCGCGGTCAGCATCAAGACGAAACTCAACACGATCGGAACCATGAGCAGCATCTTCACGCCCGATGTAAGCGACATGGCGATACACAAGCCCAACGAAAGCGGCAAGAAACACACGATCTGCAAACAAACCAGCGACGATAGATAATTCAGCAAAAACGCATCGCGAAGCGTCATAGGCAAATGCAACAGATTGTCCAACGACAGCAGCTCCATACGCTGAACCTCGACCAATAGCGAGATCGTCCAACTGAACAGCAGTATCCCGACAACCACATCCCAAAAGATCATGACGGATTGCGGCGAAGCTTTGGGTAAGACAAAGATGCCAATGCCAATGGCCAAAAAGAACGACAGTGCGGCTAACATCATCGCAGAGAAAACGAAGATCACCGTTAGCACGAAACCAAACGAACCCGACTTCCGCCATTGATTCTGCGACAATCGCCAACGCAACCAAATGATCGCTTTTAGCTGCTCGAGGTTCACGATTGCGGTCCTTCTAGCGGTTGAGCATCATCGAGCCAACTGAGGTGCTGAGCCTGTACGTCGGCGCTACCGACTTTCTCCAAGAACCGTTTCTCTAGCGAACTACCGTTTCGCAAATCAACTAAAGACGTTTGCTCGACGAGTTCACCTTTAGCGATAATCCCGACGTGTGTGCAAATACGTTCCACGATCTCCAACACATGTGAGGTCACGAACACGGTTGAACCGCGAGCGGCGTAGTTCGTCAATAGATCACGGATCACGCGCGACGTCACCGCATCGACACCTTCGAACGGTTCATCTAGGAACAACAGGTCAGGGTTGGGCAACAATGCGGCCGCAAAAGCCAGTTTCTTTTTCATACCGTGCGAGTACTCAAGCGTCAGCTTCTTTTCGACTCCTTCGAGATTGAGAATACTCAGTAGCTCTTCACTTCGCTGGCGAATGGTGTCGCGGGGCATCAAGAACATCCGTCCAATAAAGGTCAGATATTCGCGGGCGGTGAGATTTTCAAATAAAGCTAAGCCTTCAGGAACGACGCCAATTCGGCGTTTGATTTCGATGGCTTCCGCCGGATTCCAGGGGTTCAACCCCAAAACAGACACGCTTCCGCGTGTCGGCGCAAGTATCCCGGTGAGCATCTTGATGGTGGTCGATTTCCCTGCGCCGTTAGGACCAAGGAAACCGTACACGGTCCCAGTTTCGACTGCTAAGTTAACCTCCTTGACCGCACAAAAATCGCCGAACATTCGAGTTAGTTGAGTGGTTTTAATGGCGAAGTTCATGCACGGCTCGCTGGAAGACTCTTGGACCAGTAAGCCATCTATGATAACCGATACAGTCGACTTGTGAGTGTCGCACAATTGTCTCAATTGTAGCTGCAACAAAGCTGCAACAAAGCTGCAACAATTGGGACAATTGTGCGACACTCGGGTAATTACCCTTATTTCCCTCTGCTGAAAAAGGACCAGCATTCACCTGCGTCTATCCGGCCATCTTTGTTCGAGTCGGCACCCTCCGGTTTGACCGCCATCTGATTCCATTCGTCCGCCGTTAAGCGGTTGTCATGATTGGAGTCGTATCTGGCAATCGTAAAGAACGCCCAACCTTGCCAATCCAGCCCGATCGGCTTGGGCGGGAACTTTTCAGGATGAGTCACGTAGGCCATTAGTTCGCCCTGCGAGATGGTTTCGTTTCCATCCGCATCAATCGCGTTAGATACTGGCATCTCCTCTTCACATTCCTTTTTACTCAGCGATCCATCTTGATTTGCGTCGAGAAAGACAAAAAGTTCACTGGTCTCGATTTCTAGATTTCGCGGATGCGGCAGCAGTTGCACCGCTGTCGTAAACAACATGTAACTAAGGCAGTCTTTCCCTGTAAGGGTAGCTGGACGAGCGATGGGTTGATCGAGCTCAATTGGATTGAACAACCCTGCCCCGCGTGGCGTATTTGAATCGCTAGCCTCTTGCAGGGTGTGTCTGGCAGCCTGCCTTGTGATATCGATGATATTTATCAGTTCGGATTCGAAATTCGCTCCGATCCCGAGGGTCGAGGCAAGATTAAGCAACTCAAAAGTTGAACTCGCAGTTGCAATCTGATCATCCTTTTCATAGATGCGGCAAAGGTACGAGGAAATCGTTGGCCGAACGCTTTTGACAGTTGTTCTGGGACGATTGATTAAGTTGCGATCAATTTTTTGGATCGCAAACAATTGAGCTGGATTCTTGACGGCCGCTTGTAGGCGACGCGCGATTGCGTCAATCAACTCCGAGTTGTCCCTCCGCTCCAACGTTGCATTTCGATCGTTATCAGGTGTGTTCAGCATGTTCAACATAATAGCGGCTTGCGCAACCAACGCTTCTGAGGTGTCATCCGCAACAATCGCTTCGATCGCTTTTCCCTCGACGGCCCGTTCGAAGGCAATGTTGAAGTACCTCCGCTGGGTATTGGCACCATCAAATGTCACGAGCGGGCTTCGAAGCCAAAAATTGAGTTCAATGTGCTTGCAGTCGGCAAGCGACTTCATCAATCGGTGGTTGAAATCTTCGGGGAGGGGCCTTCCTCTGTTTACGTCAACAAACAGTTTCGCTGCGTCAGGAATCAGCGCTTTACGATTGTCAGCCTTGAGAATTCTGGCTTCAATCCAAGCTACAGCGGGTTCAACCTCATCGGGTGCCCAGCCCAATGCAAATGCCGAGTTGAGTATCCGTCGCGCCCAATCCTCGTTTGCCGATTCAAGCTGCGTGGCGACCATTGCAAAGTAATCTTTGCGGGTTGCAAAGCAGGATGCGAGCACCGGAAACGCGGCGTTATCTACCACGCCACTGTCATTCCCGTAAACAAACTGCCGATTACCTAGAGTCGGCAAATGCTCAAGTAACGTCGTTTCGACACGTTTGGCAGTCGATGGCGAGACGAGCGCTGCCATGGCCTCAAGCGCGTTTCCTGTTCCGCTCGGACTTCGTTCCCTCACGAACAACTCCAGCCACTCCGATAGCGGTTTGCCCTCATAAATCGGCTCCGCCTCAACCGGCTGCTTTGCCTGTTCTACTTCTGCGGCGACGTCTGAATCTAACGGGGATTTTTCGTAGTATTCAAGCAGTTCCTGCGGCGAAAGAAACTGATCCTGGTTCATGTCCGCCGCCTGAGTGTCAACGGCTAATTCTTTAAAAGTTTCGCCATAGCTGAGTTTTCCATCAGCATCCTTGTCAAGTTTCGTAACCGTGGCTTCGATCCAGGCGAACTTCAGACGCTGTAAGTGCTCGGCCTTCAAGCGTTGCTGATCCTCCGCCGGCAACAAAGAAAACGCACAGTCGAAAATCAAGTAGCTAAGTACTTGAGTCTCACTAACTTTCTGGTCGCGATATTCAAACTCTAAAGTTGGCCACTGGAGCACGATGTCATATGCTGGAGTTTCATATAGACTCGAAGTGGCCAAGGCGAATCGGTGAGCCTCAGTACTGGTTAGGTCAATCATCTTCTCAACGAGCGGCAGTGCCTGATCTCCGAATTTGAGGAGACGTAGCGCTTGGAGGAGTTCCAGTCCCATGTTCACGGAGCTATCACCATTCGTGAAGTTGATAGCTGATAAATTACACGGGAAAGTGTTTAACGCCCGAACAGGTGAAGGATCTCTTGATTTTGCGCGCATAAAGACACCGCTGAGCGGAAGCATCTGCAAAGCAAAAGATTCCTCTTGTGCAGCACGATCCACTTGCACCTTCAAAGCAGTTAGCACTTCAGGCAACGCTACCGAGGGTTTGAGGTTTCGTTTCTGGTAGTTCGACGAATGGACAACGTCGAGAATGATCAGTGCTTGGACAATGAAATTCGCGTCAGTCTCGGGTGAACTCAAGGCCTCAATTGCCTTCGATTCTACTGCCGCCGCGAATTGAGGCGTCCACGGAACGTCTTGGTTGTTGATCACAACAGAATTAGGCGACGAGAGCCAATAATCAAATCCCAAACGTTCACAGCCTAGCAAGTCTTCGATCAAGCTTTGCCCATCCGATTCGGAAAGCATGGATCCATGCAAACCCAAGAACAGTCTGACTGCTTGCTGCAACATGGTGTGGCTGGTGTTCGACTTCAAAATGTTTGCAGTGATCCACTTCCGAACGGGAGCAAACTCGTGTAGGTCCTTGAACTTGCCTTCCCGCGTTTTCTGCGCTAGATAGTCTAGGATTCGATCGCGATACTCCTCATTTCCTTTATCCAGTTCCCCTGCAATGCTCTCGATGAATTGCCTGCGATCTGGCATGCACTTCGACAAAGTATCAAAGTGCAAGTTATCCCCGGTGGGCTCAAATGCAGCGGGATTAACCCTTTGCAAGACTGGCAGAATCTCGCTGCGAGCCTGATCATCCGACGCTAGGTAGTACAACGCGGCCAATGATTTCAGGCGTTCTTCGGGACTCCGCTCCCGTTCAAAGATATTCAACCAGGCTTGCAGGGTTCTTCCTTCAAACACGGGGCCGGTCGAAGCTGGCGCCATCTCTAAGTCGGGGTCGGCGGAATCTCGTGGAGTCGCGTCACGCTGTACTCGCGCAATAACCGTATCGCCGCGTGTGATCTCAATCTCCGGCTGATCAAAAGAGAATGAGTCGCTGCCAGCATCGATAACGACTTCGTATTTTCCTGCGTACAGTCGGGTGGAATTGACGCCCGGTACGATTTTCAGCTTTTCATAAAGTTCACCCTCGCGGAGCAATTTGACTTCGACGTTCGCGCTTTCAGATTGAATCACCAGCGTCCCTTTCTGCGTCTCCAAGGTGATCAATACGCCACCCAGAATCAGCAATGGCAGCAACGAAGCAGTCAGCAACCACCGCCAAGTGCTTCGACCAGTGCGGGAGGATGATGGTTGAGCCGAGATGGCTGGTGAAAGCGTTACAAAAGTCGCGGTCGCGTGTTCAGTATTGGATTGGGATTTCGCAGTACTGATAAGGGCTGTGAGATCAGCTGATTCGGCGAATTCCGCAAGTTGTTCAGCCACGTGAGCCGCGCTGGCTGGACGGTCTGCTGGATTGCGAGCGAGCAGTTGCGCAACAAATTCAACCAACTTCTCCGGTGCATCGGTTCGTAAGGTATCGAGTCGCGGTGGTTGATGGGAAGCTAACAAGCGTAACTTGACCAGCGGTGATAGGTCCGGCGCGGCGGCCAATGGTGCACGACCACACAGCAATCGGAACAAGGTCGCCCCAAGCGAATACAAATCCGCGCGATAGTCCACCGCCTCGGGCCTCTCGGCTTGCTCTGGTGCCATGTAGTCGAGCGTGCCCATCAATTGCCCGACAGTTGTTAACTCAGCAGAAACTTCATCCCACAGGCTAACCTGAGCCAACCCAAAATCGAGAATCTTGACATCGCCAGTGCTACTCAGCATCAAATTCGAGGGCTTGATGTCGCGATGCACAATCCCCTCAGCGTGCGCATGCGATAGACCGATAGCCACGGTGCGCATGATGGCACAGGCATCCGCGATCGATAACTGTCCTGTGAAACGAGCCACGCGACTGAGGTCGAGTCCATCGATGTACTCCATGACCAAATAGTGCGTGCCAGCTTGTTCGCCCGCATCGGTCGCACTCACAATAGCTGGGTGATTCAGTTGCCCAGCGGTGCGGATCTCGCGTTGAAAACGTGCCGCGTAGTGATCGTTGCGAAACGGTCGGGACGGCAGTAGCTTGATAGCCACTTGTTTGCCCAGTTGTCGATGACGAGCCAAATAAACGGTTGCCATCCATCCATGACCGAGCGGCCTGAGCAGTTCGTAGGGGCCGAAATCGCCAGCTGGAGGCTGCCATGGCGTCGCGGGCTCGCTAGGTTCCGTAGACAATTTTTTCGCGCGAGAAATTGCATAAGCGATGGCTGAATCAGCGTCCTGCGACTGCGCCGCCGACGGGGTGCGACTGTTGCGAACGAACTCGATCAACGTTTCTGGATCACGCTCTAGTGCATGAATCGTTTGTTCGCAGTCACTGCACTGGGACAGGTGCGATTCGATCGCGTCACATTGTTCTGCATCCGTCCAGCCGGAAAGGTATTCTTTGAGCGCATCGCGCGAAAGACATTCGAGTGTTGGCATAACATTTTCCTCAGTAGACTAAATGGTACTCGCAATCGCCGCAATCGGCGCCCATCGATGTTGCGCGTTTCGGTCTTTCGCACTCCGAAGCGTAAGTCTTGAAGTTGCGAGTTTTGGGCTTTCACAACCCGAAGCGTTAGCGAGGGACCGAGTTAGAACGTCGACGTGACGTTGCAGACTGGTCCCTCGCTAACGCTTCGGGTTATGAAAAGCTAGGCAAAACGTGATCAATGAGCGCAACATCAAAACCCGCGCTCGTTGTCCCTACTTGCCAAGAACTAAGAACTAAGAAATCGAAAATCTTGGCTATACTTTCTAGAACTCAAACTGTGTGACAGGACTTTGGGGAAACACGAAAATGCCGGAGAAAACGGTTGTGAATGCGACTGAACCAGGCTCGAAAAGTTCCGGATCGAAAAACTCGGGCGCGACCAGGATGAGTC
>JANRMD010000586.1:0-16494 GCA_033761895.1 Pirellulaceae bacterium | reverse complement strand
TCGCGCCCTATGTGCCTTTCTTGGCCGAAACAATTTGTAAGACGCTGACCGAGCCCGTCCAGGGGCGGGTGCGTGAGAGTGTTCATCTTTGCGATTATCCAACGGCAAGTGCCGATCGCTGCGACTTGCCACTTGGTCGTCGAATGCAAGTGCTCCGTGAGATCGCTTCGCTGGGCCGTAGCGCTCGCATGGACTCGAAACTGAAGGTTCGCCAACCCCTATCCCGAGTGGAAGTGAGTTTGGCCAGCGACGAGCACATTGGGTGGCTGCGCGAACACGACGCCATCGTGCGCGAGGAACTGAACGTGAAGGAGATCGCTTACAACGCAGGCAACAGCCCGTTCATTGAGTACAGGATTCTGCCGGACCTCAAACGTCTCGGGCCGCGCATCGGAAAGCTGCTACCGAAGCTGAAAAATGCACTGGCCGCCGCTGATGGGGCTAAGTTGCTGAGTGAACTTCAGAATTCGGGCAAAATCACGCTCGCCCTCGACGGTACGGAATTGCAGCTTGACAACGAAGACATCCAAGTTCGCTTGCAAGCCAAAGCGGGTTGGACAGCCGCTCAGGGCAAGCAGTGCGTGGTTGTACTTTCAACCGACCTGACCCCCGAATTGATTCGCGAAGGATACGCTCGGGATTTGGTCCGCTTGGTTCAAGACAGCCGAAAACAAATGCAGTGCCAATTCACCGACCGGATTCAAATTTTCCTGGTTTCTGAAAATCCGGAATTGATTGTCGCATTTAACGAGAATCTCGACTACATTACGACCGAGACTTTGGCGGTCGAGATTGCATTCGCGATGCCAAAATCGAATGTAGATATGCATAGCTTCGAAATCGGCGAGCATACGATTCAACTTGGAATCGAAGTCAAATAGGTGCCCACAATGCCCAAGTTTCCGATCGCAGTTCTAATTTCAGGCGGCGGTACAACGCTGAAAAACCTGATCGAATGGCAGCGACTTGGCGAACTGGGTGTTGAGTTTGCTGTGGTCATCAGCAGTAACCCGAAAGCCAAAGGACTTGAGTTTGCTAGAGAGGCTGAGATTCCATGCGAGATTGTTTCTCGCAAGTGTTTCGCGGATAACGAGGCTCACTCGGAAGCCGTGTTTAGCCTTTGTCGCAAACACAACGTCCAACTGGTCGTCATGGGCGGCTATCTCGAGTTCTTAAAGATACCGGCCGACTTTGAGAACCGAGTTACCAACATCCATCCCTCGTTGATCCCCGCATTTTGCGGCCACGGGTTTTACGGTGAACGTGTCCACAAAGCTGTGATTGAAATGGGTGTGAAGCTAACCGGTTGCACCGTTCACTTTGTCGACAACCAGTTTGATCACGGTCCCATCATCGCTCAGCGATCCTGTTCAGTCCTCGACTGCGATACCGCTGAGTCCGTACAACGTCGTGTGGCTGAACTCGAGTTTCAGCTGTACCCGGAAGCCATCGATGCTATCGCCCGAGGTCGAGTTTGCGTTGAGGGACGCAAGGTTCTCGTCCGCGCCATCGTTTAAGCGACGCCCATTCGCCGGTCGGTAACGCAGTCGCAACTGTGATCCCTTCAGGATCAAACACCTGCTCCGCGAACATTCCGGTGGTGGCGCTCCGCTTACCACGGCGATTGTCTGAAGACCGCTCCGCGGTGACTCGCCTCACGAAGCTAACGCACCACCTACGTGCGCCCGATCCACGCAATGTCGCGCAAGGTGCCACCCACCTATTGCCCCGAGCAATCGCAAGCCTTAGTTAGCGGCAGATTGTGAGATTCGCTTGACGGCGAATCGCAGGGAACCAGGAAATTCTTAACAGAAATAGACTAGAGATCTACGCAGAATCTTAAAAGTCATTCGTTCTACTACCCCTCAAAGAAACCCGTGTTGGGTTCTTCAATCACTTTTAGTTGAAGGGGATAGTTGTGAAGGATAGGCGAATACGAAGGCTGGGATTTACGTTGGTGGAGTTGCTGGTAGTCATTGCGATTATTGGCATCCTCGTTGGTTTGTTGCTGCCCGCAGTGCAGGCGGCTCGTGAAGCGGCTCGGCGTATGCAGTGTTCAAACAACTTAAAACAGATTGGGCTCGCTTTTCACAATTTCGAGTCAGCTTACAAGCAGTTTGCGGCTGGTCCCTACGACAGTGATCCTAGCCTGTCACCCAACTACGTTGAGCCTTCGGGTTCTTACGGTACGGTAGTGTGCTGCAATGCGGCATCACCCAAGGGATGGAGTCAATGGTTCAAGATCATGCCTTACATGGAACAGCAAAACGTCTACAACTTGGCTCGCTTTGACTTGCCAGCTGTCCACTCGGGACGAACAGCGGACTACAACGGCGAAGACTCTGTAGCGCGGGCTTTGGTTCCAACTCTCTATTGCCCATCGCGGCGTGCACCTACGGGCTATGGAGCGGCTGTTTTCGGCCGGAGCGATTATGCAGGTTGCGCCGGGTTCTACCAAGGTGAGATGCACGAAGGTCTGGGGGATATACCTGCCGCACCGCTGGGACTCGGACCACGCCGCGATGAACGCGCTCAGGAAAACCGCGGCAACATGGCTGGCCGCAAAGGTTTCATTGTTAATCGTTCTGTACCATCGCTTTCAGAGTATTCCAATGAACCGCTTCACCGTTTTAATTGCAGCCTTGTGTCTGTTCGTTACTAATGGGTGCGAAACGAAAGTCGAGCCCGTTGTCGTACCTCAGGTATCTCTTGAAGACCTACCGCTGGTCCCTCATCCTGAGTACGACAACTGGAGCAAATTTGAAGTTGGCACGCAGGTTGTCCGCCAGGACAAATTGGCAAGCCGTGATGGCGATGTACTGCTCTACACCAAGCTACGCCTTGCTGAGAAGTCTGAAACTGGAATTGTGATCGAGACCCAAACGGCAATCGAACGCAACGGCGTTCGTGAGGATAGCGACCTCAATTCAGTCGACTACCCAGCTAAGTTCCGATTGCCCAAAGGCATGTCGATCGAACAATTTCAATTGCCCGCTCTTAAAGCCAAGAAAAGCGGCGAAGAGAAGCTAGTCGTGGCTGACAAGGAGTATGTTGCCGAAGTCTTTACGTTTGAGGATCAATCCGAAGCTGGACCGGTCGACGTCACACTTTGGCGTTCGCTTGAGTTTCCAGGCCGGCAGCTAAAGAAAGAGATCATCGATCGCAAAGGACTCGTGCTTTCCTCTAGCACAATTTCAGAGATCAAGAATCCGTAGCCCGGAAAGACGCTGGCAGTGCTCTCATGAAGGGCGCTGAAATCCCATTCATTTGGGTATCAAAAAACAGTGTTTTGGAGTTTGCAAGTAAAATTCAATCGGTTTTGCGGTATGCGGACGGCACTCGCCCGCTGATCTCACTTGCGGACTATGCGGGCGAGCCAAGCTTGCCAACGAATTGGCTCGCCTTGCATGCAAATCACCCAACGGGTTGCGTTTGCATTAGCGGCGGGGTACAGCGGACGAGGACGTCCGCGCTCCAGAAAGCCAGACCAGCGGTCTAGAACGTCAACAGGCACTGCCTTTTACAACCGCTGCCTGTTTCTTTGATGGTGAGTGACCTTGCGCGAGGGCCCACACTCCGAACCCGCCTGCCCTTAGTCTGGCGTCAACGCACCAAACACCTCTGATCGCTTAACGAATCGATGTGCCTAAGGTCAAACTGCCTAAGCAGAGGCACCAGCATTAGCCAAAGAAGAATCGTTCTCCGATGCAGGTTCCATGCTCTGGGCCATGATGGCTTCAACCTGCGGTGTTAAATCGGACAGCAATTCAATTAGTTTAGCTACAACTGGCAGGGCTGATCCGTCGTTGGCCGGACCGCTGACATCAACGCGACCTGCGATGCGTCCGTCTGCGAAAATCGGCAGGGCAACTGTCCATTTCTCAAGCCGATCGAGGTGGCGACTGCGATGCCAAGCCCCGTGAAATCCCTCATGTAGCCAAGGAACATTCAAGTCCATATCCATCTTGCAAAGCTGCTCGGCTTCAGCGAACTCAACCAGAGTGTTCCAAATCGTTTCCCATTGACGCGTGCCTTGCAGTCGAACGCTCTTGTGATGAGTGATGTGGTCGGAGTTGGTGGCTGGTTCGAGTAGGCTCTTGATGAAATTGCGACTACGTCGAGCGACGAGGATCATTTCCGCGTGGCCAAAGGCTCGGGTTAAGACCAACACGGTGAAAACCACACCTGTACCTACCAGAGCTAACCATTCGCGACCGAGCATCGTTCCCAAAATTGCGCCGCCACTGGTGACCAGCGCCATTAAAATCACTACCAACACGAGGCCGAGATCGCCCAAGCCTTTATCTTTCAGACTGTGGTGCAGGTGAGCTCGATCGGTCGTGTAAATGCTTCTTCCGGTCAGTTTGCGTCGAATAATGGCCATCGTCGAATCGAGCAATGGAATCGAGAGAATGGCCAGCGGAGCCAAGAACGCGACACTTGCCGGACCCTTGATCGAACATCGAATCGCCAAAGCCCCAGTCACCATTCCGATTAGCAGACTGCCAGAATCACCCAAGAAAATGCTGGCTGGCGGAAAGTTAAAGACCAAGAAACCGATCAACGCACCACACAATGCGAAAGCGATCGCCGCTTCGGCAAAGTGGCCATTCATCGACGCGATGATTCCCAAGGCTCCGGAAATGACCGCCCCAAGACTTGAACACAAGCCATCGGATCCATCAATCAGATTCAAGGCGTTGGTGGTTGCCAACAGCCAAATGATCGTTACTGGGATCGCCAAATACCCCATTTCCAAATTGAACCCAAAGAGTTGCAGGCTCATGATCTTGAAACCGGTAAGGCAGAGCACAAAGGCCAAGACAATTTGCCCGAGCAGTTTTTGTCGGCCGCGCAGTGTCCAGATATCATCTGCCAAGCCCAACAAATTGACGCCGATCATCACCACAAATAAACCGATGAACGGGGTGATGTCCAGATTCAATAAATTCGTATTGAATCGCAGAAGTGCACCGGAACAAGCCAGCAACATTGCACACAAGACGGCCACACCACCCGCTCGCGCAACTGTCCGTCCGTGCAGTTTTCGCATCGGGTCCGGACGATCAACAATATCGAATCGAAAGGCGAGTTTACGAACTACAGGAGTGAAAAGAACCGCTGCCAGGAAGCTCGCAACTACTACCAAAGACAGTTCGAAAATCATGGAGTGAATCATCCCTAGTAACGACTAGCTCTGGAGTTTCGTCTCGATGGATAGACCGCCTCGTTGCGGACCCGAAAGCAGCAAAACTGCTCGCGTTAAACCATGCTGATTAAGCCAGACAATGGCGCCTAGTCTGGCCAAATGGGTCAGCTAAGGAATGCCTGCGATGACGCTCATTATATACGGGTCCTGCAGATTTGAAGGACTGTAGGCATTAGAATTCTGTCGTTTACCAAACTTGCCGCCGCCTCGCCAAAAAACCTAAGGCCCCGCGAAGAGAAAATCCGGAGCCCGCGTAGTGCCAACCCCTTAAAATGCAGGCATTTACAGTCATTTTCGTTACACTAATGGCGTCCGCAAACCGGCCCTCGGGTACCGCATGCAGGCATTAACCAATCCGCAAATACGGAGTAACCGTTCAAGTGAATCCAATCCGCAGACTGCCCGCAATTAGAACAGCTTTGGGAATCGCCCTACTTCTCGCGTCCAGCGCGTCGCACGCTCAGCAACTGGTGCCTCCGAAGCCAGCAGGGGCTCTGCGAGTGGCCACTTACAACGCGTCCCTCAATCGCCCGACAGCCGGCAAGTTGACCGAGGATCTGAAGTCGAACGACGCGCAGATCCAAGCTATTGCCACAGTTGTGCGCGCGGTCCAGCCTGACATCCTTTTGGTCAACGAGATCGATTACTCGGGGGAGGCAGACAACGCGGCCCTTCTCGAACAGAACTACTTCTCCCAAGCCTCGCCCGACCTGATTGGCGGCGCTGCCTGGCCAATGAAGTTCCACTATTCCGCCCCAAGCAACACGGGCATGCCTAGCGGCATGGATTTAGATAAAAATGGTCGCGAAAACGAACCCAACGATGCCTATGGTTTTGGTAGGTTTCCCGGTCAATACGGAATGGCTGTATTCAGCCGCTTTGAAATTGCGACCAATGACATCGTCACGCTCAAGGACTTCCTTTGGTCCAAGTTGCCCGGGGCGTTGCGTCCGATGGAACCCAAAACTGGCAAGTCCTATTATCCAGACGCAACTTGGGAGAAACTAAGGTTGTCTTCGAAGAGCTTTTGGGATGTGCCAATACGGACTCCGCAAGGCATGCTGCATGTACTTGCCAGCCACCCAACGCCTCCGGCCTTTGATGGTGCTGAGGATCGCAATGGCTGTCGCAACCATGACGAAATCAAGCTGATTCAGTTGTACATCGAATCCTCTGCTGACCTGACCGACGATCGTGGCAACAAAGTCAGCTTCTCCAAGGAATCCCCTTTTTTCATCATGGGCGATTTGAATTGCGACCCCAAAGATGGTGACAGCAAGAACTCAGCCATCAACACACTGCTGAAACATCCGCAAGTTTCCCAGTCCACAGCTCCTCGTAGCGAGGGAGGCAAGCAGGCAAGTGCGCGGCAAGGCGATGCAAACGCGCGTCACAAAAGCGATCCGGCTGAAGATACGGCCGATTTCAATGACAAATCAGTCGGTAACCTGCGAGCCGACTATGCGTTGCCAAGCAAGCACTTCAAAGTGATATCAAGCGGAATCTTTTGGCCGCTGTACGAAGAGGTCAGTGCCGACAAAGTTGAAATCATCAAAAAGCTACTCGACGCTTCCGATCATCACTTAGTATGGGTCGATGTGCAACTGTAATGACCCTGCAATGCCCCCTGAACGTCTCTCATTTTCCCTCTCTCATTTTCCATTTTGCTCTAAGCTCGCCTTTAGCCTTTAGCCTCCTCGCTATTCCAACTTAACCCATCGTGACCAAGCTTCGCTCGAGCCTCTATGCTCACGAAGTTTGCTAGTGGCGAGTTCCGCGTCGCCATACTCTTTGGGAAAAAGAAATATGGCACCCAACAGAATCTGAGATCGTGGTATCCCTAGCAAACGAAACACTTCAGCCGAGCGCAACACTCCGCCACTGGACCAGTAATTCGCCACCCCGCGCGCCGTTGCAGCTAGCAGTAGATTCTGAATGGCTGCTGAAGCGGCTGCGATGTGTTCCATGTTGTTGATCGTAGCTGCATACCCCGGTTCACCATCCATGTCTGGCACTTGCGCTGCATTGGGTAACCAAGTTGCCATGATGAGCGCATCGGCAGCGGCTAACATGGCGGGAATCTTGCCGGCGTTTTCAAGCGGAATGCGAGTGCGGAGCGTTCGACAGTCTCCCGCCTCCAGCGCGTAAAAACGCCAGGGTTCGATACCGCATAGTGAACTCGATTGACGATGCTGTTCTTCGCACGCTCGATGGAAAGGGGCTTGGCCAGCCAGCGATAGAATCTCGTTGACCAAGTGACGGTGGT
The DNA here is from genome assembly GCA_033761895.1 of Pirellulaceae bacterium. GTDB lineage: Bacteria > Planctomycetota > Planctomycetia > Pirellulales > Pirellulaceae > Aureliella. The sequence goes on along the minus strand of JANRMD010000586.1, from coordinate 9,019 downwards.
CGCTGGCAGGGAGATCTTGCGAAGCGAGAATTTTGACCGTTTTACGAGTACGAATGGCATCGTCAGTTTGCATAAAGTAGGTGTCTTTCTAAGTCGACGGCGGTGTTATTCGAACTGTGGCGGGTTGGCGAGTTCATCAACAGCGTTTTGCTACTTGGACTTTATACCTTGAATGCGATAGCCCCGCGCGATGAGAAGCGTTGGAACGCGAGCGGTGTGGTCGCCTTGCAGTTCGATGTTCTGCTGGTCGATCGAGCCGCCTGCCCCACATTGACTTTGCAAGTGGCTAAGGGTTTGTTGCAATTGAGCGGCAATGCAAGTGAAGCCGCTGATCACAGTCACGAGTTTGCCCCGTTTTCGTTTCTCGAGCCTAACCTTAAGCAACTGCTTCTCAGGAAGCGTATCGACCACGGCTTGGGGTAGCGGCGGGCATTTGCATAGCTTCACATCGCTGCGGCAGCGTTCGCAAAGCACGGGGCGCTCAAGCGAAGTTCCATCGAAAAGTCCCATAGTGTTGACTCGTGCTGATCGTCACGGGTGGGTTCAATTTGCGAATTTCGGCCTTTTACAATTCGAAGCGGGATCGCTTCCCAATCTTAAGCCGCTTCGGATTGGCTGGTAATCTCATTGACGATTTTAACCACTTTGGCTTTTTGCCGTTCGGTTTCAGCTTGTTCCGCAGCGGCAATTTCCATCGCTCGATCGCGACGCCGTGCCCAGGCGGCTTGAATCTCGACGTGGGCCTTGAGCAAGTCGATCAAATAGAGTTGCCGACGGCGCATCATTTTGACGAGCATGAACACAGCCAGAATGCCGCAGCCGAGCCAAATTGCCGTGATGCTGTTTAACATGCCGCCAGCCGATATGAATAAACCGTTGAAATTCCGCGCGGAACTCAGGCGCATCGGCAACGCGATGCCTACCTGAAGAGTATGCATACCAAAGGTGGCCGTAAGTTGCCACGTGAATTAGGTCGGTTGCGCTACACTGCAGGCAAAGTCGAGTCGAGCGGCTAGTTTTCCATCGACGGTTATCTTGCCCGTCATAAAGTAGGCTGTCGAAACAACTTCGTTTAAGGTGACTTCGATGCGAATCGCGTCGCCCGGTCGGACCATCTGCTTGAATTTGACACCGTCAAGCCGAGTGGCGACTGGGACCGAGCCGTCTTGTGGAGTTTTGCTAGCGAGCAGAATCGCGCCGGATTGCAGGGCGCATTCGCAGAGGATCACGCCAGGAACAAGCGGGAAATTCGGAAAATGCCCCTGCAAGAAAAATTCTTCCCCCGAAAATCGCTTGATGCACACGATCTTGTTTTCGGACTGTTCGACCACTTCATCGACCAACAACATCGGCTGGCGGTGCGGAATGAGAGCTTCGATTTCAGGCTTTAGCAGTGGCATGTTACTCCGTTTTGTTCCGTCAGGGATGTCGCGATGGTTTGAAAGACTTAAAAGTTAACTCACACAACCGGAATTCAGAAGCGGTCCAAGTGAAACTCACGTTTTCCGGTTGCCAATCCCAGCCGAAAGAGAGAGCGTTTCTATTTGGTCGCATGCGGCAGAATGCGCCCCACCGATCTTGGTCACAGGCAGCAGACTGCGCCCCACCCAGCACAACGGCGCGATATTGACTTGACAGGAATGGGTAAATTCTGCGATTAGAGCATCTGGGTAGGGATGCGGCCGAACGAGGCCGCGAGCAGATTTTGAGTTGTTTTTGACCGGACTCGTCGGCCATGCCGCTTTCACGAGATTCGCGATTGGATCGCCGTAAACGGATCCTACGCGAGAGTTTGCCATCGGAAGAAGAAGGTGCAACTAGCGCCGCAGTTCGTACACGCACGCGTCGGTCACCGGCAGCGGACGAAGAGGTGACGGATGAACCCCTGCGCCGCCGTAGTGCCGGTTACAGCCAGGATGTTCGCGGTGCCTGCCAACATCGTTTGGTGCAGTTGATTCCGGTGCGTCGACGGGCCTACCTGTTTGCGATATTTGCAAGCTGCTTGATTCCAGTGGCACTGTTGGTGTTGCACTATTGGGTCTATGTCAACGGATACTTGAATTGGTACGGCCAACCCTTGGCCATCTTGTTAGACGCAAGCCATCCGCGAGGTATTGCGGCGTGGTTAAGTGGTCAGATGTGGTTGCTGTGCCTTGCCTCGACCGTACTTACATTTCGTCTGCGGCGCCATAAGCTGGACGACTACAACGGCGACTATCGATTATGGTTCTGGTTGGTTTCAACTTGTGTCATTGGTAGTCTCGATTCAACGACTCGAGTAATCGCGGTGTTTGGCGATGCGCTAAACCGCTGGAGCCAACTCAATTTAGGTTGGTCAGGGCCTGCGGTTGTGCAAGCTACACTTGCGGCTCTGATCGGCATGTTGGGTGTTCGGCTGTGCAGTGAACTGAAATCGGTACCTACTAGTCTGGTGTTCTGGTTGGTTGGACTGGTGGCATGGGCTGGCAGTGCTGCGCTTGGTCAAGACATGCTCAAGATCGACATCAGTGTTCAATTCAGGATTTGGTTACGCTCAGCTTTGTGGCTTGGCGGTTTGACTTCGATCTGGTTGGCTTCGCTATCGTACCTGAGAGTTGTCTATATCGAAGCTCAGCGGCGATTCTTGCTTCGTGGCCGGTTGGCAGCGAGCGTCTCCTCGACTTGGAAGGAACGCTTGACTGAATCGATGCCGGCGATGCCGAAAATGCCAAAGATGCCTAGCTTCCGCTTGCGTCGGCCCGGTGACGAAGTTGAAGAAGTTGTCACGAGCAAGAAGCGCACTGAAAAAGCGAAAGTTGAAGCGACTGAAAAGCCTGCCCGAAGATTTGGTTTGCCAAGCTTCATGAAACGCAAGCCGGTTGCGGATGTAGATGAAAACACGACCAAGACAGTTGGCAAAGAACGTTCACCAGACGCTCGCTCTGATCAGAGAACCGAACCACTCAAAGATTCACAGCGTGACTCAAGGGCGGAGCAGCGTGCGGAACAAAGGCCAACACAGGCTAATGGAACGCAGGCTAATGGACCACTCTCGCAAGCGCGACGATCGGAAACAAATGCTGGACAAACGAGTGTAAGCAAGCCATTCACAGCAGATTCCAACAAAGAGCAAAACGAAAAGCCTGCAGCCAAACGCTCTTGGCTGAGCCGATTCGTAAGTAAGCCCAACGCGGACGACGATGCTCCAGAATTTCGTAAAGTCGACAAAGCGACTCGGGCGGCTGAACAGTTAGCGGCCAAGCAGGAAAAGCAGCGATTGAAGGACGAGCAGCGACAAGCCAAGAAAGCGGCTGCCGCGAACGCGAAGGGGAATGCTGAGGCCGAAGGTGAGGGTAACAAGAAACGTAGCTGGATGCCGAAGTTGAGTATTCCGAAGATGAAGATGAAAATGCCTGCCTTGCCTCGTCCCAAAATGCCGAAGTTTGGTCTGCCGAAATTAAAATTACCGTCCCTACGCTTGCCACCGCCAGAATCGTCGGGCGAACCTGACGAGCGTGCGAGTGGCAAGCCGGATGTGCGACCGCTGCCAACCAGCAAGCCGCTGCCAACAACCAATGGCCCAGCTCAAGAAGCTCTGGAAAATGGCGGTCGACCGCTATCTAAAGCGGAACGCAAGCGTTTGAGGCGCATGCAGGACGATCAGGATTACGAAGCCGAAGATCGGCGCGCTGCATAACCGGGAGTTTTCTGGTTGATTACTGGGTAGCGGAAGCCGTCAAGGCTTTCGAGGGCCACTGCAATACTCTCGAAATGCTTGACGCATTCCGGTACAAGATCACTCGAAATGCTTGACGCATTCCAATACCAACCTGATTCTCAGCAGCGTCCGCCGCGTGAAAGGGCACGAGCGAGACTGCGATCCATTTGTTGCAACGTGATTCAAACGAATCGTAAAAGTTGTTATGCTGCATAACCAATACGGTCAGCCGAGCGAGAATGAAACGGTATTCATTCCGCCGCTTTCCTAGAAATGCTTTGGGTAGGACCATGCTTCGAAAGACAACCGCGGTAGTACTGGCTGGCGGAAAAGGAACACGACTTGAGCCCCTTACGCTGGAGCGTGCCAAGCCGGCAGTGCCCTTTGGGGGCAACTACCGAATCATTGACTTTGTGTTGTCGAATGCGATCAACTCAGGGCTGCGCCGCATCCTAATCTTCACACAGTACAAATCGCTGAGTTTGGATCGACACATCAATATTGGATGGCGTCCATTCTTCTGCGCCGAACTCGGTGAGTTCCTCGATATCGTACCGCCACAACAGCGGATCGATGAACAGTGGTATCAGGGTACCGCCGATGCCGTTTATCAGAACATCTTTGTGATCGAGAAAGATCGCCCCGAATACGTGCTGATCTTGGCCGGCGATCACATCTACAAGATGAATTACCTGCGGATGATTGAGTTTCATCGCGAGATGGGTGCCGATCTGACGGTGGGCGCGCTGCGAGTCAGTCGCGATGAAGCCCGCGAATTTGGCGTGATTCAAGTGGATGAAAAGAACCGCATCAATGGCTTTCAGGAAAAGCCGCCGAATCCTAAGACGATTCCGGGCGACGACAATCACTGCTTAGCTTCGATGGGGATCTACGTATTCACAGCTCGCTTCCTGTTCGAACAATTGTGCCGTGATGCGACAGAAACCAATAGTAGCCACGACTTTGGCAAAAACATCATCCCTTCGATTATCGATGATCATAATGTGTACGCATTTCCGTTTCGCGACGAAAATCGGAAGCGACAGGCATACTGGCGCGATGTCGGAACACTCGATGCGTACTTCGAAGCCAACATGGATTTGATTGAAATCGATCCACTATTGAATTTGTATGACAATGAATGGCCGATTCGCACATTGCAACCGAATTCGCCACCACCCAAGTTCGTATTTGGCAGCCGTGGTGATGGAGATCGTTGCGGACAGGCAATCGATAGTATCGTTTGCCCAGGCACGATCATCAGCGGCGGTAAGGTGATTCGAAGTGTCATCAGCTCCGACGTGCGGGTGAACAGCTATGCTCAAGTCGAAGACAGCATCCTGTTTCAAGGTGTTGAGATTGGTCGCCATGCCAAGATTCGACGAGCGATTATCGACAAAGGAGTCAAGATTCCACCGGGGATGTCGATTGGATATGACCAGGAACTGGATCGGAAACGCGGATTTGCGATTAGCCCGCACGGGGTGGTAGTGATTGCCAAAAACGATTCGCCGGAAATTGCGGACATGTCGGCACTGCCGGATGACCCGGCATCCGTATGGCGCTAGTTCGCCGCAGTTTCCTGTTGGATTCGTCCGACTGAGAATTAGACACCTGTTCACAGGGGTGTCGTTCGTCGCCTTTCGCTCCCGCGAAAGTTGCGAGTTTGATTATCTTTCGCGACGCGAAAGACGACTTTGGGGAGTCCAACATTGCCGCCAAACACAACCATCTTTCTGCTCGGTTTGGCCGTTGGCACAAGTCTGCTGGTTTTCGGCATGCTGCTGGGCTATTGGTTTGGCAAGAAGGCCGCCCCGCCTCCTGTTGATCATTCGCAATTTCTATCCTTCGTTCGCAATCTCTCTTTGTGGACATCGGAGTTTGCGGGTGATGTGTCGAAGTACCAAAATCAACTCGACTCAATCAATCGCCAAGCTCGGATTAAAGGCGATGCGCCGCGCGAAGAAGTACTGAGCATGCTCTCGCAGATCATGAGCGCTAATCAGGAACTTCAACAGCGGCTGGATGACACTGAAAAGAGGCTAGAATCTCAAACGGTGCAAATCTCCAGCTATCTGACTGAGGCGCGCACCGATGGATTGACTGGCCTGTTGAATCGCCGCGCTTTCGACAAATCCACAGACGAATTGTTTTCTGCTTGGACAGGTAAGAAACAGCAATTCTCGCTCGGCTTGATCGACATCGATCACTTCAAGCAGATCAACGATACGCATGGACATCCGGCTGGCGATGCGGTTCTTAAGCAGGTCGCGCAACTGATTCAATCTGAACTGCGCGATGCGGCGTGTGTGGCCCGCTACGGGGGAGAAGAATTCGGCGTGCTCATGCTCGCGCCGGTTGAGGGCGTTGCTTTGGCACTGGATCGCTTGCGTGAGAAGATGTCCAAGATGGAAGTCACGCACGAGGGAAAGCGAATCCCAGTTACGCTTAGCGCGGGTGCTTCAGAGATATTGCCGGAAGAGAAGATCGGCAAGTTAGTGCGTCGAGCGGACGAAGCTCTGTATGCAGCCAAACTTGGTGGCCGCAATCGGGTCTATTTGCACGACGGTGTCAATTGTGTGACGTTCACTAAAGTGGACCCGGTCAGTGTCTTACCGCAACCCCACGGGCTGGACCTAAAGAAGATCAGCGAATTGGAAAGCCGCGTGCAGAAGCGGTTGCAGCGGATCGTGGACGAAGAGTCGCGCCGCAAGTCCAACTTTTCAAGACTTTAAGGTTCACTTCGATATTGACGCTGCCCCTTTGGCCTTTGATGGCGGTCGCTGTCAGGACTTCAACCGTAGCGGAGTTCGTCGCTAGGGGGTTTCGAATTCAATACCGGGAACTGCCGCAGCTTGAGCAATTGCAGGGCTAAGAGGCTTAGGTAGTGTGGATTGAGAAACAGATATCGCTTCCAAAGTCGACTTGGTTCACGAGTAAGCCGATATAGCCATTCGAGTCCGTTGCGTTGCATGAAGGGCGGGGCTTGTGAGAGCGTGCCTGCATGAAAGTCAAACGCGGCTCCGACGGCTAGCTTGGGCATTGCGAGAACATCCAAGTGTTCATAGACCCAAACTTCTTGGCGCGGACAACCGAGGCCCACTAACGTGATGGCCGCCCCACTGTCAGTAATCGTCTTCACGACTTCGGCTTTTTCCTCGGCGGACAATTTGCCGAACCGCGAGGGTTGACTGCCCGCGATCTGCAGCGAGGGATATTTTTTCTGAAGGTTCGTCGAGAACGCGCGGAGAACCGGTTCAGTGCTGCCATACAGATAGAGGGGCAAGCCCTCTTTGGCGGCACGTTCGCAGACGTAGAGAGTCAGGTTGGGGCCGTAAACACGGTCGGCGAGCTTTAGGCCATACAGCCAATTCAATGCCCAGCGCACAGGTTGTCCATCAGGCACAACCAGATCGAGTTTGTTCAAGCGATATCCATGCTCGGAATCCAGCACACCGGTCATGACTCCATGTACCGCGAGCGCAGATACGCCTAGGCTTTGGCGAGCATGTGCGGCTTGGATAATGCGATCAACGGCAGCTTCGTAGTCAATGGCATTAACCTGCACACCCAGCAGATTATGTTTACCACGATCTATCATATGTCAGCAGTTTCAAGCCATCGTTTTTGATTGTGCTCGTAAATTTCACCCAGAATTCCGGGAATATCGTACTTCAGTTTCCAATTGGGATAGTGCTCCGAAAAGCGACTCAAGTCGCTGATCCACCATATATGGTCACCGGTTCGATTCTGTTCAACATAGGTATGGTTGAGCTTGTTTCCGGTGAGCTCTTCGCAGATCTTGATCGCTTCTAGCATCGAGCAATTGCTAAAGCGTCCTCCGCCGATGTTGTAAACTTGGCCGCTGCGCGGAGCCTTAAAGAACTCGTTGAAGGCACTTATCAAGTCGGCGCTATGGATGTTGTCACGAACTTGTTTGCCCTTATATCCAAAGATGGAATAGGGAGTGCCGGTCATAGTGCACTTCATCAGGTAAGCCAAGAAGCCATGGAGTTGGGCGCCGGAGTGATTGGGGCCGGTTAAGCACCCGCCACGAAAGCACGCAGTGAGCATGCCGAAGTAGCGACCATACTCTTGAACAAGCACGTCGGCAGCAACTTTCGAAGCCCCGAAGAGACTATGCAGGGTCTGGTCGATCGACATATCCTCACCGATCCCTCGTGCATAGCGATGCGCTGGATCGATTTCCCAGCGTAGGTCATGTTCGACTAACGGGAGTTGATTGGGGGTCGCGCCGTAGACTTTGTTGGTCGATGTGAAGATAAAGGGCGCTTTGATGGCGAACTGGCGAGTCGCTTCGAGCAGATTGAGTGTGCCGTTTGCGTTTACGGTAAAGTCCATTTGTGGATCACGGGCTGCCCAGTCGTGTGACGGCTGAGCGGCGGTGTGAATCACGAGCGCGATGTCTGAACTGTACTTAGCAAAAAGTGCGGCAACTTGGGAGCTTTCCCGGATGTCGATGTTGTGGTGGTGGTAGCGCTTGCCTAATTCCATCTCGAGCTGGCTGCGGTTCCAGTCTGTGGAGGCGTCGTCACCAAAGAAAACCCGCCGCAAATTGTTGTCGATGCCAACAATTTCGAAGCCTTGGGTGGCAAAAAAACGTGACGCTTCTGATCCGATCAGTCCAGCTGATCCAGTGATAACTACAACGGGCATAGTTTGTTTTGTGATAACGAGTGGGCGTAGGCTGGGCAGGTTCTTAGCGCCTGCCGAGAGCTCAGTATGCTCCAATTTTCTAGGGGTTGTTAGGCGTACAGTGGAAACCCGCATGGGTTAAACTTGAGCATGCTGGCGCCTGTATCGATTTTGCCGAAAAGGCGTCCTGGAGCTGATTGCATTAGGATTTTTAATAGACGCCGCGGACTGGGCAAATTGGCGCAGTTAACTCGACAAATTTTTGCTTCAGAGAACAAACCACTATTTGGCTACATTGGCAAAGGCGGATACAATGCGCCCAGTTTGGATGGACGTGGGAGTTTGCAAAAACTTCGCGGTCGCAATAAGTTCGCGGCAAAAGCCCATGGAATTCGGATCTTAGGGCGGCTGGAATGAAAATACAGCCGGTTTTAAGGCAGTTTTCATAGCTTTAGTAAAAATGACGGTAATGCGACGGCCTCGAACGGCTGGCCAAGGTATATTTTGGGGAAGCTCAGCGCCAAATCGGGCAATCGCTGATGCCTTTATGCCATTGAACACTCACCAGGAGCTACCGAGTGCAAGTCAACGTATCTGCGCGACATGGGACGATCACCACACACGACCAAGAAATTATCCGTGAAAAAGCGGAGAAAGTTCAGCGTC
>JANRMD010000585.1:0-1536 GCA_033761895.1 Pirellulaceae bacterium | reverse complement strand
TACGGGCGTCCAATCAGTTCGACGCACGCAATATCCCGCCATCGATCGTAGCCGTTGTTTTCGGCCCACGCTAGCGTGTCAACGAACGCATCTTCAATGTTCAGTGCAGTCCGAAGCCTTGTCGCCAACTCAGGAAAGAACATGCCCGCGAAACCGGCCCGAATTGGCCACCGCGTGCAGATGCATCGGCGTACACCCTGCCGAAGAAGCAAGGGTGCGAAGCCAATTGGATTATCACCAATTGCCATAGCGTACACGCCAGACCAACACGCAGAAAGAATTACCAGGGATGCAATAGTTTGAGGCAAATCTAGTTCGGACGCCGACACAGAGCCTTCTGCAAGCTCAAGGTAAAACTTTCGCTGGGCCAACCTTCCGTGAGTCGAGATCATTAAGTTCTGGTTTGCGCTTAGAACGTGACGAATCGTTTGAGCCGAACAATTTGAATCAAAGTTAGAACCAGCGCCCCATTGTTGCGCGAAGGCTCGGGCTTCTTCTTGAAGGTCGATCCCCATTGCGTCGCCATGTCCAATCGACACCATTCCTTTGCCCAAGACGTCGTGCGTGGAAACGTTGGAGAAAGGAAGAAGGACACCGAACTCTGTGCAAAAGCGCAGCTGGTTCCAATCAAGTCCGTGATGGCGCAGAAGCAGTCGCCAAGGAACTGCATGGTAGAACGCGTATGGTACAAACCGACAGATTTCACGTTTTCCAGTCTTTTCCACCAGGAGCCGAGCAAACTCCTTAAGCGATGATGGGATCGCGTGCACTCCGACGTTATTTGCGAGGCGGTGTGGAAGCATACCAACCTCTCGATAGACTTCATCCGCTTCTGCGACGGTCCTTCCAACTGGGACATCAACCGTTTCGACCCCATACTTGCTCACCACAAATCCGACCAGGTTTGGCGGAAGCACGGCAATGGAAATTAGCACTTGTTCATCGGTGAGGTTCTGCCTAATCCGTTGTAACGACTCAGTCGAAACATGTGAACCGTCTGACGCGAAAGGTTTGTTTGATAAAAGTCGTTGCAATTCCTGTGGCGCAACATCCTTTGCAATTGCGAGCGCACGCCCCGCTTCGAAAGCGATGAGTGATTCTTCAGTGCGGCCAGACAAAAGAAGAAATCGCGACAGACGACGAAAATGATCGTGCATCGAAGTGGCAATGCCTTCGAAGTCGTCGCGTTGCAGCACCTCAGCAGACAACCGGTCATACCAAAGTCCTGCACCTACAATGAGTTCACGGATGATGAGTTCACTCGTACCACCGGTCAGCTCACGGAGGCTGGCGATGGTGCTTCGCAACTTCGCTGGCCCCAGATCGGTAGGGGAAAGATGTTGCTCGGCCTCCATCGCTTGGTTGATGATGCAATTGGCCTCTTCGTAGTTCCTCTGCGAAATCGCAGTCTGAGCAGCAATGCAGAGACGAATGTATCCCGTCACAGGCTGCTTGTTGGCAAATGCATCGTTTGCGGATTCCAACATGGAACTGAGTCCGCCCGCATTTGTTGTCTCAGTAAGTCCTAGCTGACCT
>JANRMD010000584.1:0-2716 GCA_033761895.1 Pirellulaceae bacterium | reverse complement strand
TCATCTTCCCGGCGCTTTTCACGTTTCTTCGCTAACACTTCGGGTTAACTTTCTCGGCAGCCTGCCAGTCATTATTGTAGCGTGACGTTCGTCGGGTTCGCGATACTTAACTGTGAGGCTACAATCCAGTGGAGATTCGTGCAAATTGATTTCGCACATTCAGCTCTGATTCGCAGTTTGATCGCCGACAAATTGAGGTTATTTCGATGGAAAATGCTTTGGGCAATTGGATTGCCACCTATTTGGACCGCTGGCGAACGGTCCTATTGCTAGTCGGCGTTATCCTCGGTGCCATTAGTTTGCCATTATCCAGAACCCTGCGATTGGACTGGCAATTGGACCGTATGTTCGCGCCTGGCGATCCGCTGGTCACTTCCTATCATCAACTTGAAGACCGCTTTGGTGGCAACGAAGTCGTCATTGCCGTGTATCGCGATACCGAACTTTGGAAACCCACTGGCGAAGGGCTCGATCGCTTGGCGGCGATTTCGAAGCAGTTAGCTGAAGTGGATGGGGTCGCAGCAGTGCTGAGCCTCGCGGAATTGCATCATATTCTCGATCAACTCCGGCCGCTAAAGATGTTTAATCTAGGTGGGAGCAATGAGAAGCGGACAGCACCTTTGCTAGATAAAGACGACGTTTTGGCTCAAGCACTGCTAGACGTTTTCGCTGGCTACACGCATCAGCGCGATAGTGAATTTGTGGCAGTGGCCTGTTTGCTTGCGCCCTCCAAGGAGAAGTCTTCGGAGTTTCATCATGGAACCATTGATCGACTGAAATCCATCATCACCTCAGTCGCAGCGCCTGCGGAGTTGGGTTTGATCGCTGGTGAACCCGTCATGGTCGTTGAAGGCTTTCAACTTGTGCAGCGCGATGGTCTGCGGCTGGGGATCACCTCCACGGTTCTGTTGACGGTCGTATTGCTGATCTGCTTTCGCTCAATCCGCTGGACGTTGATACCTCTGGCGATTGTCCATTGGTCCGTGATTGTGACGCAAGCAATTTTGGTTTTGCTGAATCTTGAGCTCACCATGGTCAGTTCCATGTTAACGGCGATCGTGACGGTGATCGGCGTAGCGACGACGATGCACTTACTACTGCTTTATCAAGATACGCGACGGCGTGGGATGGAACGTCGCGAAGCTCTGCGGTTATCCATGGCGGCGCTCGTCGTTCCGATTGCGCTGGCTTGCTTGACGGATGCGGTGGGCTTTATCTCGCTGATGGCGGCGAACGTTGGCCCCGTACGAGACTTTGGATTGATGATGGCGATCGGCTCGCTGGTTGTGTTGCTTTCGATTCTGCTGCTGGTTCCCGGTTTAGCCCTGATTGGCAAGTGGGATTCCGATCCGCATGTACCAAAGTCGGATCTGCTGGTGCGCATGTTCTTGCGAAAACTACTGGATTGGGTGCTCACGCATCGTCGTATCGGCGTAGTGGCCTTGGTTTTGATAACGGTGCTTAGTTTGATCGGCGGTGCCCGCATGACCGTCGAAACCGACTTTACGAAAAATTTTTACGCAACGAATCCGCTGGTAAAAGGTTATCAAGTGGTTGAGGGCGAACTGGGGGGGGCAGGCGTCTGGGATATCATGCTGCCTGCCCCGAAAGCCATCACGCAAGAGTATCTCAACGCAGTACTCAACTTAGAAGCACAATTGCGTGAACTAATCGCGGCGGATGACTCCGGCAATCAATTCCGACTAACGAAGGTCCTCAGCATGGCCGATGCCGATCTGGCGGCCAAGGTTGAGCCATTGATCGCCGCCCTACCTGTCACTGCGAGGCTCGAAGGGATGCGCCTGGCAATGCCCGAGTTTAGTCAAGCACTGCTGACCTTCGAGCCCGACGCTTCAGGTCTGCGATGGTTGCGCATCATGCTGCGAAGCCGAGAACAAACAACTGCATCGGTAAAGTCCGAGCTGATCCAACAGGTAAACACAAAGGTCGCCGAGTTCACTCAACGTCCACAGTGGCAATCGCTGTTCGATGGAAAGGCCCCAGCTGAGAGCTTGCGCGGCGAGGTAACGGGCTATCACGTGATGCTCAGTCGCTTAGTCTCGAATGTGCTGGAGGACCAGTGGAAGTGCTTTGCGTTTGCCACACTCGGTATCTTCATAATCATGCTGCTTTCGACTCGATCGCTGCTGTTTTCGCTGGCCGCCTTGGTGCCGAACGCTTTGCCCATCATAGTTGTGCTGGGCACGATGGGCTGGCTAGGGATACGCGTCAACATGGGCGCAGCTATGATCGCCGCCGTTTCCATGGGATTGTCCATCGACAGCTCGATACATTATTTGCTGCACTATCAACGGCGTTTGAAGGCTGGTGACCGACCACTGAAATCACTTCGCTCGGCACAGGAAAACGTGGGCTTTGCAGTGGTGCTGGCTACCGTCGCACTCATCGCTGGTTTTCTAGCGTTAGCTGTTAGTGAGTTTGTTCCGACGGTTGTTTTTGGTACCCTGACAAGCTTAACCATGTTAGGCGGATTGTTTGGAAACCTTATTGTACTGCCGCTATTGGTAGCGCCCCGCAAGTAGCCATCCAAGGAGATGAAGATGCAAATTTTAGCCATCATCCAAATCATCGTTGGATGCTGTGTTCTGGCATTCTTTTTTTGGGTGCTCATTCCCAACGCGAAAAGCGGCGGCAGGGATAAGTCTGGCGATCCTTTTATAGATCCCGACGATACGCGGCAGATTGCTCTCTTGAT
>JANRMD010000583.1:0-9675 GCA_033761895.1 Pirellulaceae bacterium | reverse complement strand
GCCCAATTCAAGAGCGGTCTTTAGCAATGTCCACAAGAGCCCATGCACGAGAGCCCATGTACCCTATAAGTCTTTACTTCGTCCACATTCGATTCTCGGGTAGCGGAAGCCCTCAAGGGCTTGTCGATTATTGCGCCACGGTCAGTGTGAGCCGAGGGCGCTTCTTGTAGCCACCGTCGCCAGACGGTGGACACGCTGCAGGGTGACGAACCACCGCTTGGCAGCGGCGGCTACCAGCAATCGAAAGCCTTGACGGCTTCCGCTACCAAGTTTGAAAGCCCCCTTGACGGCTTCTGCAGCGTGTTCTCACTTTGAGAATTCTGTGTCAAAATTGCAGTCGGATTGGACATTCTTACAATCGAGTGAACACTTTTGTAAGCTCGCTTGGCTTTGAAAAAACTTCTCGCCTAGTTTTCCCGTGCTTTGGGCCATTTTTGATGCGAACACCGTGTTCTGCCGAACTAATGGCCCCGCTTTTGCATCTACTTTTTGAAGCCGAGCGCGAACTGGGGCAACAAATGAAACTCCTAGGCAACTTCGAACGTAGTGCCTGTGTGTGACAAGTTTGTTTGTCCTCTCTGCTTTCCACCCACTAGTCAGGGGTGCTAAGCTATGAGGACGCGTTAGGCAAGGGGATTGATACAAGTCACGGGCTCTAGGATGGAGCTCAACCCAGCCGCGTGGTTAGGTGTCGGCGGTCGGAAGCCGCAAGGAATGGATTGACACTTACTCGCAAGCAGGGAAAAGGTAGTTCAGATGCACCAAGATTATCGCATCGCAGTACTTCGAGAATTGCGCGACCAACAAGTTCGATTTGCTCCACGCACCAAACGCATCGAGCAAGCCGCACGAGCTGAAAGATTGCTCGGCGAATTGGATTTGGCGCGGGATTACCCGTACGAATTTATCTACTTTAGGGTTACGGATTTCCGCCCTGAAGAGAGTAGTCGCAAGATGGTCAGCGGAGATGATGCCGCCCATGATCTGCGATTGTTCGTCGAAGACGTCTCCGACTCACTGGATTTGAAGGTTGAAGAAACCGGTGAACCAGTCCACACGGTCGAAGATCTCAGCCGCATGTTCAACGTCTCAACCAAGACCATCTCGCGTTGGCGAGATCAGGGGCTGGTCAGCCGCCGCTTCGTTTGCGATGGGCGCAAGCGAGTTGGTTTTCTGCACAGCAGTGTTGAGCGCTTCGTGGCCCGGAATCGCGAACGCGTCCGCCGCGGCGAACGCTTTAGCCAATTGACGCATGACGAGCGAGCAGAAGTGATCGAACGCGCCCGTCGAGTGGCTCTGACCGGAGCTAACCTGTCGGAAGTTTCCCGCCGAGTGGCTGAAGCGACCGGCCGCAGCGCCGAAACCATCCGTTACACTCTCAAGAATCACGACCGTCGTCATCCCGACCAAGCCGTGTTTCCTGACCATCGCGAAGTTTTGACCGAAGCCGATAAGGTAAGCATCTATCAACAATTTAGTCGAGGTGTAGGCATCAACCAACTTACGCGTCAGTTTGGACGGACACGCAGTTCGATCGTTCGCGTTCTCAATGAGCAACGTGCAGCTAGCATCATGCAGCTGCCGCTTGACTACATCACGAACGAGTCGTTCAACAAGGTTTCGCCAAAACTGGAAGCCGAGATTTTGGGTGATTTGCCCGAAGCGATGATTCCTCCTCGCAAATTGCGAGCACCAAGTGGTTTACCAACCTACTTGGCGGCACTTTACGACATGCAACTGTTGACACGCGAACAAGAGTACCACTTGTTCCGCAAGATGAACTACCTCAAGTTCCGTGCCAGCAGTCTGCGAGCCAAGTTGGATTTGTCCGAACCATCGGTCGCCTTGATGGACGAAATCGAGCAACTCTATCGCCAATCTGTTGAAGTTAAGAACCATATTGTTCAAGCTAACCTGCGGTTGGTGGTATCGATCTCGAAGCGTCACATGAAGAGCTCCGATGATTTCTTCTCGCTGGTCAGCGACGGCAACATGTCGCTGTTCCGTGCTGTAGAAAAATTCGACTATGCACGTGGCAACAAATTCAGCACCTATGCCAGCTGGGCGATCATGAAGAATTTCGCTCGCTCGATCCCTGACGAATTCAAGCACAACGATCGCTTCCGTACGACAACGGATGAAGTCTTCATGGCTCATCAGGACACACGTGGCGATCACTATGCCCAAGAGTTGGCTCAGCAACAACGCCAGAAGCAGATCAACCGCATTCTGAACAAGCTGGATCAACGCGAGCAGCAGATCATCATTCGCCGCTTCGGTCTGGATCACGGTCACGAACCGCTGACCCTGAAGGAAGTCGGTGAAGAAATGGGCGTCACCAAGGAACGCATTCGTCAAATCGAAGCCCGCGCGCTGAGCAAGCTTCGCGAAGCCGCCACCGACGAGCATATCGAAGTGCCAGAGTGATCGGGTGGGTCGCTCCTGCAGGGTGCGAGCGTCGTAACGTAAGTGGGACGCTCCCATCGCAATCATCATCGCTCCGGCTAAAACCGGAGCGATTCACTTTAATGCTTCGTCCACATTAGATTTTGGGTCGAAGAGCTTTCGAGGGCGACCGCAGTACTCTCGAGAGCCTTGAGGACTTGTTGTTCATCACCTATAGTAGCCACCGTCGCCAGACGGTGGACACGGTGCGGGGTGACTAACCACCGCTTGGCAGTTTTGATGTTGCGAGTTTCGGGCTTTCATACCCCGAAGCGTCAGCGAGGGACCGAGTTACGACGTCGACTTGCGATGCAGAAAGGTCCCTCGCTAACGCTTCGGGTTATGAAATACCAAGCAAAACTTCATCCGAATCGCTTCAAAAGAACAATTTAGCGCAACATCAAAACGTGGCAGCGGCGGCTACCAGGGCCTTCGAAATGCTTGACGCATTCCGCTACCAGTATTCTAAGGTCGCACCTGGCAGGAGCGACCCACTAGCTAAAGCTGCTCGACCTGCTGCGCGTCTAGGGTTCGTTTGGCAGATCTTTGGCCGAACAACCAGAACAGGGCTGGGTGAATCAAGAAATCAAGCAGCGTTGAACTAACCACTCCTCCGAGAATCACAGTTGCTACCGGATAGAGGATTTCTTTACCAGGCTGACCAGCGGCGAGCACCAGCGGGACCAAACCGATGCCGGCGGTCAACGCCGTCATCAACACCGGCGCTAAACGTTCCTGCCCGGCTCGAACGATCATCGCGTGACTGATCGTCTCGCCCTCATGCTTGACCAGATGTAGATAGTGCTGCAGCAGCAAGATACCGTTGCGCGATGCGATCCCACCCAGCGAAATGAAGCCAACCATGCTTGCGATGGTCAACGTTTGCCCGGTCATCGCCAGGGCCGCCACAGATCCGATAAACGCCATCGGAATGGCTGCCATCACCTGCAACGCCAGATTCGTGCTTCGGAACATGGCAAACAACGTCAGAAACACGCCGCACAATGCGACTGCGAACAACCAAGCGATCACGCGCGACGCTTGTTGCTGACTTTCGAACTGACCACTGAATTCGAAATAGTACCCAGGTGGCAGGTTCTCGCTGACCGATTTCAGTCTTGATTGGATTTCTTCGACTACCTCAACGAGACCACGGTCGGCTGTGTTGCATTGGATGACAATGCGCCGACGGATCTTCTCCCGTTGAATTGTATTGGGACCCAGGGACTGATAAATCTTGGCAACCGATTCAAGTGGGATTTTACCGCCGCTGGGCAATTCAACGGGCAAGCGGCGGAGGACATCTAGATTCTCGCGCGCATCTTCTTTCAAGCGGACAACGACATCGAAGGTACGTTGACCTTGCATAACCTCAGAAACCACTTGGCCATTCATGGCGGTTTCAATCAGTCTATTCAGTTCTCCAACGGTCAATCCGGCCGCGAGTAACTTGCTACGATCGTATTCAATCTTCAATTGAGGAATCAACGTCTGCTGTTCAACCAACAAGTCGCGAACGCCGCGGACTTGTTGGATGAGCGATTGGACTTCCGCCGCTTTGTGACGTAGTTGATCGAGGTCGTCGCCGTAAAGTTTGATACCGACTTGCGCTTTCACACCGGATAGCATGTGCGAGATCAAGTGCGAAATCGGCTGCTCTACTGAATAGACGATCCCAGGAATCGCCTCCAAGTCTTGGCGAATGCGGCTCAGTTGCTCTGCGCGACCATGCGGTGCGCTCGGATCGAGGTCGATGATATACTCGCTCGCGGTAACTGGTTCGGCGTGTTCATCCAATTCAGCGCGTCCAGTGCGTCGAACGAAATTCAGCACATCTGAGTTGTTCACCAGTGTGGCTTCGACGACTCGATTGGTCTCAATACTGGTCGTTAGAGAGTTCCCCGGTGGTAGCAGGACGTTCAATTGAATGGCCCCTTCATTGAACGGAGGCAAGAAATCTCGGTCGAGCCCAATCGCGTACCAACCTGCAACCACAACCATTGCCAGCACTGCGACGATATTCAGCCATGGAAAACTCAGGCTGAAGCGAATGACATAGGCCACCGCCCACTTTAGAAATTTGAGTAACCAACTGTCGGCTTGATGCCTGACCGCTCGCGACGACGGCAATAACCAGAAGGCAAGTACTGGTGTTATGGTAAGTGAAACAGCCAGCGAAGACAGGATCGATACGACGTAGGCCACACCTAACGGCGTGAACAGCCGCCCTTCCATACCGGACAACGCAAACAGAGGCAGGAAAACTAAGCACACAATAATGGTGCTGTAAACGATCGAACTGCGAACTTCCAAGCTGGCTTCATAGACAACTCGCAGTGGCGATCGCGGCGTCGGTAATGCTCCGTTTTCTTTCAGTCGACGAAAGATGTTTTCGACATCGACGACAGCATCATCGACCAACTCACCGATCGCAACCGCCAAACCACCCAGCGTCATGGTATTGATCGACAAGCCGAACCAATAAAAGACCAGCACCGTCATGAGCAGCGACAGCGGAATTGCGGTCAGCGAAATGAAGGTTGTCCGAAAGTTCATCAAAAACAAAAACAGAATGACCACCACCAAGATGCCGCCGTCGCGCAGGGCTTCCAGAACGTTTTCGATGGCTCGATCGATAAAGTGCTCTTGAGCATAAAGTGGTTCAATGCGAATACCGGCTGACAGTGAAGGTTGAATTTCAGCAATCGCTTTTTCGATTTCGCGTGTGATGGCTCGTGTATCGGCGCCCGGTTGTTTGCTGATGGTTAAGACGACTGCCGAGCCGCCTGAGAAATGTCCATCTGGTTCACGTACAAACGCTGCCGCATCGCCGCGTTTGGCTTGAGGTGCTTCGACGACTTCGGCAATCATTGACAGTGCAACCGGCCGCGTATTGCTATGCGCGACGGCGATGTTCTTCAGATCCTCAAGCGTTTGAATACGACCGATGGCTCGGACCAGGAGTTCATTGGGGCGTTGATTCAAGTAGCCACCGGTGGCGTTCTGGTTGCTGCTTTCGACCGCTTGGCGAACTTCGTCGATGGTAATGCCATACTTGACCAAGGCGTCCTGATCAATTTGAACTTGAAATTGTTTGCGTCCGCCACCCATCGTAAACACTTGAGCCACGCCGGGGATGGACAAAAGGCGTTGGCGTACAATCCAATCCGCTTCCGTGCGCAATTCGATGGGGCTCAGTTTTTCATCTTTGCTCCACATCCCCAGAACGAGAATCTGGCCCATGATTGAAGAGATAGGAGCCAGTTGAGGATTCACCGACTTGGGCAAGCGTTCACTCACCATTTGCAAACGCTCATTAACGATCTGCCGAGCGGTGAACACGTTGGTTCCAAATTCAAACTCGACGTAGATCACCGATAGGCCAGTCGACGAAGTGCTGCGAACGGCTTGAACGCCGTTAGCGCCGTTCACAGCGGTTTCGATTGGAAACGTGACTTGCGACTCGACCTCTTCGGGCGCCATCCCAGCCGCTTCGGACATGATCACCACCCGCGGCCGATCGAGATCCGGAAAAACATCGATGGGCAGTTCCGTGGCGGTCCAGAGACCATAGCCAGATAGCAGCAGCGCGACAGTGACAACCAGCAACCGCTGCTGTAACGAAAATCGAATGATGGCGTTGAGCATGCTTAGTGATTGTGTCCCGCGTGTGGGTCAATGCCGCCCCCAGCCTGATTCTTCAAGGCCATCTGCATCTGATAAGCGCCTCGGAGGGCAACGACATCGCCGGGATAAATCGAACCATCATTTGCGATGACAACGTGGGTTTGATCTCGGTAGATTTCGTGCACGGAAACACGCTCGAAATGATCGCCGTTTTCTTGGAACAGAAAACTCTCAAGGCCCTCCCGAACCACTGCGTCGATGGGCAAGACAATCTGTTCCGTCCACTGCTCTACCGGCAACAGTAACTGTAAACGCTGGCCGGTGCGATACTTCCAAGTCACATGACGCTGGCCATCTGCCGTTGGTTTATCCTCGATCAGGTCGTTAGTAAGGCCGACATAGAATTTCAGTGTACGTGTAGCGGGGTCAATCTCATTGTCGACTCGAACTAATTCCAAGTTCTCAACCCGAGTTGCCGCCGAGTTCTCGCCGATCAGCGCGGCAATGGGCCAGTTGGCAAGCTTGGCTTTGGTGATGATGTTCGCTTCGGTCTCAAAGGCTTGGCCTTCAATCATCAACTCTTGGTAATCTGCCAATACGCACAGTGGATCGCCCGCATTCACCGTTTGACCCTTTTGCGCGTGAAGATCCTGCAGAACTAGCAAGTGTGAATCGTCATCCGCAGAATGTGCTTGAACGACCTTTTGAGATTCCTCAGTACTCGCAACTCGGAACGGACTTGACTCGCTCGCTGGCTGAACCCGGCTGAGCGACGGGCTTTTCTGAAGACTCAAGTGAAGTTCTTCGTCGGAGTGGTCGTCGGGGTGAGGTGCTAGGATACGAATCTCCGTAAGCAAACGCCGTTCTACTTCGATGGCCGTGATTTGGCTGTCGGATAGCCCGTGGAGCCTCAAGGCCTCGCGCTGCGAACTAAGCAGCGACTCGAGCTTGTCACGCGAGAATTGACGATCCAGCAGCGTCTTATTCGAAACGGCACCGGCATTGGCGAGCCCTTCGATACGAGCAATCTGTTTGAGCTCGATATCGCGATCACCCAGTGTTTGCAGATACTCTTTTTGAGCCGTCACGAGATCTTCGTGCGTTAGACGCATCTCTAGAATCAAATCGCCGGGCTTGATGGCTTCGCCGGGAACCGCATGCACGTGCGTAACGATACCCGTCATGGGCGCACTGACGGGCAAACGCGTTCGCCCTGGACTATCGACAATGATCGAAGGGACGGACAGCGTCCGCGTGAAAGACCGCAATTCGATGGGCTTTAGGAATTCCTCGGTTAAGCCTAGGTTCTTTCGCGCGGTCTCGGATACCGCAATCGCATTGGAGCCAATCTGTGCATGCTCTGCGTGGTCGTGCTCATCGTGTGCATGCGGATCGGAATTTTTGTCGGTGTGCGAGTTGCGATCCAAGGCACGCGCACTTAGGGGCGTGTCCAAACCATGATCGTGGAGGCTGTGGTCATGGTCGGTGTGATTTTCTTCAGTTGCATCGGCGGTAAAGAATCTCGCAAGTGGCCCCCAACCGCTCGTCAGGCGACCATGCACAAAACCACCGATGTAGACAACAACGAAAAGGGCCGAAAAAGCCAGGACCCAGCGTAGGGACCGAGTGTAAGAAAACTGCATTGTCCGACCTAAAGCAATCATCAGCGGAAAATGCGGCGGCTAGATGCCACCGACTCCGACTGACGCTATACAAACCAGTTGCTATGAAATAGCGACTAACGCTTGATGGGCGTTGATGTCGGGTGATTGTGACCAGTGTGGTCATGGTTATGTGCAAGTTTGGACACATAGGATTTCTTGCCTATGCGGAGCGATAGCTTTGCGTCAGATTTCGAGTCATGCAGGGCCGCGAACAATTCAGGGCTTATCAGGCTGAAACGCGAAGAGAGGTTCTTCGCATCCGCATCCTGTGGCACTGGCAACAACTTGACTTGGACAGGTTTGTTGCCCACCTTGAAGTTCACCACTAAGTGCGCTGCATCGATCGAAATGTACGACTTGAGCGTCGAGTCCAACAGGTAGACAACAACCTGGTTGGATTCTTCATCAACCACCAGTTCTGCGTGATACTCGCCTCGACCAATTTCTAGCAAATCACCGTTATTAGGCCCATGAGCCTCATGCTTGTGCGAGTTCGCAGCAGCTTGAGCTTGCGGGCTGGATGATTTGTCAGCTACCGTTGTGGGAAGCTTCGTTTGTGAAAATGTCGACAGCGAGAGTTGCAAAACGATTGCGATGGTCAATAACAAGCGTGTCATTTCGAGGAACTCCATTTGATTCGAAATTGCAAAACCGATACTCTTCCAATCGGCCAGAATCAAATGCGCAAGTGCCCAAATTGGCAAAGAATTGAAATGCCGCTATGCAAGCATTTTTCATGGAGTTGATACCGCCAATTGCAGCCATCGTCTGAGCCGCAGGTTACCGTCAGCGGCATTGAGCGCAACTCCACCAGCGAAGCAAAGTTCAGAGTGGGAGTCGGTAGAATTCGCAAGTGATCTGTGGCAAGATGCGGAGCATGAGAATCGTCATGTTCGCACAATTGGCATCCACACGCCGCCTTCGAGTCAACTTGCTTCGAATTGCGTTGCTTCGAATCGGTTTCATTGGCCAGCTCGGGTCGCGAAGGCGACGAATTGTGATGTTTGCATTCACAATTCTGAGCAACTGAACAGAGTGCAGCTGGACTCTGAGCAACTTCTGGCTGGCTTTCGAAGAGTGCATGGTCGAACGATCCGCAACAGCAGACGAACTGCAGGCGGATGAATGCAACCAACACGATCAGACTAAGCCAATTTCTCAAGAATCAGGTCTCCAGATACCGTTTTAGTATCGGCTTTGCTAAGTTGATTACAATACCTAGCAATCGGCGATGGCGTCATTTGACATTAGAAAACGCACAGGAATTCATGCCCGAATTTTCTCAAGTTGATCAGCATTGGATGCGGGAAGCGTTGCGTTTGGCGGCGATGGGGCAGGGAGCCGTCGAGCCGAATCCGATGGTGGGTTGTGTCTTAGTCAAGGATAATGGCCAACTAGGTTCAGGCTATCACAAGAAATTTGGCGGTCCGCATGCAGAAGTCGAAGCTCTGAACGACGCGAGTGGGACGTCCGTCGCAGGAGCAACTGCTTATGTGACCCTGGAACCGTGTTGCCATTTCGGCAAGACGCCTCCGTGCGCCGACGCGTTAATTGCTGCTAAAGTAGCTAGAGTGGTGGCTGCCTCTCGTGATCCTCACGCGGTCGTTGACGGCGGAGGGATTGCAAAACTCCGCGCTGCGGGCATCGAAGTCGCCGTTGGCTTGCTGGAAACCGAAGCCCTGGAACTCAATGCGCCGTACTTCAAACGCATCGCAACTGGCAAACCCTGGGTAATCGGCAAGTGGGCGATGAGCCTCGATGGTAAGATCGCCACTCGCACCGGTCACAGCCAGTGGATTTCGGGTGAATCAAGTCGCCGATGGGTGCATGAATTGCGAGGGCGTGTCGACGCAGTGGTCGTGGGCATTGGAACGGCATTGGCAGACGACCCGCTTTTGACCGCACGACCGCCGGGCCTGCGGCAAGCTCTGCGGGTGGT
>JANRMD010000582.1:0-21011 GCA_033761895.1 Pirellulaceae bacterium | reverse complement strand
GCTGGAACCACGCCCTTCGCAGAGCCTCAGGGCGTGCCACCCAAACCCGATTACCCTACGATTAAATCGTGATGCTCCACTAGCAGGGCAAACTAATTTGCGTTCCCACTGGCATGGGCTCGTTGCTGGCCTGCGGTGTTGGCGGCTTGCAGCCATTTCCGCAATGATCTTCAATCAGCTTCCAGGTACCATCGGCTTGCCATTCGAAAACTGCATAGCCTCCGCACGGTGTCACCGCTGGAAGAGGCTTGGGCACCACTTGGTTATCCAGATTCCTCCAGTTGTTGCCTTTATCAGCACGCCACAAATCATAAGGTGCTTGCGTTTTCCAAAGGGCAAAATCGGCTGCACTAGGAGTCCAATTCGGATCAGGAGGCAAGACGGGTGAGGGGGCTTTCGCCATAGTCTAGATCTTTCGTCAAAGGGGCAAACATCAAAAAGGCAAACATCAATTCACGGTTTATCGCCAAACGCTGGAGAATCGGGCAACGTTCGCACAACTCGTATTCCAAAATCGCGGTTGTAGACGCCTCCAATGCTATTGGTCCGACAGTGACTGTGGGCATAGGGCATACCAGCCTGCGTTAGGCTCACGCCACGAATCAAAGGCCATCCAGGACCAGGAGGATCTTCCTCCGCCAATGCATCTTCAACCACTTCGCTTGAACGCTCCTGGATGGCTTGGGGTGGACCATTTCCCATTTCGCACAACTCAGTCGCGTTGCCATACAGATCAAATATTCCCCAGCGGTTCGGAATGAGTTGAGCCACACGCTGAGACAGAACTACCGTGCGATTGGAAGCGAGCTCAAACGATGCTTTGCGTTCCAATGTCCAAGCATATCGCGTCAGGTGCTCGGCGGAGTTTCCGAAGTAACGGCTAGTCTCCGTTCCCGCGCGACACGCCAACTCCCACTCGCCGTCGGTGGGCAATCGGTAACCGTTAAGCAGAAAGTAGTTCTCCTTGGGAACAAGCTGTGTTTTTCCCTGGTCATTGACCTTGGGCTCGTAACAACGATCCAGTCCCGCTGCGTCGGACCATGCATTGCAAAAGCGATGAGCAGCCTCTTTCGTAACCAGCATCATGGCCGCTTGTGGGACCGATTCGATCAACATCACATCGCCTGCCGCAATGAAGTCGTCTACGTACTTGGAATCGAAAACACGAAACTGTTCAATGGTGACTTCGTTGGTTGCGATCGCGATTCGCCGCGCAAAGCGACGCTTGTGGCTAGGCCAACTCGCCGTGCCGGCCGGGGGACGCTGTTCTTTTTGAATCCCGACTTCGATCACGCAGGGTTCAATGATGGAAAAATCCTGAACACCTTGACCGATGGTATCCACCACCCACTTGCCATGCAGGCCAGGTTGAAGTCGCTGCAGTTCGAGTCCATATCGTGAAGCAACCAAACGCGCCACCCCATGCACGCCTGCATCAGGACTCAGGTGCATCTCGTTAAGCAAGTCCGTTAGTGACTCCAAGAATTCGCGGCTTCCAATGGTATCGATCGGCAGCTCAGCTAAAACTTGCAACAGCCCAAACCGAACAGCTGCCCAGCGATCCTCAGCACCATCCAAAGCCCGCAGCTGTTTCACAATCTCTTGCGGTTCCAGGTCCTGCACTGCCAAGCCGTGAATTAAGAGTGTTTGCAAAGTTGGATCAGCGGTGTGTTGTAACGCTTCGTAGGCAGGTTCATAGTCGCCCAGCAGCCACAAGGCGATGGCAAATTTAGCGGTCCGCGAGTCGCTCGCTGTGGGCGGATCCCAGTCGCTTGCTGGAATCGCGCGCGCTAACACTTGCTGCTCCGCGAAAAGAAGCCTTAAGGAACGAACACTCTCCTCCCGATTCGACTTGAGGCCGTTTACCAACTCCGACAGTTCCATCGAATCTGCCGCACCCACAACCGTCGCGAGTTGGAGTGGGGTATCCGCCAAGTATCTTGCCAGCGCTCTAGCCGCATTCTTTTGGAGCGTCTCATCCAACTGCGAATCGCTCATCAGTGCCTGCAGCGGTTCGGCCAGTTGTGCAGCTCCAACTGGGTCGAACAGCGGCAACCAGCGAGCTTGTTCGATTTCAACGAGGCTAACCAGTTGCTTAGCAATGGCGTGCCTTATATCGCTCCATATCCTGTCGCGCGCGTGCTGTCGCGATAGACCTGCCAGTGCGGCGCTCAGGCGAAAACTACTCAGCTCGAATTCTGGCGACTTGAATCGGGCGGCTAGCTCGTTGACGAACTCTTCAACGGAATCGTTTGCATCGAAAGCATCGACGAGTGCATGAATCTCCTCAGGCTCGGCGTTTTGCAGTTCATCTACGCAACGTTGGATCGTTACCTGGCTTCGATCACCCAAGGCGATTGATGCTAGATCCAACCTGAATTGCCCAGCCACATCGCGTGACTTCCCAAATCGCTCGATGTCATCAGAGGTTGCATGAATCTGCTTGAGGTTGTCCAGCAACTTCGCGACTTGCTGCACTGGGGCTGACTCGAGTTGGCGCAACGTGAATCGAAGCTCGCGTTGTTTCAATTGCGTAAGGCCGAGAGCGAAGCCTCCTACAGCCACTACACAGACTGTTGCCGCAAGGAGATTTCTTCGCCACCCGTATCTCCAACGTTGCAGTCCGGTTGGATAGTTCCGCCGCAGCCAATCGGCCAAGTCCTCGGCAAGATGCTCGGCTGTTGGATATCGATCGGCGGGCACTTTGGCAAGGCAACGGCGAATGATTGCATCCAATGACTTGGTTTCCGCTGAAGATTCAATGCGTGGTTCGTCAAATTTGATCGCATTGAAGATCGCTTGCCGTTCAGACTGCGGAAAAGGCCTGCGGCCATGCACCCACTCCGACAACACAACTCCAAGAGACCACACATCGGTTCTGTGATCAATGTGTTCGACATCGTGCTTTACTTGTTCGGGAGACATGTAAGCTGGAGTGCCAGCTCGCTGCAGTCTTGCGTCCCGTTGGCTAAGGTTCAGTCCCAACCCCAAGTCGCTAACGTGCGGGTTGCCTTGTCGATCAATAAGGATGTTGGAAGGCTTGAGGTCTCGATGCACGAACCCGTGTTCATGGGCATAATGCACGGCACGTGCGACTTGAATCAAGATCCGCACGGCGTGCGGTAACTCCGGCTTTCCCTTGTGTTGTATTGCCGTTAATGGCGTGCCGTCGATGTATTTCATCACAATTAATGTGCGACCGGAGTCATCCGCTAGCACATCGAAAATGGGAACAATCCCAGGATGATCCAGAGCAGCAGCGTGCCGCGCTTCGTTCAAGAAACTCGAAACATCACCATCACTGCCAATCTCGCTGCGGCGAGGTGCTTTGATGGCGACGGAGCGATTCAACAGCGGGTCATCTGCCAGATAAACACGCCCAAAACCGCCGGTTCCGAGCACGCGTCGAACGACAAAACGTCCGATAGTCTCTGGGATGGGTAGGTCGCGGTCCGCTACAGGCTTGCCATCGACGACAGTGTCCCCGACCTCGCTGGCGACGCGCAGCTCCTCGATCCGCGCGACCATACGCAAGTAGTTGATCTCTTGAAGGTAAGCTGGTTTCCCAATCTTTTGCAGCTTGGTCGAAGGGGCGGCGAGCACTTCGACAACTTTCTCACAATCAGAACAGACCTGCAGATGTTCCGACATAGAATCGAGCGCCAACTGCTCGACCGAACCCTTGAGGTAATTAACCCACAACAGCTCGCTCGGGCAAGCAGATGGAGTACGTTGAAGGGGATCGGGTTGTTGCACTGAACTGTATCCAGCTAAATGTTCGCCAAGACTTGACGTGCTATTGAACCGCGAACGATCTTTCAGCCACTAAGCGTCCTCATCATCCAGCAATTCGCCAAAGATCCCCCGAAGCCTCTTCAAAATCCTCGACTTTGCGATGTAGACCGTATTGGTCTTAACGCCTAACTGCTCCGCAACTTCCTTAGATGATAGTCCTTCAACAATCAGCAAATGGAAGGCACGACAATCCTTCTCGGAGAACTCCCCCTGAACAAAACTCACTGCTTTTTCGTAAATCATCGACGTTGCCGCATGTCGTTCCTCGTCAGATTCATCTTCTGGAAACGGAAGTACCGCTGGTTCATGCCAATTCTTCGAGCCACCTACGGCCTCCTCGCGATGAGCGTTCACGCGAACGTGGTCGACAATTCGCGAACGCGTGATCACGCGTAACCATGCCCGAAAACTATCACCGGGCTTCGTTCTTGCGAAACCATGCAGACCTTTACTGACAGCGAGAAACACTTGCTGGCCAACGTCTTCAGTGTCTTCGGCAGACAGGCCACTCGAACGGCACCAACAGTAAACGAGCCCCGAGTAGAGCGCTACGATCTGCCTGAAGGCCTCTTGGTCTCCTTGTTTCGCCCGATCAATTACGCTCGAGGCTACCGAATTGCCAGAGCTCTCATGAGGTGGAACGATATCGTCTTTCACAAAATGGCCTTGCTTCTCATAGTGCAAAAATCGAATAGCTCTCACGGCGCGGGTGAGTAGTCTAGTTCAACTCACTAGGTGTTTCCATCGACACGAAAACTTGCGATTGAAATTTGATGAAAGGGCCGCACGTTAGATGTGGCATGGCAAACGGCATTACCCAAGAAGTGTTTAGCAGGATTATAAAGCCAGCTAAGCGACGCATTAAACTCAATGTGCGTTACCCACATCCACCATCTTTCCCATAGCCCCATTTAGAAGGGTTAGCCGGAATTCATTGTCAAGAATTCGCCAAAAAAGTCCACTTAGTCTCTTGAAAAGCTTCCTAGCATTGCTAACTTACCGGGTCTTACGTGATTGAGATGAATAGATGGAGCGAAGTATTTCTGTTTTGTGTCACTGGATTGACTTTCGAGCGCTGTTTGGCTGTTAAGGCGAACCGTTCCGAGGGAGTGGCTATGAAAAGAACCGCTGGATTTACTCTTGTCGAGCTGCTGGTGGTCATAAGCATTATTGGAATGCTTGTAGGCCTCTTGCTACCTGCCGTACAGATGGCTCGTGAAAGCGCTCGGCGGATCAGCTGCTTGAACAATCTCAAGAATGTCGGAATTGCGATCCACAATTTCGCCGAAGCGAACAATGCTGTGCCTTTGGGCAGTGAACGGCTGAACGGCACTGAGCATGCTTGGTCCACGCGTATTTTGCCTTACATGGAACAGCGCCAGGTTTTTCAAAAGTTTGATTTTCAGAAGCCGTGGAATCATCCCGGTCCAAATGTTCAAGCTGGTTTGAGCAAGTTGAGCGTTTATCGTTGCCCCAGCAGTCTGTTGGATTTCGATGGCAAGATCGACTATGGCGGGGTGACAGGCACCACGCTAACTCAGCTACCACTGGGCGATGGTCCCAATGAAGCCTTTGGTTGCGGAGCGATGGTGGTCAGCAGTCCCAGCCAGCGGCGGATGATCAACTTCGGCTCATTCACTGATGGTTTGAGTTCGACAGTATGCGTCGCGGAGTCTATCGATCGCAGCCCTTTGGCGGCTGGACGCTGGGCATGCGGGCTGAATTGTTTCTCGCAGGGAGAAGGCTTGGCTGTGCACAATGGCCAGGGCGATATGGAATCGAAACACCCGCAGGGTGTACCAATCGCATACGTGGACGGTCATGTTTCGTTGCTGTCGCTATACACCGATGTGAAGGTCCTGGGTGCAATTTGCACACGCAATGGCGGTGAGCATGTTGCGCAAGGGGAAGAGTAATAGTCCGTTATGCATTCGATCAAGGATGGAGTGCACTGTCGATGCTGCCAGGATGGCAAGGGGTTCGCGTAGATGGAGGATTGCTTACTTCGGTTTGTGGTCGGTAAGTGCTTTACAGTTAGTTTGTTAGTTTGTCCCGTTAACTTCAACTTCAGATGAGGTATTCAGCATGTTCAATCGAAGAATGTTTGTGGCTCTAGCTTGTTGCTTGGCCGTTTCTGCATCATCCGCACTAGCCGGTGGCTCTGGCGGATCCAAGAAAGATTCAACCATTAAGGTTGTCAATCAAGGCAGCAATCCTGTTTACGCGTTTGTTGACGTCGCTCAAGCCGACATTCAAACAGCTGCAGGCAAAGCTGATCCAATTGCTGCATTCAAGGCTCTCGGAGGCAAGCAAATTGCCGCTGGTAAGAATAGTGCTCTATTCCAAGTTAAGGCTGGAGCACACAAAGTTTCTGCAGTTGATATTGTTGCGGCCATCCCCGTGGTCCTCGACAAGCCGGTAACAACCACCAAGGGCAAGACTTCGGTCGTAGACGTACCCTAGTCATTCCCCATAGGCACGATCAGTTAGCCTATCAAAGGATTGCACGACCTACAGCAGACGATGTCTCGGCTCATCCGAGACATCGTTTTGCATCAGGTAACTGATTGGTTTTTAGTCCAGCGCCGACGGGTTGATGCGGGGACACTTCTTTGGAAAACCCCTACTCGGAATGCGTTGAGTCGACATGAAGCACTTGTCAGCCATCGGCCTGCTAGTTACCACAGCAACCCTGCACGCCATCCCGTGGTTGGTTGAAGATGCAGCTTGGTGCGGTTTACTGGCGATCATTTGCGGATTAATTGTTGCCACGCGGACTGGTTATGTCGCTTCTTTTTGGTTCGCCTGTTTGTGGGCTACTCTAACTATTGCGGCTGCGTTTCATTGGTCGCCCGCCGCCATGGCTTACACGCTCAGTTCTGAGTATGGCTTGGGACTAGCTGTTGCGACTCCTCTCGTACTTTGGGATGGGCTGCGAATGGCGCTAGGCTATTGGATAGCCTCGCGCTTCACCCGCGATCTCCGGACAATCTGGTTTCCAGCAGCTCTGGCTACGATGGCAGTTGAGTTCCTAGTGCCGAGCGTCTTCCCATGGCGTTTGGGTTTCATGCTGCTCTCTTGGCCTTGGATGATGCAGGCGGTCGATATATTTGGCCCCGCCTGGACAACGTTTATCAGCTTTGTTTCCGCAGGTTTGGTCATTAACACGGCACTATGGCTCCGCGACCGACCTCGCAGCCAAGCCACTGCGGGCGAGATGCCAACGCGGTCGGCCCTGCAGAACTGGAGCGCATGGGCCGGTTTGCCAGTCTTCGTCCTGAACCTGATTTACGGCGTTTGGGCGATGAACTATTGGCAGGCAAACATGAATGCAGCCCCCCAAACGCGCGTAGCCCTGGTTCAAGTCGACCCGAGTTATGTAGTCAGTCTCAGTCAATTGCGCGAACTGACTGCTTCTGCTGCCGGCGATGTTGACATCGTTTGCTGGCCCGAATCCAGTGGCGGCAACTATGAGCTTTCTTTAGACGAATTATCGGATGAGAAACGAGTTTTCGAGTGCTCTCGCGAACCGGAACGAGGTCTTCGGCCGTGGCCATCCCCGACCTGCGAGCTATTGCTTGGCGGGAAGAATTACGTGGGTGATCCCGAAGAACCCGAGACCCTCTATGTCTGCGCGATGTTGATCGATAAGCATGAGAAGATCACGGCTCGCTACAACAAGCGTTATCTGATGCCCTTCGGTGAGTATGTACCTTTCGAAGATTACGTCCCTGGACTCGCCGCGCTGTTTGATATGGCCGAGCATGTTACACCGGGGCATGCCTCAGAGGTAATTGAAAGCCAGACGGGAGCTCACATAGGCACCATGCTGTGCTACGAGGACATGGTTCCTGAAGCGTCCAGACAAATGACTGTCGGCGGAGCCAATCTGCTGATCTCGCTTATCAATGGCTCAGCCTTCGAAAGTAAATACACCTTAGCCCAGCACCGCTTGCTGTCGCAGTTGCGCGCGGTGGAATGCAGACGCTACTTCTTGCGCTGCGCTGCAACTGGTGAGACCTGCGTGATCTCACCGCTCGGCAGTATCACCGCCCGCTTGCCTTCCCAAGAAAACGGAGTTCTCAAAGCCGATGTGGCATTATTGGATGGCACGACGATCTACTGCATCGTGCCTTGGCTGTCTCCGGCCCTGTGCACTATCGGTATCCTCTTTCAGGTATCATTCGCCGTACGCCGCCGCTCTCGGACCGCGCTAGCCTAGGCATCCTACCCGGGTTCAAACGTAGCCTAGGCATCCTGCCTGGGTTCCAGCACTTGAACGAATACCGTCTTCGCTTGTACACGAGTAGGCGACATGTAACCTGGGCACGATCTGGAGTACAATCGAGCTCACTTACGCGAATTGCTCACCGGAACTGTGGTTGCTTGGGAGGCGGAAAATGGCTCACAATATTCAGCTCAACTTAGTTGCAAAACTTTTCACAACATATACCCTCGTCGCAGTAATGCCGATGTTGAATGCGCAAGACAAACCTGCTGCCACGAAGCCCTTTGTGGCGAATTATGACGAGTCGAAGGTGCCGTCTCATTCGTTGCCACCGATCTTGTCGGTCGTGCCTACGTCGGTAGAGGCTGCGCGGGCCGCTTGGCAACCGCGTCGCGCAGAATTGCTAAAGCTGTTCACTGACGAGATGTTCGGCAGCTATCCGACCAGTCCCTACGAACTCGACTGTCAGGAAGTCGAAAGCGGGCCAGCCTTCGAAGGCAGAGCGATGCGTCAACAATTCGCTGTTACCGTCAAGACGTCCAGCGGTTCTCAGCGCATCGACCTGCTCGTTTATTCACCCAGCCATCCATCCAAGCCAGTCCCGTGTTTTCTGGGCCTGAACTTTCGCGGCAACCACACCGTAAACGCTGATCCTAAGATTTTGATCCCAACCTCTTGGGCGCCTAAAGATGATGAAGCGAAAGTCGTCGATAACAAATCCACAGAAGGCGGACGTGGCACAAGTAGTCGTCGCTGGGAATGTGAAATGCTCATTGAGAACGGCTGTGCAGTGGCAACGGCCTACTGCGGAGATATTGATCCTGACTTTGACGACCAATTTCAAAATGGCATTCACGCGCTCTTTCCAGAGCATCGTCCCTCGGCTGAGCACCCAGAACGTTGGGGCACGATTGCAGCCTGGAGTTGGGGACTATCGCGTTTGCTAGATTGTCTTGAACAGAAAACCAAGTCCATTGATCCAAAGCGTGTAGCTGTAATTGGGCATTCACGTTTGGGTAAAACGTCACTATGGGCGGGGGCAACAGATACGCGGTTTGCTGCCGTCATGTCGAACAACTCCGGCTGTGGTGGAGCCGCAATTAGCCGTCGCGAGTTTGGCGAAACGGTGTGGCGAATCAACAATTCGTTTCCACATTGGTTCTGTGGTAACTTTAAAAAGTATTCGAACAACGAAGCCAATCTGCCATTCGACCAACACCAATTACTCGCGCTCGCGGCGCCTCGGCCACTTTATGTCGCAAGTGCTTCTGAGGACTTATGGGCGGATCCCAAGGGTGAGTTTATTGCGGCTCAGGTCGCTGGTGAGTTATACAAGCAACTTGGTGGTCAGCCGCTTGCTTTACCAGATTTTCCGGCCCCGGGCACTGCCAAGGTGGGGCAAGTCAGTTATCACTTGCGCGAAGGCAAGCATGACATCCTCGCCTGGGATTGGAAGAACTACATTGAGTTCATCAAATTGTTAAAGTAGTTGCCGAACTATTCACCGGACTTTCAAGGTCCAGCGATGGCAATGTCCAGCCACTGAGTTCGAGCGATAACGCTCTCTTGATGCCATATCGTGACAGCAACGAGTTTGTCTCCGGTGCCATGGAGGCCAGCGGGAACTCAAATCGACATTCGGTGCCTTCGTCGGCTTGTGTATGAATAGAAATCTCCCCACCCAGTTTCTCTGTGGCGTACCGAATGGCTGACATCCCAACTCCACGACCGCTGGTATCGGTAACCGTTCGAGCCGTGCTAACTCCATCCTTGAAAATTGCATCCACGAGGTCTTCGTGAGATTCCGCTGGCTGCCCTTGCTGTTTGGCTACCGCGCGGACTTTTTCCCAATCAATCCCGCGACCATCATCCGCAATTGACACAACAAACCGATCGCCATCGATCGCGGTCTTTATCCTCAACGTTCCGTTCTGCGACTTGCCCTTCGCTATTCGCGTATCAGCCGATTCAATGCCGTGGTCGATGGCGTTGCGAACGACATGAATGATCGATGACCAGAACGGCACCCAATGCCTGGCTTCGGTGCGTAGGTCACCGTGTTCAGTAGTCACATGAAGGGTAGCCTTCCCTAAACGCCCCGCCAAGCGACGAGCATGTTCGGCAATTCGTTCCAAGCGAATACTCGTCGGTTCCAGTCGCCAATTTGCAACGCGAGCCGCAAGGCTGGCCTTGGACTCATCCTTCAGGACACTCATCAGCAGCGATGCCAATTCAGCGTCGTCGAGTACAATTCCGATCTCATCATCCCGGACTAGCTTGTGGGCCATCGCTCGAGCAGCAGACCAACCGTCAAAGAGTCGAGACCAAACCGCCTCCGGAGGAAACTCTCCGCTGTCGGTAAGATAATCCTCAATCTCGTGGCAAGTCCGCGAAACTCGCTGTAACCCGAACATGCTGCAATTCCCTTTGAGCGTATGAAGTTGACGCTTCGTGGCCGTCATATCAGTTTGTGCATCGTCGCGCAGGGCCGCGATCAATTCATCCCCTTCTTGCAAGAACTCGATGGTTCCATCGCGATCATTGCCGATACGCTCAATCATCGCCAGCATTTCACGATTCTCAATTTCAAGCTGCTCTCTATCAACCTCAGCCGTGATGTCGCTAATTGTGACCGCAAGTTCAATAACTTCCGTACCGTCCAATACTGGCCGATAACCGATTGACAGCGTTTGAGCACCGATCTTCACGCGTGAAGGCAACTGCGAGGTTGTAACCTCTACAGGTAGCACTCCCGCAAACACGTCTTCCAAGCCCAAGTCCAACCAATCTGCGGCTGTTGGATCATGCTCCCGAAAAACGTCGGCGAGGGTGGCGTTCGGCTTGAGCCCTCCCAACAGACTCTCTGTAGCTAGAGAACGTTCTTCGCTGATCATACCTTGCTGGTTGATGGTAAAGAAACCATCCTGCACGACATCTAATAAGCGACGCATATCGCGACTGCGTGCCTCCGCCTCTGCTGTACGCTGAGCAACAATGGCTTCCAATCCGATGACATTATCGAAAAAGCTCCTGGCGATAAAGCAAGCCGCGATCGATTCAAGCACGACGAAAGAGGCGTGCACGGCAACAACCCAGAATGGCGCATCGTAATTGAAGACACTTGCCGGCAAGATCAACCACAGAATTGCATGATGCAAGGCTGCGGTGACCGCCGCAGCGATAATCACCATTGGGTTCGCAAACACCGCCAGCAGCGCGAGCAATACGAAAAAGTAAAAGTGCATCTCGATCTGGATCGGTCCCTGGCCAATATGCACCAGTAAACTGCCCATAAACATGGCGGTAACGCCCATCACCGTCGATACCGCCCGTTTCGAAGTCAAGCAGCTCATTGCCAAAAGCGGCCCTACCAAAGTTGCAGAGGTAAGCGCAAAGGTAAGTAGCGGACCGGTACCATTCAAAAATGCAATCAGTACAAAAACTGGCAAATGTGCAGCGAAAAACCATGCGGCGATGGAATTCATGCGTGCTAGATAACGCTCTTCAAATTCAGAACGAACGTCGGGTAAAACCAAGTACTTAGTTAGAGGATTCATCAATTCTTTAACCCCAATGGATCGACGAGCGACTTGAGCTCGTTTGAAACCGCACATCCAAAGAGCGGCAGATCTCCAACAATCTCTCCACGGAGAAGCTGATGGATAATGTTTACATCCTGAATCTGCGGCCCCTGCTTGTGAGTCGTGTAGCCACCTGCAAAACGAATGTTCCCGGATGGGTCGAGGACCGTCAGAAGTGGTGCAGCCTCAACGCCGTAACGAGTTTTCAAACCCTCAGGCGTTACTTCATCCACTTCATAACCCCGTTTCCTAGCGGCTGCCGTCATCTCACCGTCCTCTCCTATGAAGACTATTCTTTCCCGACAGCCGTCGATTGGAAACCGATTGACTAGGTGACTAAGAATTCGACGTGAACAGGGACAATTGCCGTACAAAAAATGCAACGCTGTCCACTGCTCTGACTGGACGGCTAGCGTCTGATTCAACTGAGTGGACCAAGCCTTGTCTGTCATTTGCGGATGTGGCAGGATGACCCAGTGGCTGACCATTAGACATGCAACCGCCAAAATCATTCCGCTGGCCCAGAGGCCGATTCCGAATTGCCCTAATCTGTTGAATCGCGCGATTTGCATGTGAACTCCTAAAACAGATCCACGATACCCGGTTCGCGATCTTGAGACCCATCGTTGCCAATGCTCGGATTGAGTTCCGAATATGCAATCGAGTCACAAGTCCCGGCGGCGATTAGATCCGTAAGACGTTCCACTTCCATTTCGGTTCGCATCAAATTCTGTGCAAGCGGATCCTGAAACTGGAGTTCGGAAAGAGCGTCTTGAGAACAAGCAATCACTTCTTGGTTGCGATGTGTGATCCGCTCCAATGTCAAGTGCAAGGAATCGGTCAGTTTGGAGGTTCGCATCTGCACGTCGCACATCTTTCGACGCAGTTGCTCAGTGAATGCGTCGAGTCGCAGATCCATCGCCTTCGACTGATCCTGAAATTGGCGCATCGTTTCCGTCACAAGTTTTAATGACGACTGAATCGCTATGTTGGCATCGCGGACTTTTGAGCTAAAGCGAACCATTTCATCGCCCAGCACAGAAAAGGCACGCCCGTCATCACCCAATCTCGCAGATTCGATCTGAATGTTGTACGCGAGTATCTCGCTACTGAAGACCAACTTGACAACTTGCGCTACACACAATTGCATTTCTTGGCAGGACTTAGATGCCGCATCGCCGATCGCGATTTGTTGGTTAAAGAACTCCCGAGTGTCCGCCACGAAACTGTTCACCGATTCAGCCTGAGTGTGGACGACCTCTGCGATGGAGGTGTCTCCAGCACCTATTCTTGCACCAGCGCCCGGGCCAACGATCGTATGCAGCGTATGTTCCGCTTCTTCATTCCCTTGTCGAGCAATCTCGACCAACTTTGCCACGTGGTCACAAACAGCAATTACCGCGTCTTCGGTCTTGGCTCGCGCATCCCGGAGGCTGCGGCAGATGCGTCCCGAGATTTCGCGACCTATCTCCGCCACTGCAATGGTAGCTTCCAGGTCTGCTGATTCGGGAATAATTGCTGACTCATCTGCAACTGTATCCATACAATCAACATTTTCGCAAACTTGCGCGGCGCTGTGGTCTTGCGCTTGAATGTTCGTGTCTTCACTGGCCAGGGCAGATGCGCAGCGGCGTAATTGGTCGTCCGAACATAGGGCTATTCGATACATCATGGATGCACGCGCCGAAAGCGAACGCCATAGGGATTTTCCCATTGCCGCTGACAAGTTTTCTATGACTTCAGTAGACGCCGCTGACAAAATGTGTATTCCCAAAAGACGCTAGACTGCAACCGTGCTGGCAGTCAACTTCTGAACAGCAGCCACTAGCAAATCCGCCTTGAATGGCTTAACAATCCAACCTGAAGCGCCTGCCTTCTTAGCGCGCAGGATCAGTTCCTTGGCGCCTTCAGTCGTTAGCATGATGATCGGCAGTTTCGAATACTCTTGGCAACTCTTGACCGCTTCGACCAATTCCAGGCCATTCATGTTGGGCATGTTCACGTCACAAATGACGCAGTCGATGCCACCACTTTGAATTCGCAATACCCCCTCGATGCCGTCGCATGCGTGTTCAACTTTAAATCCCGACTGCGTAAGTACAATGCCAACTTGTTGCCTTACGGTTGCGGAATCATCGACGATCAGAACTGTTGTATTCACGGACAATTCTCCAATTTATTTCAACTGATATTTATTATGCAATTTAGAAGAGGCTCAAACTGCCTTCCTCCGCCGAAGCAAGTGCGTGGTCCTCTTGCAAATCAAGACCGCTTTCCAATTCCAGGGACAATTGAGCTTCAAAACTGCCTCCTGGCCATTGGACTGAAAAGACGTACACCTCACCCGCTAGAGCGCCCAACTGCAGTAATTGCCCGGTAACTGTCGTCGGCGTGCTTAACCGTGGTTGCAAGCCATAGATTGCAAGCTTATTTTTGTAGCGGCCAGCCAACTGGTTACTCAATTCGCCCAGCCAATCCACCAAGTTGGCCAAAGGAATGCGTGACATACCGCGAACTGTGTCTGCATTGGTAGTCAACGCAATGGAAGCAGAAAGTGCCTCATCGCACATGCCAATGATTGCTGTGAAATCGTGTTGATCTGTCGAATTTTCGGTAAGCGTAGTTTCAGGCTTTACGCCCCCATAACACTCAACCAAATCGCCTACAGCATTACAGAATGCATCTAGTAGAATTTCGGAATTGGCTAGCATGGTTTCCCTCCCATGCGACCCCTCGCCGAAGTGTTTGTACGATGAATTGTCGTGTAACGGCACGACTGGCGCAATGTCAAACCAATACCATGCCACATACGCCAAGCCCCATTGGAGTATTTGCAACTAAGGTCCGAGGTCTCGGACTCGGAAATTCCCGATGAACCGTAGCTTGTGGCCACGTGTCGCAAAGAAGAGACTATCGATTTGGCGTGTTCGTGCTAGAAACTAGAGATATTCAAGCCGCCCAATCGCTACAACTGGAACTCAACGGATGTTCAGTTCGCTGGTTCGGCGGGCATGGCCTCAACCTCCGATGGCCCCAGTTCGCCCCGCTCATCAACCCTCTCGTCGTCTGGCTCGCCGAACTGCAGGAATGGCTGACCGTCCTTATCAGCTCCGTCCAATAACTTCGCATGTACCGTCACTTGGCTTCGCAGCAGGTCATCGAGCAACCTTGCTTCCGCCACCATAGTCGACAGTCGACTCGCCAGTTTGCTTTGCGATTCCAAAGTGACACGCTGCTTTTGAAACGTTGCTCTAAGACCTCTCTCTGCAACGCTCGCCAACTGCCTCAAACGATCCGCCTCCCGCTGTGACATCTGCGCATAAAATCGAAGGCGATCTTGAAGCGGATTCAAAAGCTCCTTATCTAGCGGCAACATCAAGTCTGGCAAGTCTTCCGCGGAAGCAAATATCCGCCAGCGTAGCGCTGTTTGTCGCCCCGGTCCGCCTTGCACCTGAATGACCAAGCGAACCGCAGGATTCTTGGCATCGGTGTCCGAAAGAAGCCAAGTTGTGACCTGCCGATCCGATACATCCTGCGGCTCTCTAGGCGTCAACTCAAACTCATCATCTACTGACAAACGTATATGCCAAATCGGTTGCCGAGGTCGAAACTTAATCTTAGACGCCAACTTATGAGTCTGATTCATAGGCGACGTGCGCAGCATAATGGGTTCGGCCTGCCCTGAATCTTCTTGTCCAGTATTTGCCAGCCCAACATTGGACTGCCCAGGTACTGAACCAACCGAATCTAAATTCATAACCCCGTCGCTTACACCGGACAATTCCAAGTCAGTCTCAAGTGCTTGGCTGGCCGCGGACTTTGTTAGCCCTTCAAGCTCTTGCATGACATCACGATTCAACAGATCCGATGCATCACTCGCTTCCGTGGCGCTCGCAATGCCCGAAGGCTCCGTATCGGTCGGCACCACTGCCAATTCAGCTTCTTTGCCCACACCTTCGGCAACGGAACTATCCGGCAGGTTACGACTCTCCGTACGGTCTAGTCCGGCGATAAGTGAGTTCGAAATGCTCGGCATGGTAGGCGGCGCAATATCTGCAACGCCCGGCTCACTCATTTCGAGCGTTGGCATTTCAGGAATCGTGGCCAACGCACTCGCGTCATCGAGTTCCTGTTCAGTTTCATCTTCTCGCGTTTTACCGGTGTTCAGTTCTTTATTCTTCAGTTCCTGAGGCTGTGACGAAGCAATTGATTCGGATGCACTATCTTTGTGAGCTCCGATGTTCAACGCGAAGATGCCACAAGCGATACCTACACAAGCAAGCACTGCGATCAACTTGGGCTGCTGGAGGACACCACTCAGTTGATTGGTAAGAAGCGAGTTGGACGCTGATGGCTTCTTCTTCAACTGGCGACTTGATGGACTCCGTTGTAGGCTCAGCAATGAGTTTGGTGACGGGCCAAATTCGGCTTCGACCTTAGTCTGCGCTGAGAGGACGTGAGCAGTCTCGTTCATTGCTACGGGGTTAGCATTCGCATCTTTAGCGGTTTCAGTAATACAGCCTACGGTCAGCCCACGAAGCTGTTTCAAGAGGTCCTCCGAGTCCCTATGGGCTGGCAAACTGACCGCTTTAGAGACCTCACCACCCTCCGCCCAACTCAACAGCTCATGCAGCCTTTCAGTTGGCGAATAGTTTTGAAAGTCGGGCGGCATCAAGAGTTCGCCTGTGTTGCTCACTTCAATCCGCTGCCAATCGAGGGTTGCAGTTTCACAGCGTATCGTGGTGCGAGCGTCCGCAAACTGAGATTCAATCTGCCACGCCCAATCCAAGCAGACTTCACGCGGCGGAATTCCTAATTGGTCAAGCCAAATTGCAGCCGAAACCATAGCTGATCCTCGAGCCCAAAAGTCTAAAACTGTCTACGCCGAGCCCGAATTGTAACCGCAATTGCTCTGCGAAGCTCTGCAGTCCCAATTTCGCATTTCAGTTTCGCATCCAGTTTCCCAGCGGAACTTTCGTTCGCGAATTCCAACGCAACATACGCCTCTCCTAGCCCAAGTCGTAGAGAACCACCGTCGTAGAGATCAGCAGTCGTTGAGACCAGCAGCATGTGGCAGGACCGCGCCGGACTATGCACACAGAGCTGAACAGTTTCTTTCCCAATTCAACCAGTAGCATCCTCTAGGCTTTGCACACGAACTTGCCGCTACATTAGAATTTTAACGATTAGTCAGTTCGCTGATGTGTTTTGCATCTTACGGAAGCGATGCATCGAAGACTCCTCCGCGACCTACATCGAACGCTACCATCCACGCTACTTTATTTTCGGCGAAACTATGAACCGCTTACTTCAGATTTCCACACTCCTACTTTTCTCATCCACTGTGGTCCTTCTGTCCACCGTCGGTTGCGACAGCAGAGATTCGAAATCCACACCAACCAAATCCGCAGAAGCCGCCAAAGACAAAGTCGTGCTGATGCTCAATTGGTATCCAGAAGCCGAGCATGGCGGCTTTTTTGCGGCTAAAGTACACGGGATTTTTGATCGCTATGGGCTCGACGTTGAGATCCGACCCGGCGGTCCAAACGCGCCTGTTGTCCAAGAACTGGTGACTGGTCGAGTCCAATTTGGGATCGCGAATGCTTCTGACGCATTGCTCTATCGCCAGCAAGATGCCAAAGTCGTAGCACTGCTCGCCCCCATTCGAAACTCGCCGAGGTGCATTGTTGTTCGCGAGGACTCAGGCGCAACCGAGTTGTCGGGACTTAAGGGAATGACCCTGCAAGCCAACCAAGGACGGCCATTCCTGGATTTCATGAAGTCGAAAGGTCTGCTCGATGGAGTTCAAGTGGTACCCTATGGCGGATCGGTTGCGAAGCTGGTTACGGACAAGAACACAGCGATCCAAGGCTACTCGTTCAGCGAGCCGTTTATGGCAAAGCAACAAGGCGCCGCTGTCCGTGTGCTCATGGTCTCCGACATTGGCTATAACCCTTACGCTAGTTGTCTGGTGTGTACCGAAGATTATTTGAACACTAACACCGACCTCGCTAGTCGCATGACCGCCGCCTGCCAGGAAGGCTGGCAGCAGTACTTCCAATCCGCCACGCAAACCAATGCGGAGATACTCGCGAACAACAAAGAGGGCATGACCGCTGAAGCTCTTGCCTACGGCGTTGATATTCTCAGGCCACTCTGCTTGCCCGAGGGTGTGAGTCCCACGGAACTCGGCGCGATGACTGCAGCGCGTTGGGAAGAATTGGTAGGGCAGTTTGTCGAACTAGGATTGGTGGATGCCAACAAAGTCAAAGCAAACGAAGTGTTCAAGACCCTTGCTCCGCCCGTCAAGCCAGAATCTAAGTAGAAATTTTTTCGAATCGAGCTAGCCGCTCTGAGAACATTGCGAGCCTTGCATAGTGGCGTCATATCTTCCCTTGCGGCCGGGTGCGGTACCCCACATGGGATAAAGCGATAAACAACTGAGCGTAAGGTCATCAAATTCTCCGCATTTATCCTATTATGAGTCACCATAGCTAGCTTGCAGCCTGCAGCGAAGGCGTTAAACTTTTGCCAGTTTACCTAAACACCTTTTTGTGGAGACTACTATGCGATCTGTATTAGCGTTCGGGCTCGTTGCCCTTCTCAGCGTCATCTTCGCACCAACCAGCGAAGCCGGCTTGTTCGGTTGCCGCAAGGCAAAGAGCGATTGCTGTGCACCAGCACCAACCTGCTGCGAACCAGCTCCAACTTGCTGCGAACCAGCACCAGCACCAGTTTGTTGCCCAGCTCCAGCGCCAGCACCAGTTTGCTGCGAACCAGCACCAGCACCAACCTGCTGTCCAGCTCCAGCACCAACTTGCTGCGAACCAGCTCCAGCTTGCTGCCCACCAGCAAAGAAGTGCGGTCTGCTGGCACGTCTCGCTGCACGCAAGGCTGCTAAGAGCGCTTGCTGCCCAGCACCAACTTGCTGCCCAGCTCCAGCACCAACCTGCTGCAACTAATTACTGTTCTTGAATTGCAAAATTCAGACGTTATCGAAGCGAGCATCCACTGGATGCTCGCTTTTTTTTCGTAGCGTGGACCATACGTGCTTAGAACCATTCGTAGCGTGGACCATACGTAGCTTGGGACCATTGTCCCGAGCGTGCTGTGCTTTCCCTTCGTAGCCTGCCCAATTCAAATCTTCGTCAGCGCACGCTCGAGTATCTCTTGATCCACGTACAGTTCATCGGCCAGCTCGCGTAGAAACCGCTTTAGAAACTCCGCTCGTTTGCCGGCCATAACTCTTCCAGAGTTTGTCTGCATCATCTGCGGCAAGCGCAACAGCTTAACGAACAGATGATCGACTGAGCTGACTGCATCATCCGCGATGCGATTGACTGGAAACGGCTCCTCGGAATCCACCAGTTGCGTCCCCATGGCTCCGCCGGTCATCAAGCATCGCGCCAATCCGAGGGCTCCGATAGCTTCCAAGCGATCCGCATCTTGCACCACTTTGGCCTCAATCGTTTCGGGAACCACGCGAGCAGAGAAACTGTGAGCCACAATTGCATGCTCGATCGCGGGTATCAAAGCACTTTCGTATTCCACTTCGCCCAAGAATATCGCCGCTCGCTCAGCCGCCATTCTTGAAGCCTGGCTACGTTGGGGTGAGTTCTTGGGTACAACCACGCAATCGTGCAGCCAAGCCGCCGGCAAAACCACCTCAGCCGCCGCCCCTTCCGCTTCCCCGATCCTGACAGCAGCGTTGACGACTCGACGAACATGAGCCAAATCGTGGCCCGGATCTGCATCTTGCATCTGATTTTTCACGAACTCGCAAAACCGCTCTTCCCACCGCGTTTGCCAGTGACTCCACCCCGATTCCAAGCTCTGTTCAGCCCTCACCATTGCATTTCCCTAGCCTTTAAAGCAGCCTTTATCGCTATTCCTCGCGTCATTCCTCGCGTCATTTTCGCCGTGCCGTTTTCGCAGCCCCTGCTCGCCAAGATTCTAGCCAACATCCCTCACTTACGGAGTCCCTCGACGATATTGCACGAACCTTCTCCCCCGCATATACTTCCCTACTTCGTGGCTGACACAAAATCCCAGCCACAATTAGGGCGGTTAGCTCAGTTGGTTAGAGCGCAACGTTGACATCGTTGAGGTCGCTGGTTCGAATCCAGTATCGCCCACTAATAAAGCCTCTAAAACAAGCGGTAAAACCTTGATTTCATTGGGTTTTTCTTCACCCGCTGCCCCATTTTGCTCCTGCTCTGCGTTACTTTGCTGTGCCGTATTTTGCGAAGGTTTTTCGACATCATCGTCCACGGTAGGCACATTTAGTGCGCCAACTTTTTCAAGGGCTTCGTTGTAGTCCCAGTCAGTCGCCATCCGGTAGTGTTCCATTGCAATTTGTTCAGTGTGCCCGCAGATAGCGGCCGCAACGTGGCTGGGCATGGTTCGAGCAAAATCGGTACACCCCGACGCCCGCAGGTTCTGGAAGAGCTTAGGCCACGGTGCCACGCC
Organism: Pirellulaceae bacterium; assembly: GCA_033761895.1. Classification (GTDB taxonomy): domain Bacteria; phylum Planctomycetota; class Planctomycetia; order Pirellulales; family Pirellulaceae; genus Aureliella. The sequence continues at coordinate 938 of JANRMD010000582.1, read as the reverse complement.
AGCCCGCGTGATGATTTTCAACATTGTCGTTCTTAGGTTCGTACTTTCGTCGATGTCGGGGAAGACATACTCAGCACCCTCCGCAGCTTCGATATGTAGTTTTAGGAGCTCGGCTTCGATCGCTGGCAGCAACGGCACAATCCGAACGGCTCGGTTTTGGTGATGCTCGGTTTTGCTACTTAGTACAACTGAGATTCGCTTAGCCTCCCATGCAATGTGCTCCCATTTGAGCCCTTGGGCTTCGCTCGGAATTCGAAACGCTCCAACTCGAGCCAATACCAGCAAGGCCCGCCATCGTGCGTTTGGTGCGGCCTTAAGAACCTTGTTGAAGTCTTCCAGCGGTACGTAGTACTGTCGCTTCCTGTTGCTTCGCACTGTCGTTTGCATGTCTTTTCCCATAAATGGATTTCGAGTGATCTCGCCATCCTGAACGGCCTGGGCGAATATCTGGCGACAAAGTCCGATGCGCCGGCGCACGGTGTTTATTGCAAGCGGAACCGGCTTGGCTTTCTTCTCACCATCAGCTTTGACCGCTTTATCTCGTTTGTTGCTCGTGTTTTCCAGCCAGTATTTGAATTGTTTAGCCATCGCAGGGGTTATACTCGCCAACGGAGTTGATCGTTTGAAGTACTCTTCGAGCCGTTTCCAAGTGTGGAGATAAACCGTCTCGGTTGAGGCCTTAACAGACTGGCCTTTGAAATAAGCGTCCAAGTACTCGCCAAGCGTCACTTGGTGGACGATTGGCGCTGAATTCGTCAAACCCGCTTTGGCAATTCTGTCGTACAGTTTTGGGGCCTTGGCTTTGATCGCTCCCAGCCAGGTGGCTACCGCAAGATCGAGCGGCCCCTGTGATGCCATGGAAGCGTTCAAGTGCTCGATATTGGTCTTGATGGTTTCGGCCTGTTTCTTCGTTGTGCTTTTCTCGAGACGGATAGAAC
>JANRMD010000581.1:0-13092 GCA_033761895.1 Pirellulaceae bacterium | reverse complement strand
TCTCCTTCGCCATGGCCGCTTGATGCGCGTCGACTGCAACCCCTTGCTCATCGGCGAGCGTGCGAATGATCTTATCGGTTGGGATTCCACCCATGGCGTAGAAACGGTCTTCCGGAAAGTCGATTCCGTAGAGCTTCATGGTCCTATTCCAAGCGACGAAGTGGACCGGCATCGAGTCCGTGAGCGTTCCGTCACAATCGAAAATCAGAGCTTCATATTTTTTGGTTGGCATGGCTGGATTCATGCCCAAGATATTATCCGCAAACCAAAAGTTCGGCGAGGCCACGTGGCGGACGCTACCAGCGTCCGGCAGATGACCTACTAGGATTAGCCGCAGTGCGCTAGCACCGGTTCCCGCGGCGAAAACCGGACGCTAGCGCGTTCCGGCTGATATTACAAACCCTAAAACAAGCTGTGACGGTGGATCAAGTAGGACATCATGTTGGCCAAGTCCGTGACTACTCGGTTGTTCGAATCCTGTCTGTGAGTGCTTGTCATTCAACGTCACGAACCCATTGAGCAATTTGCTCACTTCAAGTTCATTCGATTCCATCGACGACATATACATCAGGCGTTGCCGGCACAGCTCGCACGCTTCAACGTGCTGGGCTCGCGACTCGGACGTGCCCATATTGGATTTGGGGGTGGCACGCTCTAGGCAGTGCGAAGGGCGTGGTAAATTACGCTTAGACCACGCCCTTCGAATACTCAGTGCGTGCCACTCAAATGCTATTCAACCCAAAAATTTAATTTGCTTTTTCAGCAGCCTACTACTTTTTAGAGAGGACAGCAGATTAAAGATTAAACTACCGTTGCGGCTTGCACGCCATGAATTACGGCGGCTGCGAGTTGTTCGATGTGCTCTTCGCGTGAACAAAGCGGAGGCATGATGACGATCACATTGCCCAATGGCCTTAGCCAGACTTCACGGTCCAGGGCTGCCTGACAGGCCTTCCAGCCTCGCCGCTCGGTCCAAGGGAATGGTGTCTGGGATTCACGATTGGCGACTAATTCCACCGCAGCCATCAGTCCTTTACGACGTATGCTGCCAACATGCCGATGGGACTCAAGCGGCTTCAGGCAGGTCTCGAGATAGGCCCCTTGCCGTTCGACGTTCGCTAGTGTTTCTTCAGTTTCAAACAAATTCAAAGTGGCCAGTGCAGCAGCGGCGGCTAACGGATTGCCACCGAAGGTATGACCATGGAAAAATGACTTGGAATCCTCGTAGTTGCCCAAAAACGCATCCCACACAGCTCGTGTGGTGATGGTTGCTGCCATCGGTAGATAACCACCTGTCAGCCCTTTCCCAGTGCACAGAAAATCAGGTTGTACCTGCTCCCATTCACAAGCCCACATGCGACCGCTGCGTCCGATGCCCGTGGCCACTTCATCAGCGATCAGCAGAATGTCGTACTTGCGAGTCAACTGTCGCAGACCACTTAAAAACCCAGGCGGGTGCATCACCATGCCAGCAGCACCTTGAACTAGCGGTTCGACCACCACGGCCACTAAACGATCTTGAAACGTCTCAATCAGTCTTGCATATTCACCCAAATAATGTGCGGTCGCATCTTCAGGTCCAATGTGAGGCGGCAAGCGATAGCTGTCGGGACATGGACCACGCACAACATCAAACAACAACGGATCAAACATCGCGTGAAATCGGGAAACACCGCCAACGGCCACAGATCCCAGCGTGTCGCCATGATAAGCTTCGCCGAGCGCTAAAAAGAGATTGCGTTGGGGCTGAGGGGAAGTTATTTGACGCCAGTATTGAAACGCCATCTTCAAGGCAACTTCAACGGCGCACGCGCCATCGCTACTAAAGAAGACACATTCCAGTCCATCAGGCGCGATATCCACTAAGCGTTTCACCAAATCGATCGTGGTCGAGTTGCTCATACCCAGCGACGTGACATGCGAAACTCGACCAAGCTGTTCAACTATCGCTTTGTCGATCAACGGATGGCGATGTCCATGGACATTGCACCACATACTGCTCACACCGTCTAGCAACGCGCGGCCGGTCGAGTCGAACAGCCAGACTCCTTCGGCGCGATCCACGACCAGAGGTTCATACTCAGCCATCTGAGTGAAGGCGTGCCAGTAATGGTTGCGATCCCATTCCAAACGTTCATCGCAGTTCGTGAGCAGCTGTCCCGAGCGAGAAGAAAACGAGTTCACTGAATTCAAAGGGTGCTACCTGATCAACGCAGCTTGGGACCACTGTCCCCAGCCGATTCTAAAGATGGAATGTTTGAAATCACCAGTGAACTTCAACTGGCGCGCCCACTCGAATGCCCAACATCGTTGAGGCGCTGTCGTCGACCAAGATAATCTTGACTGCTCCTACTTTGTCCGCAATCGCAACCAGGGTCATTGCAGGTTGGTTGTGCTCGAGGGGAAAGAGCCCAAAGGTCTCATGTTCGTCGACGACAATTCTCAACGACGAGTCGTGGGGGGCACCTTGCAACTTTTCAGCCGAAACATCCGTTACGAGATTTCCCGTAGAGTCGATTTCGACAACTTTCCCTGTGAGTTTTGCTGCCACTTGAAAATTGCTCTTGCAAATGTTCGGTTCAACGACATCCTTCGCAGAACTGGACCGCTATACTCCTCATGAGCTAGCAAACATTCGGCAGATTGTAGCAATTCCTTAATCGCAATGCTGCGTGTGGAAATCCCTCTACAAAAAATTCACAAGTAGGTCGCCTCGCTATCGCCCGCTAGCACGTGAAAATCCTCAGACGCCACCCCATAATTAACCGCCTTTTTCAGGTAGTGTGTATGCCCTACAAGGGCTGGTTCGGTGTTGGGAAGAGAAAATACTTCTCTAGTGGATTGTCACAGCTTAATTTTAAGGTTTGTAATATCAGCCGGAACGCGCTAGCGTCCGGTTTTCGCCGCGGTAACCGGTGCTAGCGCACGGAGGCTAATCCTAATATTTAAGTTTGACGCTCCACTAGCGAAATAAGTGCTACAAAGCCCACCGAACGGCAACCTGTTAGGTGTTGTCTGATCGCAAGGGCGCTCTGAGAATTTAATTCAGTTTCGATGGAGGAATGAGAATGCGCAAAAGTTTCTTTAAGTTTTGGGTATCCACAGCAGCAGTCTGGGCAGCAGTAGCCAGCTTTGGCAGTCGTTTACAAGCCCAGCAGGCTGAGACCAAGGAATTTGCATTCGTCATCAGCAATGATGAGGATGGGGCTGAGCAAGAAGAACAAGCAGAAGCGCCAAAGTTTTGGCTAGGTATTGCTCTCAAGCCGGTTGAAGGCGATCTAGCGACTTACATTGGTTCAACAGATGGAGTGCTGGTTGATTCGGTGTATCCCGACAGCCCAGCCAGCAAAGCTGGGTTAGAGAAGGGCGATATTGTCGTTGCTGTCGGTGAACAAAAACTGACCGATCCTAAATCGTTGTTGGCTCAGATGCTCACCATCAAGACCGACGATGAAGGTAAGGCGCCTGCCCTAAAGCTGAAAGTTCTGCGTAAGGGTGAATCGAAAGCGATTGAACTGACTCCCGTGGCTCGGCCTGCCGAGATGAAGGTCACCGTTAACGCTGAGGGGGTCAATCTCCTCACCGACGATGTTAAAGGAGCGGCTGAGTTTTCTTTCGACTTGAATAACAAGTCGCCAGAAGAGATCGAAAAGATGGTCGAAGACCTTCATGGATCGAACGTACGCATATTGCGTTTTGGAACGCCCACGAAACTGCCAGGGGATCCAAAAGGTATTATCCGAATGGAAATCCACAAGTCTGTGGATGGCAAGAACCTTGAGATTAGCATCCATCGCGAAGGTGAAGGCCCCGCTAAAGTAACCGTCAAGCAAGAAGGAGAAACCAAGGAGTACTCCAGCGACAAAATGGATGAAATGCCCGAGGATATCCGCAAGACGGTAACCGAGATGCTGGACAAAAAGGGTAAGATTACGGTCCAAGGTCGCAAGCTAAGTGCTGAAGAAAAGGCGAATGTGGATGGCAAGCAGGTTAAGGATCATATCGCCGAGATCAAAAATCGTATTGCCCTAATCGCTCCAACCGGCAACTTTGAGATCGCAAAAGTTATGGACAAAGAGATGGCTGAAAAAGTAAGTGAGATGGCAAAGGAAATTGCCGCTCGCGCCGAGCAGTCCTCGAAATGGGCTCAAGCTGCTGCTGCAATGCCTGAAGAAGTCAAGGAATTGAAGTCGCAAGTTGAATCGCTGCGAGCCGAGATCAAGGAACTCCGCGACCAACTGAAAGCCACCCTCAAGTCGACTTCCGACAAATAGGACGCAGAAGAAATACGGATCGAAAGACACCTCGGGGCGTTGTTTGCGAAACGCAAGTTTCGCAGACAATGCTCTTTTTCGATTCACAAACTACGACCTTTTGTGGCTTCAAAACAGCGATTTCGATTTGTCAAATCCGAATCGACCGGTTATTCCAAGGAATTAAGACACTTCTCGCCGATCGCCACCATCCTAGTTTGCTTAACTGGGATCCAACTTGGCAACAATCTGTTTGGCCTCGATGAGCGCCGCCTCTTTGACCGATTCCAACGTCACCGGTGCTCCGCCTCGATCCAAGCTAACATCGGCGGCTTCCATGAACGTAAACATCTCGATCGTTTCTTCGGGAGCAACCGGGGCTTCACCACCAGCGAAGAAATCAAGGATCCGCATCACGAGTGGTGCATAGCCATCGTACTTGCCGCCTACGTCAATCGATTTTGTTCCATAAACCACCAAACCGTAATCAGCCTTGCCGTCTCGGATTCCTCGAAACGTGCCAACACGACCATCAGCCCATTGGCCAGCAACAAAGTCGGTTCCCTCTGTATGCATGCGCGTCACGGTCTTACAACCAGTGCCCATGGCCGTGTAAAGCGTTTCAACACCGTGCACGCCGTACCAATAAAGATCGGTGTGCGTGGCTTCCAGTGAACACGGCCCCCAGCTCGCCGCGCCCTTGACCTGCCCCTTCAATTCAGGATCTTCACGCCAGCGAATCGTGCCTGCACTGAAACGTAATGAAGAGCTACTGAACCATTTGGCCTTATACTTCTGGGCGAGTAAATCGATGGCCAACGCATTTGCCAAGTTGCCTGCCAGCGGTTTGTCAATAAACACCGGCTTGCCCGACCGAAATACAGGCAGTACCTGTTCGAGGTGCTTGCGACCATCAACGCTTTCGAGCAGCACCGCGTCGACTTTAGTCAGCAGGGTCTCGATCGAGTCTACGATCTCGATCCCCATATCCTGTAGTTCTTTGGTATAGCCAGCCACCCGATCGCGGCTAGTCGGCAGATCATCGCTGCCTCCCGGAAAAGCCGCCACGACTTGCATCTCGGCCAGTTTGCCTTTGCCGGCTGGATCATTGATCAGCTTGGCGAATGCAGGTACATGCGATGTATCTAGTCCAATCATACCCAGTCGCATTTGCTTTACCTCTTGCGCTTGCAGTGAAGAACAAACCACTACAATCCACACGACTGCAATGTTCAACTGCATCGAAAATAAAGATGATTTCACTTTGTGTATTCCCCAGGGCGTCAGGTCTAAGGTCTCATTTCAAACTTCGAACTCCAAACTTCAAACTTCTCTCACGTTCCATCGCTCAGCGGTTGCGAACTTCTTAGGTACGCGAACAGGTCGCGAATCTGCTGTTCGCTCAAGTTATCCAATAGTCCTTCGGGCATTAGCGATTGCGGCTGAGGCTTCATGGACTCGATCCGCTCCCGCTCGATCGTATACGATAGTCCATCGACGGCGCGCAGTGTCACTTGATCGGGCGAATCTTGCTCAATAAAGCCGGTGAGCAATTGACCTGATTCCGTTAACAAGGCGTAGCTTTGGTAGCCTTCACGCACTTCGAGGCTTGGACCGACAATGTTCAAGGTCAGTGTTTCGAGTTGATCGCGTTGATATCCCGTCAGGCTTGGACCAATCTGCCCTCCACCATCAAACAGGGTGTGGCACCGGCCGCACGACTGCATGTAGAGTTTCTTGCCGGCATACGGATCTCCATTGCCAGCCTCAATCGTCGCCGCAATTTTGCTAACCGCCGCTTTGGCTTTGGGCAGATCGATGTTGCCGCTAACTGGATAGATCTTGGCCATGCGTTCGAGCAAGCTCGGAGCGCTGTGCAGCCGCATACTTCGCACGACTTCCAGCGGCACGTCGTTTGCCCCGACGCGCTGTTTTTCGACCGCATTCACCCAAGCAGTAGTCCATTCCACTCTCGATGCGAGCAGCGCACCAACCGCTAATCTTGTTTCAACAGACATGTTGTCCCATAGCGACAACAGGGACTCCGCGATTTCTCCTTGGCCCTGCGCGAGTGCCGCGACCGCCGATGACTTGATTGCCTGAAGGTTATCCTCCGCCACCAACCGCAACAGCGCTGCAGTCATTTGTTCTGCCGTCTTGGGATCCGTCGATCGTATCTGCCCCAAGATTTGAAGCAACTGAACGCGTTCGGCTTGGGGTTGCTTACTGTCAGCGACTACCGCAATCGCTTGTTCAAAAGCCGATTTGTCGCCGCGTCGCAAACGCAAAGCCAACGAAGGTTGCCCCAGTTCGATTAGGCTATCAAGTACCGCGTCGCTCACGGACGCCAAAGTGCGCCCCTCAAAGGCCTCTTCGAATCCAGCGGTTAATGGCGGGACCGCCCGCGCTCGTCGCTCTGAACTCAGTCCCTTCACTCGCCGCAGCAAATTTGCAAGATTGGACATCGAAGGGGTGCCTCCCTTTAAGGCCCAGCGTTTGACCAACTTGGGAGCGATCTGCCCAACAAACAACTCGCGATCCCACAGCGAGTCCACGTTCAATAAACTCTGCTCAAGATTTGCATAATCATCTGCGTGCTTCTCCACGGCCCACCAAATCAAATGGGGTAGGTGCAAATCGTCGAGTGGCAGGTCGCGATTTAGCAAAGTCGCAACAAGCTTGTTTGACATTTCAGCTGGCAACCGCTTGGCCGAACAAGCGATTTGACTGAGCACTTGCGGGTCTCGCTCTCGCTCGGCCAAAGACAATAACTCCTTGAGCGTTTGCGGATTCACCAACTGGTCATCGCAGACCAAGCGCACGGCCCAAGATCGAACATCGGCCGAAGCATGACTGGTCAAGTTACGCAGTTCAACCGCCGCCGACTCCTGCGATCGGAAAGGAATCGTATCTGGTATCCAGCCACACAAGTGCATCGTCCACAGCGCTTCAAGCGCAGGTTGCCCATTGGTTTGGAGGAGTTGGCTCAGCGCGTTGCGAGCCGTATTGCGGAGTGGATGTTCGGCGATCAACTGCCGCGCGTGCGAGCGCTGCCAACGATAGGGGTGCTTGAGTCGCTCAAGCAACCACGCGAGCGACAGTGCATCTTGGCCGCGAGCTATCTTCGGGTCCCAAGCCGCACCTTGCGTTGTACCAGCCACGCGATAGATGCGACCGTGGTCTTTGTCCAACTTGCCCACGTGCGCATAGATGTGGGCGACTTGAAAATCATACCAATCGCAAACGTAAGCTGCCCCATCCGGCCCATCGGCTATAGCAACTGGACGAAACCACTTGTCCTTTGTCTTCAGTGCCAAGCCAACATCTTCAGTCCGATAAGTCGAACCGCGAGGGATCAGTTTTGCATTGACCAGCGTTCCATGCAGAGGATCAACACACAGCAGCGAGTCAGGCATTTGCGCTTCAAGGCTGGTTCCCCTGGCGGACAACATTGTATGCGTAAAGCGCTGGATGGGATCGTGCTCCATAGGCATCAAGTAGCCAAACGAATAGGGGTTCGACAGATTGCCGTGCTTATTGAAGCCCTTGCGAAAGTAGCCACCCTGAACGTAGTGAAAGCCTCGCGTGTCGCCCCCGTTATGTCCCGAAAACACTCGCCCAGAATCGTCGAAGGCCACACCGAATGAGTTGCCACCACCTTCTGCGAAAATCTCGTACTTTCGCAAATCGGGATGGTAACGCCAAATCAATTGCCCCATGCTCTTTTGAGGCGGATCGCTTGAACCATAATTGGCCACTGCAGCCGAAACGGTGCTACCCTGTGCCGCGTACAGCCAACCGTCTGGCCCCATGCATAGACTATTGACGACTGAGTGCGTGTCCTCCAGCCCGAATCCTTGCAAGTGCACCTCGGGTGGTCCGTCCGCCTTCAGATCACCGTTTGCATCCGGATAAAACAGTAGATAAGGTGGCTGTAAAATCCAAGCTCCACGCGAGGTCGGAACGATGGAGGTCGCTATATTCAAACCCGAAACGAAATCGCCTATCTCTTTGTATTGACCGTCGCCCCCCTGCTCAAAGAGCGTGATTCGATCAGCACCAGGTACGTCCTGCCCTGGAGGTTTGGGCATCCGATCGTAAACAATCCGCCAAAAGTTATCGCGGCTCAGCTGTTTGATCCCCGCTGGTTCGGGATATTGCAAGTACTGCACCACCCACAATCGACCATCCACATCGAACGTTGCAAACAGCGGTTGTCGAATCGTTGGCTCAGTCAATAGTTCCGTTATGCTTAAGCCATCGCTGGTCACAAACTGCTGAAACGATTCCGCAGGCGATAGTGCTGGGCCATCGGGTTGGTCTTCTTTCTGCTGCGCGAATGCGGATTGCGGAAGCAACAGAGCACCGAGCCAGATAATACCGAGCCAAACAATCAGCGCAGAGGATCGAACGTGCATCTAGTGACTCCATCGTTGGGGATCGTTGGGGTGGGCTGTCGAAGGCGGGAGGCTTTAGCTTAGTCATTGTAGAACATTTGTTCCACAACTTCATGCCATTCCCGCCTCTAATCGACGCTTGATGCTGCCCAGCGTCGCGGCTGGATTCCCGCTCTTGTGGATCGCGGAACTCAAGGCAACGCGTCTACCGCCCGCTTGCATGACTTGATCCAGATTGCCTGTATTAATCCCACCGATGGCGAATGCGGGAATGGCGATTCGCTGGGCAACTTCACTCAGGAAAGCCGTACCTGGGAAATTTTCGAAGGACTTTGTTTGGGATGGAAACGTAGGCCCACAGCCAATGTAATCCGCTCCAGCTAGCTCAGCGGCAAGCGCTTGCTCCAGCGAGTGTGTAGAAATGCCAATCCATAAATCAGGACCCGCGATACGACGAGCATCCACGTAGTTCATGTCCTCTTGGCCAAGATGCACACCTGCCGCACCGCTCGCCAAGGCAATATCAATGCGGTCATTGATGATCAGTTTCGAGTTCGTATCCACTAGGGCTGCTACGGCAGCTCGGGCATAGGCAACTAAGCGACCGCCATCGCAAGTTTTATCTCTCAGTTGCAATAAGTCGGCCCCAGCCCTAGCGTATTGGGCGACAGTGTCCGCAAATTGTTCGATCGGTAACGCACAATCGATGAGCAAATACACGTTGGCTGATTTCGCAATCGATTCCCGACGGAGCCGCAACTCAAGCTGAGCCAATACGTCATAGGCCCTGTATCGAAGCGATTTGAACTCCAGTCCAATCGACTCATCCACTAACTTGGAGAACTCCTCCAAGCATCGCAGCGATTGCCCCACGCGTTCACAAGCCGCACTCACGATCGCTTGCCAGTCCACGCGCGACCACTCCGACTGGGTCGTGTGGGTCGTCCCCGCATCGGTTTCCGTACTTCGAGCCGCTAAGCGCTGCGCTCGATCGACTTTCGAGATCGCAGCCGCCAACTCATGCCGGAGCGATTTTGCCCAAAGCGATGCCACAGCATCTTCACGGACTAATCGCGCGATGTCTTCAATCGTACGCAAACCTTCAGCGGCGCGATTTGCGTTGACATCTAGAACGCGCCAAACAGATGGAACAGTCAAGGTTTTGATCCAGCGGAAGTCTGTCGCTGAACGGTTAATAAACCGGATTCCAGCGACGCATAAATCTAAGGTGTCAATACACGCACACGATGGTTCTCGGAATCACCGATCAACAACTCGCCGGTTGATAGCCAACACACGCCATGGGGACGCTTGAGCAAGCGTGTCGTAGGTTGGTCCCCATCGCCATTAAAGCCCGGCTCGCCTTTCGAGGAACCAACCACTGTGCTGATGACATTGGTCTTGAGATCGACCACGCGGATGGCGTGATTCTCGGTGTCAGCAATATACAAGGCAATGCCGGGGTTTACCGCAGCCCCCTTGGGACCATTTAACTTGCAGAGTTTCGCATCCGCACCGTCGCCTGCAAAACCCTTCTGGCCAGAGCCTGCGACATGATGGATCTTTCCAGTGGCACGATCGATCCGCCAGACGCTGTTACCCTCACGCAGTACGATCCACAAGTTCTGCTTGTCGATCGCCAGCGAGCGAGGCCCTTCCAAAGCTTGCTCGCTTGCGGTCGCACCATCCACTGGCCGACCTTTCTTGCCAGTCCCACAGATGGTCATGATCTTGCCGCTCATTAAGTCCACTTTGCGGATGCAGTGGTTCATTAAGTCGGCCACAAACAACTCGGTACCATCGACGGCGATACTGTAAGCCTGATTCATCGTGCAATCCACCGCAGGTCCGCCATCACCCGCATAGCCAACTTCACCAGTTCCAGCAACTGCTTTCCATTTGCCGCGTGGATCCACTAGACCAACGCGATTGTTGCGAGTGTCAGCGATGTAGATATTGTCTTGCGGGTCGACGCGAACTTCGTGCGGTTGGTTCATCGCCACGGTCGTAGCTCCGTCTCCCGTTTTCCCAGACATCCCTTCTGCCCCCGTGCCAGCAATCAACTCAAGCGACTTGCGGTCGGCGCTTAAGCGATAGATTACATGCTGATCAAAAGAAGCGATGATCAAGTTGCCCTTCGAATCGGGCTCGATGCCAAACGGGTTGCTGATGGGGACAGCCGTCGCTGCGCCTTGCCTTTCAGCTGGTCCAGTTTTTCCATTACCAGCGATGGTGGTGATCTTTGAGAACTTTGTTTGCGCGTAAACAAAGTTCGGCATCAGAACTACTAACAGCGCGATTGATTTGATGACTGTACGCATGGTCGATACCTTTGGAATTGCCTCGAGTGTCTCAACTGTAATTCGACTACGGGTAATTGTAAGCCTTATTGTCAGGATCAAAATCCGAGTCAGTTAAACCAACATTCAGCTTCAGATCAAGATAGGTGTATTCCTCCTCGAGCAACGGTTCACCGCCCACTTCCGTAGGCCACAGAAAAGCCGCGTAACGCAGCGGAATCATGCGATCTGTGTCAATAAAGATCTGTGCGATGTGAAAATCGTAGCGTGGATCGGGTTTCGGGTGTGTCACTTGAATCAGCTGACAAGTGCGGTCGCCAACGCGTTGGTCTTCGACAATCTGCACTTCACACGGCCCTACCAAGCGATCGCGTTCGCCTTTTTCGATAAGCTTCTCGACCAATCGGGTTAGCCCGATTTCGGTGATGGGGTACTTGTTGTCCATCATGGCCAACATACCGGTCGGTTCGAGCTCAACGCGAACCAAGTTTAAAAAGCCGCCTTCATGGCCTGTCAACTTGTTGCCGTTGGCGCCTTCGATCCAAATGACTTCGCGACCACGTGCCGACTTGGGCTCCAGAAATTTCAAGTAGGCCGACAGGGGTCGAATGATCTTGCCATCCACTTCTCGTCGCGTCCGTATCTTGAAATCCATTTGCACTTCGTTGCCCAGGACTCCCTTGATTCGTTCGCGTTTGATCAACCGCCCCGTGTAGTCGTCAACTTCAGTTTGAATCTGCGTCAGAGCTTTCCTGGCAAGTTCTAAGACCGGATCAAGCGCGTGACCACTGGCTGGTTCATCCGCTTGCCCTTGGTCCTTGCCTTTATCGCTGCTTCTGGCCAGGAACTGCTCAGCGAAGCCGGCCGGGGCTGGAATCGGTTTGGCGGTCGAAATGGCTTCTGCAGCCTTGTTGGTGACCGGATCAACTCTAAACCGCGTGGAATAGACAACGACTGCAACCAGCAAGCCGATCACTACCACGGAGGGCCATTTGAATTTCCGCCACACTTGAACTTGGCTTGTCATTAGTCATGCAGTCCGAATTCTGTGGCCTTGTCGAGAAGATGCTGCACCTGCTCACGCTCGATGTTCTTCGCCAACGCGATGGCACTTGGGGCAAGTGAAAAGTCGCGATAGATATGGTGCAGCATCAGCCCTTTTTCGCACAGTTCGCGAAAACCATCTAGAAAGCGAACTGTGACTTCTGGATTCTTTGAATCACGAAATGCGATCGTGTGCTCATCATCCAGTTCAACATACACAGCCAGCAGTCGCGCGGCAGCATCAAATGCCGAGTTTACGGCTTTGATTTCGACAATGCCCCGACCGCGAGCTGCAAACAGAATAGCTTGTGCTTCCCCACTGAGCGAACTCAATTCAACGGCACCAGACTGACTGCGTACCCACCGTTCGCTGCACAGCTGCGCAAGTGCAACTAACATGGGCGCCCCGTTGCCCAGCGCCTCCCAGCTACCGTGGAGATAATTGTCGATTGGATTCAGATTTACGGCCATCAGTAGTTGTGGGTATCGTTAGATTGCTTGGTGGTTGCTGTCACTGGACCTTCGTTTATCCGGTCAGCCTAGAGTATAGGCTACTTTGCGAGTTCCTTGAACGATTCCAGTCCATAAAAATCACTTCAACACAATTTGCAACTCAACTTTCAATCTATCTGATGGTGCACCTAATCGTGCTTGCCTTTGAGGTGCCTTGCGGCCCGATAAAACATCAGGAAAATTCCGCTTCCCAGTACTCCGATGACCAAACCTAAAAACGCTCCAATCAACGCGCCACCAAACCAGGGCAAATTCCATTGAGCGTTTAGCGCAGCAAGCAGAGCTCCCAACGCTGCGATCACCACCATCGAGATCAATACAAAAATAGCCTGGAATTTGTTATCGGACCAACGCACGTTCACGCCCGTCACGGTATCGGTGACGACATTGTAAGCAGCCTTAGTTGGCGCTAAGCCTAGTTGCTTTTCTTCGCGCGCATGTGAGTCTCTGGGTGCTTGGAAAGGGTTCTCAGGCACAACGCAACTCCGTTCGTTTGCTGGTTCACTCGAGCTTAGGGTTTCCTAAGGCAATTGCAATCGCCGCCACTTATGACGACGCGACCCAAGTATAACCTAGTAGGCTGAT
>JANRMD010000580.1:0-5820 GCA_033761895.1 Pirellulaceae bacterium | reverse complement strand
AGTGTTACAGGACCGCTAACACTTGAATCCAACATTGATGTCACTTCAAACAATGGGCCACTGGATTTCACGGCTATTACATCAGGTGTGTTGCTGAATGGTGCGAATGGCAGCACCAATATTATCACTGCCAATGGCTCGACGGGCAGTATTAGGCTTGCCCAAGTCTCGGCAACGAATGCCAACGTCTCGCTGACGCTGAGTAGCGATACGGATTTAGATGCGGAAGATATTAACATCCAAAGTGGTAACTTGGTGGCTACCTACAGTGGCCAGGATGTTGCATCGCCGAAGGTCGCAACTTTCAAGAAGGTCACTGCGGGATCGATGTCGGTATCGGGCGGTTCGCGAGTGGACGACCAAGCAGCGTTGAATGACACGTTAACAATTGGTGCTGGTGGAGTGACCATCAATCAGTTTGGTGATTTGGAGATTAACGCTCCGATCAACTCGGTTGGAGGAGTAACGATCACTGGTATTGCGGGCTCTCAGACTCACTTAGCGGCCGATGTCACGACCAACGGTGGCAACATTACCATGAATGGTGGCACGCTCCTGATCGATGGAACGGCCGTTAGGACGATATCGTCAGACGGTGGAGGTGTAGCTGTAGGCGGTAGTATCGTTTTGGGGAGTGTGGATGGCGAGAACGGTGCGGCGAGTTTAACGGTCGATTCGCGAGGGTCAGCGACTGGCGGATCGGTATCGATAGGTGCTGTGACTGCCGCGACCTCCGGCTTAAATCAACTCAATATTCGTACTGATGCGGCGACTGCGGGCCAAGTAACGCTCAGCAGTACAAGATTGATTGCAAAGGGACCTGCGACGGCAGCAGCTTTGGTTGTGGCGTCTGGCGGGAACGCGATTCGAGCCAACGGTGCAATTGACTTGAGCAGCAATAGTGCGATTGATGGAGGCTCGATTGACTTTGGAACCTCTGAAGTAACCCCCGCCACGGCAGCGAGCACGCTCACACTGAACACTAGCAACACGAATGCTGCGGGTGGGAATGGAGGTAACATCAAATTTGCAGGCGTCTCCAACAACGGCGCGAACTATTTTGACTCGGTGTTGATCGATACAAGTGCCGCTAATGCGGCTAAGGTCAATGGAGATTTGGACTTCAATGCCAAGGCGAATCCGCGGATCGCAGTCGATGGTACATCTGGGACTGGCATTACACTGATAGGCACCATCGTCAAAGCCTTCAGTGGAGTGTTGTCTTTCTTGACAAACCCCGGTGGGGCCTCGGCCAATTCGAGTTCGATTGATGTGTCTAAGGCCAATTTTCAATCGACCAATGGCTTGGCGTTTGATACTTTTGGCGGCGCTGCGACGAATGCTGGCGACGTTGTCTTGGGCGACATCGGCGTGTTGGCTGCTAATCGGCCCAATGCACTGACCGTCGATACACGTGGTGCAACGACAAGCGGCGACTTGCTGCTCGATGATGGTCCTGGAGCGAGCACTGAGTTACATGTCGATGGCGACCTGAATCTCGCCAACGCTAAGATCAAGTTGACGGACAACGCATTGCTTAGGACTTATGGAACCGGCAATATGCTGCTGGGGGATGTGGCCACCGTTGCCGCAGCGGCTCGAGATTTAACCCTGAACTCGGAAGCAAACATCACTGCGTCGGCCATAAATCTCACCGGTGGAACGCTGACAGCGACTGTCGATTCCAATGACAACAATGTCGGCTCAACTTTTACATCGTCGGGTGCAGTGTCAGCCGGAACGGTGAATATCGCAGGCTCAGCGAGCAATAATGATGTGGCCACGATCAATTCGACTCTCAGTACAACATCAGGCGCGATTGCTTTCTCGCAGCTCGACAAGGTGACGTTCAATGGTGACGTGGAGTCCCAAACAAGCGTCACATTCACCAATGTTGCTGGGCTAACGCTAGGCACAAACGCCGATGTTACGGCCAATAATGGACCAATCGATTTCACGACGATCGCTACCGGTATTTTGTTGGCTGGTGCTAATGGATCGACTAATGTCCTAACGGCGCGTGGTGCGACAGGCAGTTTGAATATCGGGTCGGTTACTGCTACCAATCCGAATGTTTCGTTGAGCCTATCGAGTGCGACTAACACTACGATTGGGAGTATCAATCTTCAAAACGGCTCGTTGATCGCGGCCGTTGACGCGGATAACAACAACGTCGGCTCCAGCTTCCTCGCGACAGGGTCATTGAACTCGGGTTCGGTATTCGTTTCAGGCTCCACGACCGTTAATGATCTAGTTACCTTTGGCTCGACCGTCACCACAACCACAGGTGCTATCCAGGTAACGCAGTTTGATGACTTAAGGATCAACGGAGATTGGACCACTGTGGGCGGCGTCACGACCACAGGCATCAGTACATCCAAAACTCATTTGGCCGCCAACATTACATCCAACGGCGGCAGCATATCCATGACTGGTGGCACCCTGTTGGTCAATGGAACGACGGTGCGACAGATCAAGTCAGGCGGTGCGGGTGTGAGCACCGTCAACGGTGGGGCGATATCGCTAGGCGAAATCGATGGAGAGGCCGCCGTAGCCGAACTGGAAATAGATTCTCGCGGCACGAGTACGTCAGGAAACGTTTCGCTAGGCAACGTTGCCAATGCAGCCGGCAACACGGGGCTTAATCGCCTGAGGATCGACACAGATAGCGCCGCGCCAGGGCAAGTGTCACTAAGCAACATTCGGCTGATTGCAAAAAATGCAACTCCATCCTCGCTGACTGTCAGTGCTGGAGGCCGAACAATCCTGGCTGACGGAACGATTGATTTGAGCTCGAGTGCGAATGGAATAGCGGGAGGAAGTGTTGATTTTGGTAACTCGATTGTCGCCCCTAAAGTCGCGAGCAGCACACTGACCATTAACACCAGCAATACCAATGCAACCTCAGGTGTCGATGGCAGCAATGGTGGCGATGTGTTGCTAGGCGGCATCGGATTGAATTCGTTGGGGGCTACATACTTTGATGCTGTGACGATCGATCTCAGCGCTGCAGACATTCTGGATTCGGCTGGTACCTTGCGGTTCGGTACCGTTGCGAATCCAGCGATTCAAGTTGATGGAGTATCAGGCACTGGCATTCGCATTGTTGGGAGAGTTGAAAATGCGGCGGGAAGAGTTCTCAGTATGGCAACCAATCCAGCTGCCGCGGCGCAGAACACTGCCGCCATCGATGTTTCGCGAACGACCTTCACTGGTTCGGGAGGTTTGAGCTTTAATACCTCGGGCGGTAACCTCGCTGTGAATTCGGGCAGTATCTCTTTGGGAGACATTGGCACGATTGTTCGACCTGTGTCATTGGTTGTGGATAGTCGAGGAACGATATCGTCTGGGCACTTGATTCTTAACGACGATGTAGCTGGTTCAGCAACGGAGATACGGGTCGACGGGAATATTGATTTTTCGAACGTTGCCGTGGATTTGCTGGATGACGTAACGTTAGAGTCGCATCAAGATGGAAACAGTGTCTTGCTGGGGGCGACCAGTGCCGTGGGAGGAGCTCGCAATCTGCGGTTGACGTCAGACAGCGGAATTACGGTTTCATCGATCAATCTTTCAGGTGGTGCGCTTGAAGCCAATGTGGATGTGAACAATAACGAGGCCGGGACAATCTTTCGATCCAACGGAGTGATTACAGCCGGCAGTTTGGCGGTCTCAGGCAGCGCTGCAAATAACGATATCGCGAGTATTGGTGCAAACGTCGCGACGACTGGTACTGTCAGCTTTTCGAATTTAGACCAACTGAGGATCCAGGCGCTGATTACAGCGGGAACGACCTTCAACGCTTCGAATATTGTTGGAGCGGTCGACTTTAGTGGCATCAGCGGTATCACAGCCAATGGGTCGATCGATCTGCTGACTTCAGTCAACTCGATTCGGCTTTCTGGCGTTGCTGGCGATACGACCTCGATCGACGCCAAAGGCAATACCAGTGTTGTGACGTTAGCTGCGGTGACGGCCACAAATCCAGGAACACGACTGAACGTCCGTAGCGACTACAGTACCGACTTGAGTAATGTGGATATGTTAACTGGCACGTTAGACGTGCAGATCGGCCGCTCGACAACTCGCACCGACGCGGTGGCCAACCTACGTCAAGTCACCGCGGGCGGATTGATCCTGTCTGGTACATCGACGGCGAACGACTCGGCGGTACTGGGCGGGTTGCTGAGCATTGGCGCAGGCGGCATCAGTATTCAAAACTTCGCACAGCTGGATGTGAACTTCAATGTGCAGTCTTCGGGAGATATCGCTGCGAACAATATCCTCAACCGTATTCAAGTTGCGGAGGCAGTCTCCATCCAGTCCGATAGCGGTATGGATTTGCAGACGAACGTGAACCAAATCCAATTGGTGGGTATCAATGGTCTAACGAATTTGTTCGGAACCGGCGGTGATTCCAGCACCCTGCGTCTTGCAGCGCTACAGGCACTGCAAAACGTCGTCTTAGTAATAACCTCTGCCAATGACGTTAATCTTGTATCAATTGCCGCTAACTTAAGTGATCTGTCGATCGAAGTTGACAGCAACGACAATACGTTTGGCTCGCAACTTACTGCCGGACAAATACAAGCCAAACAGATTTCTGTTCTTGGGGGTACTGACCTAAACGATATCGCGAATTTTACTGGGCTGCTGGAATCGAAAGCGGGTTCGCTGTTGGTAAGTTCCTTTGGCACGGTGAACTTCAATGGCGACGTGCTTTCATCAAACGGCTTGGATGTTTCCAATATTAGCGGTCGCGTGAATGTGGGCACCGGTCGACTGGTCAAAGCCAACAATGGCAACGTAACGCTGAACAATAGTGTCAATGAAATCCGTTTCGTGGGCGGCCCTGGAACTTCTGCTTCGATTCAATCGGTGAACGGCAATGTGCTGATGTCAGCTGTCACGGAAGTTAGCACAAGTGACTTCATCGAAGTGCGTGCCGACCGGGATATTCTGCTGAGTTCCACTAACTTGAATTCCCGGTTGCAACTGGTTGCGGGCGATCACAATAGTGCCACCGGCTCAATCAACGCCTCTGCAACGCTGGTGGCAGGGCCAATTTCGATGGAGGCCGCGAGTGGCATTGGGACCACGGGAGCGATCGCGACTTCGTCTAGCTCAATCAGTGCAGCGAATCGATTGGGGGGAGTGGTCCAAATTGCGAACAACAGAACTGGAACAGTGATGGTATCAAATCTCGTTGCCAATCAGGGAGGGAACATTCTCTTTACTCAATCGGGTGGCGGTGAAGTACGTTTTCAACAAGTGACCAGTAATCCAGACGGCACACCTGCAGCCAATGAAAGCGATATTCGTTTAGTGAGTGTCGGCGGTGGACTTGTCGTTGAAGGGACCGGCGTGTCGGCCGGTGGTGTAGGCAGCGTGCTTCTGCAAACACAGAATACTGGAGACATACAACTGTTGGCCACAACTCGGTCTAGTGGTGGTACGGTTAATGTCCAGTCGGCGCAGCGGATCATTGGCAGTGGAGTGCTAAGTTCAAATCAAGTTGACTTGAACGCGGTTTCAGGCATTGGCACAACGGGAGCCATACAGACTCAAACGACGCAGTTGAGAGCCAATACGCTGAGTAGTTCCGTCGACGTGCGGAACTCTTCTGCGGTCCGAACTACAGTCAGCCAACTGCGGTCGGGAGGGAATGGCACGGTAGTGTTCAATCAGGTGGGAGGAGGCGATGTTGCGTTTCTGGGTGTGGAAACGGGGGCTGCCGCTTTAAATGCGGACTCGGATATCAACTTGCGAAACAACAATGGCTCAACCTTAATTGAAGGTAGTGTAGTGGCGGGGGGGGGG
>JANRMD010000579.1:0-3988 GCA_033761895.1 Pirellulaceae bacterium | reverse complement strand
CGCGAAATGTTAACCGAAATCCGTTTGCACACGAGGGCAAAAGCGTGCAGACTTGAACTCTGGCAAGGACGGCCGCGGCTGTTCCGCCACTGTGGCGACCAGCCGATGCACACAAGTTTGCATCCAGTGGTTTTCAGTGGTGATACCATGACTGACGTCGATCGCGCCTACAACGTTGTACGAAAAGAGCTCGCTGAAGTGGGTTTGCTGGCAGAAGGCAAGTACCTAGATCAGATCGAGCTGTGGATCTCCGATCGCCCAAGCGAAGGCGAATCCGCGTACATTTTTGAAGCTCCCGGGCCATGGGTAAGCAAGGGTTATAAGCCTGGGGTGATCTATCTTCCCAGTGACACACCCAACGTTCCCAATCTCCCTGGGCTAACCTTGATCGATGTGATACGCCACGAATTTGCGCATGCGTGGTACTACATCGATCCTAAGTTCTTTCGTGAAGACTGGTTCGTCCGTACGTTCGGCGCCCAGTATAAAAACTGCAACCCGCGTGCCTTGGAAGCGTGGAAGCGGCAATTGCAGAACAATTTCGAGTACCAAATGCGATTGGCTCGCTGCCGTAGCGAAGAGACTCGGAAAAAACTCTACCGCAAGCTGCTCTACAAGAACTTCGTATCTGGCTACGCTTCGAATTGTGCCTGCGAGGACTTTGCAGAGACCTTTATGTTCTTTCTGAAGTACCGCAATTCGCTGGATCGGTTCGTCGAAAGCCGGCCGGTGGTCTATCAGAAACTAAAATCGGTCGAGAGAGCCGTCAACAAGACCGCTCGCCGGTTGCGTTCGAGTCGCACGACGACTTGGCGGGTGCTTTCCGCATAAGAAGCAGATCAGTAACTTCACGATGAGTCGCGGAGGGATCCGCCGAACTCACGCCGCCGCTTCTCTACGGCCATAGGCTGCGAATGGGGAGACCTGCGGCCATAATCTTCGGCAACACCAGATTGTCGATCTCTGCACGATCCTGATCAGTCAAAATCCAGTTCGTTCGGCTCGACAGGAAAAACACCACGCCGATTGCCAGACTCGAGAGCGTTGGCCCAAAGAACAAGATGACTGGGAAGAGCGCGAAGACAAGCGTTCTCGCCCCCAAGTTGCATCCCAAGTTGTGCATAGTACGAAACGTCAGCAGCATCACCACCAAATTGGCGATCAAGGTGGCGGCAACCGTTCCATACAACCCGTAGAAGTAGATCAAGGGCCAATTCAGGACGATATTGATCATCAAGCCGATCGCCAAGTTGACACAAAACAGCTTGGCTCGCTCCGCGCATACCAGATACGAAGAGGCGATCAGGAACGTGCTTTGCCAAATGCACTGGATGAACGAGAGCCCCAAAATCGACTGGGCCTCGGCATATCGACCGGCAAAATACTGTTCAAAAAGAAGTGGCGAGACCAACAGACCGCCCACGGCCACGCCAGTAAACATCATACTGGAGATCGACAACACGTTGATCATGCGGCGGCGGATATTGTTATGGTCACCCGCCTCCCAATCGGCACTGAGGTATGGCAAGACCAAGCCGCTGAGCATTAACGAGAGACTGCTTACCAAGTTCGGCATAATCCTGCCGCAGTAATACTGCCCCACCAACGACTGGCCAACTTCCACGCCTCCTTGGGCGAAGTGCAGCAGCATGTACCGATCGCTGATATCGAACGTGTTGGATAACAGATTCGTCAACCACAACGCGGCCGCGAACGGAAGAATGCGGGGCCACAGTTCGCGATGAGTCATCGTGCCGCGCTGAGCCAACTCTTGGTTGCAGTTCATCCAAACGCTCCAAATACCTACGGACATGCCCAGTACGCATGCCATCGCATAGGTTGCCAGAAGCACCGCCCAGTCGGCTCCCAGGGCCAGCCAAATGATACTGAGCGCAGCAAAGCTGACGCCGTTGGTGAATTGCATCCACGAAATCGCCCGAACCTGCCGTAACGCAAGGGTCACTTCGTAGACAACGTTGTAGCCGATTTGGGCCAGCAGCGCGATTACGGTCCAAGCCACCACCCGGGCTGTCGCATCGTCGCGGTAGACCAACCAAGAAAACAACTCGGGCGACGTAACCATCGCCAAAGTTAACACGGAACTGCTGATCGCAATCATGATCGCCGACCGCTTTAGGTAAACACGCAGGCACCCGCGCTGGCGATAGTACTCGACGAATTTCCCAAACGATCCCGGCAGGCCTAGCACGACCAACGGGGCCGCGAACATGAAAAAGCTATTCGCCAAAGCCCAATGGCCCAGTTCACTGTCCGATAGGAACTGGCAGAATCCAAAATTCCTAGCCAGTCCTACCACGCGTTGCCCAAGATTGATGACCATCATCACCATCACCCCGCGCGCGAACGAATCGCCAATGACAGCGGCTGGGGTTTCGGATCGTACAGCGGCGGTGGACATCTCTCGTCAAACAGTCTCTATAAATCGTTAGCAACACTCGCTTCTCAGGCTCTACCCTCGTACCCGGGCTCTACCCTCGTTCCCGGGCTCTACGCCCCTCGTTCCCGGGCTCTGCCTGGGAACGCACTGCCTTCGAGGCTCCGCCTCCAGATCACTGGCTATCTCACCAGCTCTGGCTCACCTGCTTCTCCAGCGAGAAATGCCAGTTTCCTCGTGAAATACGGATCTCTGAAACGTAGTTCGCACAACGAGTGTGTCCAACAAAAGGCAGCAACAAGGCGTCGAATGCTACAACTTTGCCAAGCCTTCCGATGGAAATCCACCCTTACAGATGGAATTACCGGTACCATCGGTGAACCCAAGTCGCTGCTACGGAACTTTGCAAAGTAGATTTGGTTTAATACCGTCGATCGAAAACGTGTCCTCGATTCGCGTAAACCGAGCAATACTACTGTCGACAGCCACTAAGTAGCGGAAGCCGTCAAGGGCTTGTCGATGATTGGGTAGCGGAAGCCGTCAAGGCTTTCGGGGGCCACCACTAATCTCGAAATGCTAGACACGTTCCGCGACCTGATTATTCGAAATGCTTGGCAACCTGTGCCGCTTACACCACACTCATCCATCGGACGGCTCGCGCCGTTCTGCCAATAGAGACGGAGAGCCTTATGCGACAGCGATTTTGGTGCATGGCTGCGATTGGTCTTTTCAGCTTCAGCGCCCAGTGCTTGTTCGGCGGTTTGTGCTTCGGTCAGGATCGACTGACGCGCGACCAACAGCGATTCTTCGAAGCCAGGATACGTCCGGTTTTAGTCGAGCATTGTTACGAATGCCACTCAGCGAAGTCGGACGAAGTCGGCGGCAAATTGCTGCTCGATACACGTGACGGCATTCGTGCGGGTGGCGAATCTGGTCCCGCAGTTGTGCCTGGCAAACCGAGTAGCAGTCTCTTGTTGATCGCCATGCAGCACTCGGATTCAAACCTCATCATGCCACCCAAGGACTACGGTTCGAAGTTGCCCGCTGCTGTGCTGGCCGACTTTGAGACTTGGATTAAGGCCGGCGCGCCGGATCCACGAGCTGGTGGTGCGAAAAACAAAACCCAGGTTGGTTCCGAGGAAGCGCGAGCCTGGTGGGCTTGGCAACCGGTGAAACCTGCCACCATTCCCGCAGTGCCCGACGATCAAAACTGGGCTAAAGGTGACATCGATCGATTCATTTTGGCCGGGCTCAAGGAAGCCAACCTGGCGCCCTCACCCGATGCGGATCGAATCACATTGGTCCGTCGGCTGGCCTTCGACTTAACCGGACTACCACCCTCGAAACAAGATATCGAACAATACGCATTGGCGCGCGAGCCAGCACCGATCGAGCAACTGGTGGATCAGTATCTGGAGAGTGATCAGTACGGGGAGCGCATGGGCCGTCGGTGGCTCGACGTGGCTCGGTACGCTGAATCCAGCGGCAAGGATGTCAACGTTGCTTATCCACACGCTTGGCGTTACCGTGACTATGTCATCGACGCATTCAATAAAGACATGCCCTTTGATCGCTTCGCGCTCGAGCAGATCG
>JANRMD010000578.1:0-17280 GCA_033761895.1 Pirellulaceae bacterium | reverse complement strand
CCCAACTCGATCGTAAGTGATGCCGTCCAACTGCGGCGGCTCTCGTGTTACACTCGTTGTGTTGGGGAGAGTTTTTGTTGTGAACGATAACTCCTTCGTTTGCACTGGCACGCCAGTGGCACACCGAACCAAAACCCACTCAACCCAAAATCAAATTGTGCTGAAGCACTAGGCTACTTTATCAGCCGCGATACCAAAGTTCTCCCAACTGTTTTGGGCCGGGCTCCATTGCTGGAGTTGGTCTACGATGTAGCGTTGCATCTCAATCGCAATGCGATCTCGAAAGCGCACGAGTTCATCCTTCTCGCCTTCAGCGATCAGTTCTACGCGACCGTCGCTCAGGTTGCAAACTCTGCCGGTAACTGTAAATGCTTTGGCTAAGCTGGCACAGGTCATTCGAAAGCCCACACCTTGAACTCGACCACTGTAGTAGATTTGCATTCGTTGCATGCTGAGAACTTACTATTGGGGTTGCTTACAAATCGCGACACTAGCAAGCAAGGCTGGCGGCGATCGGCGAAAAGCGACTATTTTTCGAACACTTTCAGCGCATCTTCACATTGAATGCTCAAGTCGCCGAAGTCAACAGTAGCTTTCAGTCGATTGATGCCTTCGAGTGCTAGACGCATGGTTTCAATCGCTTTTTCGCGGTCACCGAAGTGATAGTAGGCCCAACCTAGACGCCATTTGGCAAACTGGCCAAAGCGAGAGTCTGGATCGTTCAGTTCGACAGATTTCTTCGCAACATCTAAGGTGAGCTGCTTATCAAAGCGAGCTTCTTCACTGGTCGAAACCGTGCAGGCAGACGCAAAGCCTAGAATATCGCCATTGGTTGGGTACCGGTCGAGCAGCTCTCGGATGTAGGCGTTGACTTCTTCGGGTTTGTTGCGACCCATCAGCAGCATTAACTTCCACTGGTAAGCTGCTTGGGCTTCCAGGGTAGGATCTTTCGCGAAGGCCTCGTTCAGAATCGCCAACTGCGCCTCTGTGTCGCGATTCTTCTTGGCTTCTTCGTATCCCGGAAAGGACTGGTAGATCTTCGGTGAAGAAGCTTGGGCTGTTTTCGCAGCCTCGCGAGCCTTAGCTGCGGCAGCCTCCTCACCCTGCTTTTGCCTGGTGGATTCTGACGCGGGATTAAACTTGCCGTCGAGCAACTCGTGAACAATGCGGTCGATAACAGTCGGATTACCGATTCCCGTCCAGGCCACCAGACCCTGTTGGTCGATGATATATGCGGTTGGGATTCCGCCAGTACCAGTGGGCTTGAACCATGTTGTGTACATGTGTTTGTCGGGGGTATCGACGGCGACTCGGTAATCCATCCGATCACCTTTCTTCTCAACAAACTCAGTCACTTTATCAATGTAGGATGCATCCGTGGCTGACGTCTGCCGTTCGGCGATACTAATGCCGATAACTTCTACTTTGCCTTGGTTGTCTTGGGCGAGTTTGGTGAGATGGGGTATCGCAGCGATACAAGGTCCGCACCAGGTTGCCCAAAAATCGACGACGTAAACTTTGCCAGGCTCGAACTCCGTCAGCGGCTCCCCTTTGATCCATTTCGCAACGTGAATTGCGGGAGGACGTTGACCGATAAGTTGTTCCGGTGATGTGACGGTGGGGCTTGGCGCGGCTTCGGTCGATGGGGATTCTGCTGACTTTACGTCGTCCTTGGATGTGGGTTTTGCGCCAACATCTTCGGAATAGCTTGGTTGAGATCGATCGCACCCAGCGGAGATCGAAAGTCCAAGAATCAGGAGTAGAGCGAGATGCGATAGACGGGGGCTTTGAATTGCCAAATCATGAATCCCAAATAGTTGATGATTAGTTGCTTCAGGCTACCGTATCATACATTTTTCCCTCGAGGGTGTCGTAAATCGGTCCCTCGCTAACGCATCGGGTTGCGAAAGCCCGAAACTCGCAACATCATAACTGACGCTTCGGGTTACTTTATCAGAAGCCTGCGTGCCAATCCAACGATCTACTTCGGCGCTGCATAGGCTTTCTGGAATAGCTCGAGCTTTTCTTTCGCATCTGCGGCTTCTTGTTCCGCGGCTTCTTGAGCAGCCTTTAGCTCAGCGGCTTTCTTCTGTTGCTCGGCCAATTGCAGTTGTACAGCAGCTTGCGTTGCGGCGGTTGTTTCAAGATTCTTCTGTAGTGCGGCAAGCTGATCTTGCAGAGCCTTCAAGTCACTGGCGACTTTGGCTGCGGACTCTTCCTGCGATTGCTTTTGAGCGAGTGCTGCTGCGGTTTGCTCGGTAAGTTGCTGCACTTTGGCGGCCATGGCGGCCGCGTCGGCTTGGACTTTGGCAGCAGCTGCATCCAAGGCAACTTTGTCCGCTTGAGCTCGTTCGGCTGCGGTGCGAGCGGCAACTAGCTTGGCGTCTGCTTCGGCCTGTTTAGCCCGGGCCATTTCAGCGGCTTTAGCCATGGCTTGTTCTTTTGCGAGGGCGGCGGCCTTGGCGTCTTCAGCAGCTTTAGTGGCCTGGGTCAATTGGGTTACAGCGACGTTGGCTTGCTCCATCTGCACACCCATTTGTGTCCGTTGCTGTTTCACTGCCGCCAGTTGTGCCTCTAGGTCGGCGGCTTGCTTATCCAGCACCGCGACTTGCGCGACTACTGCTGCTTGAGTTTTGGCGGCTTCGGCGAGCTTGCTGGCCATATCTGCGGCAGCCTGCTGGGCAGCGGTCAATTGACTTTGTGCCGCAGCCGCTTCTGCCACTGTAGCATCGGTAGCTTGTTTGATGGCAGTAAATTCTGTTTCAACAGCCACCAAGCCAGTCTGAGCTGATGCCAAACGCTGTTCAATCGAGGGTGGGTTAGCGGACAGGACCAAGGTTTGATTTGGATCAGCGACTTGCCAGAGTTGAACTTTGCCAGTCCAATCGCCTCCGACAACTTGAGTCGCATCGCCTGTGACGGCAACTTCAAGTGCCTGTTCACCGAGTCCAGCGAACTCCTTCTGTACCGCGCCGTCACCATTCCAAAGCTTTACGCGCGAATCCATCCCCACCGTGGCGATCAATCCGTTTTGGGCGTAGGCAACGCCGGTCGCACCGCCTCCATGAGCGCCCCAAGCTTTGACTTCACGCATTTCAGGCATGTCCCACAACTTGATTGTGCCATCCATGCTTGCGCTCGCAAGAACATTGGAATCTGGCCGGAAGTCCAAGCCGCGAATCTCGCCCTTGTGACCCACACAATCCATGTACACCAATCCGCTTTGCGATTCCCAAACCACCAAGCCGTTACTACGATCGCCGGACGCAAGCAGAACGCCATCTGGACTAAAGCGTAGCGCAAACACCCAGTCGGTATGCTTCTTCAGTTCTTTGACTAATTCGCCAGTGAAGGTGTCATAAATACGAATGATCTTCTTCGGGCCGCCAATAGCGATGTACTTCTTGTCGAACGTAATGTCAGCAGCCAGTACGGTATCGAGTTCATCGCCAACTTTGGAGATGCGCTCGCCCGTGGTAACATCCACCAGCACAGCACAACCACTGTGACTATGACGCCCGCCACCGATCAACAATTGTTTGCCGTCACGAGTGAAGCTGAGCGATTGTGGTTCACCCTCGGGGAAAGGAATGATTCCAGAAAGTTCGCCGGTTTGAGTGTTATACAGTGAAACTTGTTGTTGGCCTCCGATGGCTACCAGTGGAGCCCAGGGACTGGCTGCCATGGCGGCGATGGCAGCACTGCGTGGTGTCAAGGTAACTGGCTGACGGAGAACCTTCTCTGGCATAGCAGCGGGACCTTCAGGTTTGCCGCTGGAAGAGGTGCTCAACATAGCTGCAGCTGCATTGTTCTTGCGCTTGATCTTGCTACCAGAATTTTCTGGCATGCCCTGCTCGATCCATGTCTTGATCAGTTCGCGCTGAGCTGCAGGAATCGGATCTTTGTCCGGTGGCATGAAAGGTTGTTCAGCATGTGTGATCAGAGCGAACAAGCGTGAGCCGCTTGCATTTGATTCCTTCACAACTTCGCCCGACGAACCGCCATCTAGTGTGGCCGCATAAGTATCGAGTGCAAGGTCGCTCTGCTTTTCAGATTGGCTGTGGCAAGTAGCGCAGTGTTCACGAAAGATCGGTTTGATGTGCTCGTCGAAAGTAATCTTCGCTTCATCTTCAGCGAGGGCTGGGGCGGCAGCCAAGGCACAGCTCCAGACGACCATAAGAAATTTGCGATTCATAGCAGATCGAATTCCATCAAAAAGTAAACTAACTAACTGACTCGTATCGCGAACGAAAGGGCCATTTGCGGTCGACCGCTAATGGTTGAACATGAACTCGCGACTATTCAAAACAGCCCAAAAGGCATCTTCAAGTCCCTGCTGCGGATTGGCCGACTCAGCTACCATTTTGCTTAGCGTGTCAAGCTCTGTCTGCGTGGCGTGCCGCGAAAGGGCTCGCACGTAGATGGCGTCGAGCACTTGAGCAGGCGTTTTGCCTTCTGCCAACCAGCGTTTTACGAGGCTTCCTTGGGCGATTTTGCCCTCGGTTGCGTTGCCGTTAATGAGGTGCAAGGCTTGCGAAAGCGATGGGTCAGTGGTGGCTTCCGCTTCGCAAACCGTGGTTCTTGGCGAACGTCCGAACGTGGTCAAAAAGTAATTGCTGGTGGTTCCGTCAGCGATTTGAACCGCTTTGGCGCCGAGTGGCAGACCGCGATACTTTTCCTTGGTATCGGTGGCCTGCGAAATGCAGTCAAGCAGCATCTCAGCGGGCACACGTCGCACTTGCGAGAAAGCGAAGTTGCGAGTGTCCCCTTTATTGGTCTCGTTTGTTTCCGTCGTGCGCTGGTAGGTTTCGGAGTTGCAGATGTCCCGTACAAGTTGCTTTAGGTCGAACTTGTAGTCTGTCAAACGGCGACCGAGTTCATTGAAGAGCTCTGGGTTGCTGGCCGGATTACTAACACGGATGTCATCAACTGGATTCACAATACCAATGCCAAAGAAGTGAGCCCACACCCGGTTGGCGATACTAGTTGCAAAGAAGGGATTATCTGGGCTAGTGATCCACGATGCGAGCACTTCACGTCGATCCTTTCCGTTGATGGCTGGAGTTGGTCCACCCAAGAACGTCGGCGGTTGTGGCTTGCCGGTGACGGGATGATTGACTTCGCCACCTTGGCGATCGAAGACGATGATCTCACGATAGTCTTCACCATTTTTGCGACCGATTTGCGAGAAGAACGACGCGAAACCGTAGTAGTCATTCATCGTCCAACGGTCGAATGGATGGTTGTGGCACTGAGCACATTGAGTGCGGATGCCCATGAAGACTTGGGCAACGTTCTCCGAAGTTTTTAGGGTGTCGCGTTCAACTTGATAGAAGTTCGTTGCCGGTTGTTCGAACACACCACCGTTGCTGGCAATCAGTTGACGAACGATCTGGTCGATGGGAACATTGGCGGCAATTTGATTGGTCAGCCAGCTGGAGTACTGAAACGCAGCCTTGTAGCTGACTTGATTGTCGCTCTTGATCAACAACAGTTGCGACCACTTCATTGCCCAAATTTCACTGAATTCTTTCCTTTCGAGAAGCGATTCAATCAATCGCGAACGTTTATCGCTTCCGGTATCAGCGGTAAACTTCTCGAATTCTTCGGGCGTTGGTAACAGTCCCACGATGTCGATGGTGACACGACGCAAGAACTCTTCATCGGTGCACTTTCCGCTTGGAAGAATACGGAGCTTCTTCAGTTTTTCGCCCACTAACTGATCGATATAGTTGCCGGTGCTTTCAGGCGCCGTGTATTGCAAACCTGTGGGTAGTGCGAGGACCTGTGTGCCGACGGTGTGTGTGTCGAAGCGTGCCATCACGAAGGCTTCACCGCGAACGCCAGCGGTTACGGCACCCAGGTTGGTGACGGCGGCAGAACGTTCGTTGTTGGTTGTGAAGGCAGCGAGTGAAGTCACATCGCGGGTGGTCCCATCGCTGTAGTGGGCAACAGCAACTAGACGTTGCGTAGCGCCTTCGCCCTCGAGTACTGCTTGCGTTGGAAACAACTCCACTTTGGTGCAAGTTGGCGGAGCAACTGGATCGATGGGCGCGTTGGCTTTAAGCCAAGTCAAAAGAGTCTTCTCATATTCACTGCCTGGTTCCATGCGTTTGCCGCCGGAGTGTGGCACCGTGCCAATGGACTTCAGCAGAATAAGGCTCTGTTCGGGGATCGCCAAGTTGATGCGGCGCACGCCGATTTCGCGAGTGATGCGTTGAAAGTCACCGACTGGATCAAATCCGAACAAGGACAATCGAAAACCATCTTTACCGCGGCCGGCTCCATGGCAAGAGCCGGTGTTGCAACCCGAGCGTGTTAAGACGGGCATCACATCCAAGTGGAAACTGATGTCGCGTGGCTTGGTGGCTTCCACGACAGACAGGGTGGCTTCCGCCGACATGCCTTCCCAAGTTGCCAGCAATTTCGATTGACCATCAGCGACTGGAGTCAGTCGAAAGCCCTCGAATTTAACCAGGGCTTCGTTTTCCAGTTTCCATTGGACTTTGTCGGTCACATCTAAGGTAATGCCATCAGATCGCGAGGCCACTGCGATGACGTTTTGATAGTCAGCTACGGTATTCAGTTTGATGTCGGGTGGATAGATCGCCAACGATTTCCAAGTGGCATCTTGGGCAATCGAAAACGAAAGGATCGAACACTGAGCCAAGGCACAGCACAGTATTCCAACCAGTGACTTCAGATTGAGCGTTCGGTGAAACATAAAGGGCGTTCCGTTTATCTGTTCGACTTCAATTGGTGGTTTGAGATCAGTTTGTGTGACTTGGACTTGCGAAGGACGTTTCCGACAGGCATTACTGTCCAGCGGGTTTGGTCAGGGCTTGCTGAGCTTGTCGAAGTTGTTCGAGGCGGCTAAGCGGTTTGGGTGGGGCTGCTACTGGTGCGGCAGCTGGGGCAGGTGTAGCTGGGGCGGGTGCAGCAGCCACGGCTACAGGCGCGGGGGCTGGTGGAGTTAAAGTCAATTCGCCGGTACCTTGAGTCTGAACGATTACGCCCGAGGGGCGCTTGATCGTGGCTTTGATGACCAGTGTCTTAAATTGGCCAGCTCGAGCGTCGGGACCCATTTGAATTGGAAAATCCAACTGCGTCATCTCACCATTCAGTTTGACGATGGGAGCAGGTGAGGTAACGCCTGCTGGTAAGCCGACAATCTCGAACTCAGTTTCGCCTTCGGGTGGCTTCTTGATCGTCAGGCCGACACTAATCGAGCTGCTCGAACCAAGTTCCGCTACAGCTTTTGAAAACTTGTAATCGAAGAACGAGTCAGCAACCTCAAGGTTGATGAACTCCGAAGCAATCCAGATGTTCGCGTTGACACTCTTGGCGCGAGCCAGCACCGTGATGGGATATTGTCCGAAAGCGGGTTTGCCATTGGCTGTGATGGGGATTTCAACTTGATCTTTGTCTCCAGGAATCGCCACTGATCCGCTGGCTGAGACACCGCCGGGAGCATACAGCAATCGCAACCCAATCTGCTCTTTGTAGCCTTCTTTGCGTTTTGCTTTAACTACAAGGGTTGAACTACCATTGGCTACCAGCGGTACGCCGGGCTGGACCACTTCGATATCGAAAGGAATGGCTTTGGTAACAGCCATAGCTATTCGATCGGAATCATGGCCCCACATGTCGACGTTGTTCTGTCCACGGACCAGCATTGTTCGCTGGCTAAAACTCCCTTTGACGCCGGCCCCATCGGGGAGAGTTTCACCGATGAGAGAAGTGAGCGAACCGTGGATCGGTGCATCAGGAGTGGCACGGACCAGCATCGGAATGTAGGGCTGGTTAGCCGTAACTGTGGGCGTTGCCAGCTCAACGCCTGCGGGTGCATTCTCCATCCGCAGACCGAGATCACCACCAAAGTTCTTTCGATTCGCTCGCAAGAGAACGGCCATCCGACATCCTTGCGGAACTTCGAGCAGGGTCGGCGAGTAGCGTTCTAGTTCATCAAAAACTAACTCAAGCGATTTTTCAGCCGGGGCAACTTCGATGCGATAAGCATGAAATGGACTACCTTCATTCAGTTGGTCGCGAACTGCAACTAGATACTCACCGTCTTCGGGGAACTTGAAAGTTTGCACGCTATCGGGGCCACCCGCATCATCATTAGCTGCTAAGCGACCACCGCCAACTTTGTGAATCTCCAGCCAACTGTCCAATGGTGAGCGCAAAATGCGGCGACCGTAGACGGTAAAGTCAAGTTGCTGGTCCTTCTTGCCCTTGATTTTGAACCAATCCACATCACCGTTCGATTGCAAAATGCCGTTGAATGCGGCTGGTGAGTCCACCGCTACCAACGTCGCTGGATCGCTATCGGGCTCAACTTCATTCGTATTGGCCAAATCAATAACACGCAAACGATTGCCAGAAGGTGCGACTTTGCCATCATGCTGCGACACAAAATCGAAACTGCCCGGCGTTGACGGAAGTTGGATGGATTCTTTCCAAGTTTCGCCCGAAGCATCGACGACAGTGGCTTCAATTTTTTCTCCTGGCCGACCACCCGAGGGTATGACCGCTAGTGGGCGAGGAAAATCGCCAACGTGCAGACGATATTGGCAACGCTCGTTTCCACCGAAGCTGCTCTCGCGAACTTCAATGATGTATTTGCCCGCACGCGGGGCTTTCATGGAACAAACGCAGTCTTGTTGCAGTAGTGGAGCATCATCACTCCGAGCGACTTCGAAACGCTTTTCGTCGAGTATTGCCACGAAGGGATCGAACATCTCGGTGCCAAGTCGAATACCTTCTAGCTCGCAGGTGATCTTCTGTCCCTCAGCCAACTCGACGACGTAGTAGTCAACGTCTTCGTTGGTCACTACGCCATTGATGGTGGTGTTCATTGTGGCTGGTTGTGGCGTGGCAAAATCGCTGTTCGGTTCCGTCTCATTCGACTCTGGCAGCGGCGAGACACCAAAGTAGCGAAGGTTGCTGATCCCGGTTTCAGTTACCAACCGCATCGAGTGCAACCCAGGCTGACAATCGGGAGTTGCCTTGAGCTTGACCTTGACCTTGTTGTCACCCTCGGCAGCGAGACTTGTTACCTCGACACCGGGCTCGTAGAACAGAATTTCCTTGGCATCAGCGATTCGTGCACCGGTGATCAGCAATTCGACTTCGGTGCCACGCTGAAGCCCAGGTGGAGAGATCAAAGAAACGTTGGGGTCATCTGCCTTACAAGAAGATGTTACTCCCAAAACGCCAACAACCGCACAACCAACAGCCGCAAAAGCCAGCACGCGGCGGAGTTTAATGCTCACAACGATCTTCCTCTCAGTCGCTGAGTTCCGCAGGGCGAAAATCCTAACTCAGCGACCTGTATTTATTGGAAACTCGCCTGCTAATCCCTAAGCAGGAACCAATTGGACGTACCAAATTCGTGTGCGTTACACCCATCAGCCGGAAAGCGTTAGCCTCCGGTGCAGTATCTAGTCCGAGGCAAACGCCTTCCGGCTGATAGGACGAAACTAGTTGTTATGCCAACAGGGCCTTGATGACTTCACCACCGTCGACGATTTCGATTGGACGATCGCCAGGGGCCATCAGTTCTTTATCAGCCACGATGCCAAGCAGATGATAAATGGTCGTTGCCAAGTCAGCTGGGTTTACCGGATCGAGCTCTGGTTCCGAAGCTGTTGGGTCAGATGCACCATACACTAAACCTCGCTTGATACCACCGCCGGCCAGCATCACGCTAAAGACCTTAGGCCAGTGGTCGCGACCGCCGTCACCATTGATCTTAGGTGTGCGGCCGAACTCGCTGCTGACCATAACCAACGTCTTATCGAGCATGCCGCGAGAATCGAGATCTTCGAGCAAGGCGCTCAGAGCCTGATCCAACGGAGGCATTTGGCTCTTGAAGTTCGCGGTGATCTGTTGGTGCATGTCCCAACCGCCGTAAGTCAACGAGATAAAGCGTGCACCAGCTTCCACCAAGCGACGCGAGAGCAACAAACGCTGCCCAGCGGTGTTGCGACCATAGCGATCGCGCATGGCTGCGTCTTCTTTTTCGATGTCGAACGCTTCACGGGCCTTCTCAGAACTGATCAAGCTGTAGGCTCGTTCGTAGAAACTGTCCATGGCCGAAACAGTGTCAGCGTTGTGACGAGTCTTGAAGTATTGGTTGACAGAATCGAGTGCCGCGCGACGTCGTGTGAAGCGAGCATCGTCGACACCACCGGACAAATTCAAGTCTTGGACTTTGAAACCGTTGTTGGCTGGATCAGCGCCTAGGCTGAATGGTCCATAGGACGAACTTAGATAGCCGCTTCCAGCAAATTCGTTGGGGCGATTGGGGATGCAGATATAAGGAGGTAGGTTGTTGCGCGGACCATACTCGTGACTGATCACACTTCCAAAACTTGGATAGATGAGCGCGGGGCTAGGTTTGTAGCCAGTGAACATGTTGTGTGTGCCACGTTCGTGAGCCGCTTCACCGTGAGTCATCGAGCGAATGATGGTGAACTTGTCTGCAATACCTGCCAAACGCGGAAGTGTCTCACTGATGACTTCGCCGGTCTTGGTCTTGATCGTTCCCATCTCGCCGCGATATTCAAGCGGACTAAATGGCTTGGGGTCAAACGACTCTTGGTGTGCCATCCCGCCAGGCAAGAAGATATGGATTACGCTTTCCGCTTTAGCTGGTAGAAACTCGTAATTCTTTTGGTCAGCACGAGCTTCTCGAAGTCGCAAGAAGTCTCCCAGCGTTAATCCAAGGCCACTCAACGCACCAACTGTCATGAAACTTCGACGCGAAAACGGATTGCCTGAACATTGCATGCTCGATCACTCCATCGGTGTTTAATATGTAGTTCTGTTTGTCTTGTTACGGTGACTGCAAGGAATTGACTGCAACTTATTCTAATTGCAGAAGTCGTCTCAGACCCGACGGTCGAGTTAGGTTGAGACATTTGTGAACCACCCATCGAACCGCTGCGTTAAGCAACAGTATCAAGAGTGGTTTAGGTGGGAGGATTTGGGTGGGACAATCGGAATGCTAGCCCAATTGTTTAGTCGCATTGTAGCTGGCAGGGGTTAGACTGTCAAAGTCGACGCTAACCTCGCTATTTCTTTAAGCGATCTCCAATCTCAATTGTACCCTGTTTTTAGGGTGCCTATTTCACGAATCCAGAGTTAATTATGACGGTCACGCTAAACGCCACCGATTGGAAGGTAGCGATTATCCATTAGTGCTGGATAAGCCGGCCTTATTTGCCCAGAAAGTTCTTTACAATGCTCTTGGGCGGTGCGAATGTCGTCGTAATCGCTTCGGTAAAAGGTTTTCCCTCACGAAGTTGCTTTAAAAGCGAGTCAAATTGTCTGCGTCGTGAGCGGTCCATCATGTAGCTTGTGAGGGCCATACCGACTAAACCGGCTGATTCTTCGTCGACTTGTTCCTCGAGTAAGGTTTCGGGTTTATCGATTTTTTGCAACGCGGCGGGCAGGGACTGCTGCCACGATTTGACACGAGGATCGCTGGCTCGGTTGGCGGCGACAACCAAGTTCCGGGCTACACCTTCCGCAAACCAAACGGGGACTTCGTTCATGGAACCCAAGTACGCACCACTTACCATCTGCAGCGCTAAGGCGGCTTGCTGTTTGGCGTCGGCTGAGTTGTCATTGGCCATGACGGCATACACGTCCAGCGGATCGGCTTGCCAATGTCCTTGCCACTCTCGAGGGAGTTCGCGACTTTCAGTCATGCGTCCGAACTCGCCATAGTCATATCGGCTCTTCAACACGAACAGAGCGATGCCACCCTTCACAAGCGGTTGATTTGAGGGTGCATCGAGTGACTTGGAAGCCGCCGCGATCGCTTTGTCCAATTGCTTAACCAGTTCTTCGACACGCGACTTAGGGACATTGCCGAGCACAAACACCTGTTCGCTTTTGGCGGTTGCAGGTTCGTCGTTCGGAAGTACCTTTTTCCAGCGAGCTAAGGCGCGTTCCTGCCGACGAGCAAACAGTTCTTCATGTGTGGCGCCAGAAGCCCAGGCTTCATTGATTACCGTTTCGATGTCCGAGTTTGGACTGTTGCCATCGAAGGTTGCTCCTTCGCGAATCCATGTCGAGATAAGTTCAATCTTCTCGGTGGAGAGCGCGGGCCGACCAGCAGGCATGCGCTGGCCACCACCTTCCCCCTTGAGTTTCTTGACAAGCAGGCTCACGTCTGGTTTCTCCCTGGCAATCACCATCCCGCTGTCGCCGCCACGCAGCAACTGCGTAAATGTATCCATGCGAAAGTTCGCTTGTACTTGGCGACTCGCGATGTGACAGCCTTTACAATTCTCTGCCAGTATCGGCGCAATATCACGAGCGAAACTCACGGTCTCTTTCCCCGTTGGTTTCTTGGGTGTCATGTCTTCTTGAGCTTTCGCGTCGGCTGACTTCGTATAGGAATTGAGCGGAGCGGCCGGATCGGGGCCGTCGAACTTCGCGCCTTCAGCAATCCACTTACGGAGTTTCTCGATGTTCTCTTTTGAAACTTCCCCTCCGCCTTGGGGCATTTCGCCCGACTCGATCACATCAACCAAAGGATTGTCTTTATCGCTACCCGCGAACAGTACTTTTCCGGCCTTGGATCCCTTCATCAAATCGTTGAAGGTCGCCAACGAAAAATCTCCGCTGCGTTTGTTGATATGGCAATTGCCGCATTGCGATATCATCCAAGGCGCGATGTCATCTTTAAAACTAACCGTCGCCGGTCCGCTTGCCCCTTTGGTTTTACCCTCCGTCAGCTCTTCCCAAGGTGGCAGTGGTTGCAGTTCAGCCCCCTCCAATTCCAGTCTCCCGTGAGCGGTCTGCAATGTGGTGTAAAGGCGTCGAGTCTCTTTTTGCAGTTCCGCATCTTTGGTTTCGAGCAGCTTGATCAAGCCAGCTTGAATTTCAGTCACCTTCTCCGCTGACTCAACGAACTTGCCTTCATTGAACAATTTGCCAGCTTCGCGCACCCCGTCGTTCAGCTCCTTGATCTGTTTTCGTTGCTCTGGAGTAATCGCAGCCTCTGCAGTCGAGATTGCTGCCGAGCTCAACCAGCCAAGGCACACGAGCAAAAAAGCAGATCGCGTGACAACGCGTACGCATTCCCGGGGATTGTGGCTCAAATTGGCACCAAAGATGGAGTGAGATCGCAAAAAGCACATCGTTTCGTAGTTCCGATACGCGAGGTCGAATGTGAAGAGACGAGAACGCGACCGAACTGTCGCCAGATCCATTGTACTAACGCTTCGGGGGCTGTGGCTGTACTCGTGGGATGGGACCATTTGTCCCGTTCGCTCTACGCCCGACCGTGCACCGATTGGATAGCTTCTGGGCGAACAGTTTTGGGGCCAATAACGCCAACAACTTGGTGGCTACCTTGACTTGGGTTCGACTCCATGCGGATCGCTCGGGGATTGGAAGGCCGAATAGTGAGTACAGCGATCACGCCTCCAAGGAAAATTGCCAGGATGAACATCAGGATCAAGCCAACGATCAACAAGAACCGCGAGATCCCTTTTTCCGGTAGCGCCTGCGCGGGAGCCGCTTTGGGATTGGCGGCGATTGGTGCACCTGCCCCCGCGTTTTTCAACCCACTCGCAGCGAAAGCGGGGCCCTTGATGGAAGAACCACCAGTGCTCGAGCCGCCACGGCTAGGGTTGGTTCTTCGTCCGATTTCGGCTTCTAAATCGATCGTGCTGCCAGAGTCCGAACTACCCGATTTCTTTTCGACACGCACCAGGACGCCGCTATCCGAGGGCGACAGTGACAGACCATCGGAGGATCGTCCAGTCACCGTATCGCCACCGCGATTGCTGACCGTATCCACCGCCGAATTCAGTTTCGATCCGGCCGCTGGCTCAGCTTCGTCTCCCAAATTTACAGAGCTTTCGCTGCCACCTTTGGCCACCTGCAAGACACGTTGCGCTTTGTACTTTGCCAACCAAGCCTCCAGAACTTCGGCTGTGGCAGCGGCCGAAGGGTAACGGAATTTGGGGTCCTTCTGCAACAGCTTCACGCAAATGCCTTCCAACTCGCCTGGGCATTGCGGTCGAATCTTGCGTATGTC
Source organism: Pirellulaceae bacterium (assembly GCA_033761895.1). GTDB lineage: Bacteria > Planctomycetota > Planctomycetia > Pirellulales > Pirellulaceae > Aureliella. The sequence continues at coordinate 3,215 of JANRMD010000578.1, read as the reverse complement.
AGTCGGCATCTGTGCTTGGTGCTTGGCAATCCGCTGTGCGATGGTCCCGTCTGGAAACGGAGGTTGGCCCGTCAACAAAAAGTACATCGTACAACCGAGTCCATACAAGTCTGCCCGCGCGTCAACTTTGTGACTATTGAGGGCTTGCTCGGGTGCCAAGTAGTCTGCCGTTCCGAGAACTTTGTCGTTGTAGTCAATCGTCAGTGAAGCTTGCTTGTCATCCGAGAACAAAGCCAACCCCAGGTCGAGCAGCTTTACACGACCAGCCGAATTGACCAGCAAGTTGGCTGGCTTAACGTCGCGATGTATCAAGCCGACATCATGAGCATGCTGCAAGCCATGGGCGGCTTGAGCGATATAGTCGGCGACCTTATCGAACGCCATCGGGCCATTCTTCTTGACCATCGTTTGAAGATCATCACCGTCAACGTACTCCATCACGATGTAGTGCGTATCGCCCTGATTGTCGATGTCATAAGCACGGACAATATTGGGATGATTCAGTGAAGCGATCGCTTTCGCCTCTTGCTGAAATCTGGCGAGGTAAGAGGACTTTCCAAGACGGCTTTGCGGCAAAACCTTAATCGCGCGTTGCGTGTGCATCATGCAATGTTCGGCAAGATAGACACTGCTCATACCGCCACTGCCGATATGGCCTAGCAGTTTGTGTTTGCCCAGAAAGAAGCCTTTGTATTTCCCAAGCAGCAACTTGTCGCAATGCCAACGAGTCACAACTTTGTGATTCTGTAGAGCCTTGGCTAGAACGGTAGCGTCCTCGGGCAGCGTTCCGTTGTTCTCTGCGCGAATCGCTTCGAGAGCACTGTCGATTACTTGAGGCTCCGCCAGCCCGCTCTTGCGAACTAACTCAACCAGTTTCTCTGATGTGACTTGGGTCATGACATCCCTACCAGACAATCCTAACTGCGATTCATTTCGAGTCTTCGACCATCACCGAAGCATTGTAAGGAACCTGCGACTGGTCGTTGTTGACCAACGCAAAAAAACACGCAAAAAATCCATGCAAAAATATCCGACTTTTGGCTGCCCCGTTAGCAGCTTGGGACCACTTGTCCCGAGCGTTCTTTGAATTCAACTTTACAATTCAACAGGACCTGGGAACACGGGGCAAATGGCTCTATTCCCCGGCGATTCTTCCGCGGCGATTCTGCCGCGACGATTCTGCCGCGACGATTCCGGCAGAATGCGATCCACCAAACACGTGCACAGCCCCGCCTCGCCTTAACCCTCTCAAGCATTCTATCCCCACGAACTAGTCTAATTCAAATCTTTCGTCTACCATTCTTCGCATAAGGTTTGCTTCACCTTCTTCGCCGCCCTGCGTTATATGGGACGTTCTGACCTCCGAATGCAACTATTGTATGGCCCAAAATCTACCCCCCCCCCCGGACTGAATCATCAGCGGCGGGGGTGTCATCGGGCTTTCCCTTGCTTACGAATTGTCAGGTCGTGGTTTAAGTGTGCAGGTTCTGGACCAAGCTGAAGTCGGTCGCGGGGCTTCGTGGGCGGGAGCTGGCATATTGCCGCCCTGCCCAACTCTGGGCGCCGTCGATCCGCTCGATCAACTCAGATCGCTGAGTCACCGTTTGCAGGCCCAATGGGCCATCGACCTCAAGAGTCTTACAGGCATCGATACCGGCTATAAGCGTTGCGGAGGCCTGTACATCGCACGTTCAGCGGCGGAGTCTGCCACCTTATCGGCTCAGCGATCTTTGTGGGATGAGCATGGCATTCAAGCCGAATTGTGGACTAGGGAAGATACCCTCACGCACGAACCAAAGCTCAGTGCATTACTTGGCGAAAAAAACTTAAAAGCAATTTGGTTCCTGCCAGATGAGTGCCAAATTCGCAACCCGCGGCACCTCCAAGCTCTGGCCGCAGCCTGCCGAATGCGCGGAGTTGATTTGCAGGAACACGTTTCAGTCGAGTCCCTCGAGCCGACATCCGAGGACGGAGTTGTTGCGCATGCTCGAGGTCGAGAATACCGAGCGAAACAAGCTTGCATCTGCTCTGGCGCTTGGTCGAGGTTGCTGCTGGAACATATGGACATCCCCAACGGCATCATGCCCATTCGCGGGCAAATGGTTCTGTACAAGACGCCAAGCACTCTTTTGCGACATGTTGTCAATGAAGGGCATCGTTACTTGGTCGCCAGAGACGACGGGCGCTTGCTGGCCGGCAGCTGCGAAGAAGAAGTCGGCTTCGATATTGCGACAACGGATTCTATGATTCGCCAACTGCGAACCTGGGCCGAAAGCATTCTGCCGGAACTGCAATCAGCCACAATCGAAAAGACATGGGCAGGTCTGCGTCCGGGTACCTTTGATGGCTTACCCTACATCGGACCACTCCCCAACTGGAAGCAAGTGTACGTTGCCAGTGGACACTACCGCGCAGGTTTGCATCTGTCGTGTGCCACCGCCGTGGTCATGGCTGATCTGTTGCAGCAGAAACAGCCAACCATTGACCTCACGGCATTTCGAATTGCGAGAGGATAAACCAGTACATCGACAACGGAGTGCACAGGGTTACCAGCCATTGCTGGCTTCACCAAAAAGTTCTCCGTCAGCGCGATTGCCGAGTTTTCTGTACGCCTCGCGATCAATGTTGGTCGAAATGAAGCGCATCGACCCGTCCGCAAATACAAACTGTGCGCCGCCAGTATGGAAGCTTCCGAACCCGCCAACGCGAAGTGACCCCGCTGGCTCTGCGGGTGCATTAGGGGCACCGTATGAATTTAGCTCAAAGGTCGTGGGGTCATTCAATTCGCCCGTGTTGCGCAGCGAGGAACGAGTGCCCGAAACCCAACCCAGGCTGTCCGCAACATCGCGTATCTCACCCAACAAAATGGTTTGTGATAAGCCATCGGAAATCTTGCTCAATCGCAAACGACTATTCAGAAACAGCACGCCATTGTTATCATCGTTGATTGGCGCCTCGGAATCATGGTGGCAACCTGCGTAGTCAGTCAAAGCGATCTTTAAGTCATCAGTGCGATCGGTGACTACATTCGGATGCGAGGGACAAAGTAGTGTTGGGATCTGTTCGGCGCGCACTGGTTTATTGGCCGGCGCATAAGCTCCGGCCGCTTGATCAAATTTGCGATAGGCATTCGGTTGCTCGATGTAGGGCAATATGCCAACAATCCAACTCACATGCTGACCAATCTGCTCGGTGCGAATTGGCCCCTCGGGATT
>JANRMD010000577.1:0-36095 GCA_033761895.1 Pirellulaceae bacterium | reverse complement strand
GATCATCCCAACATCGTGCCAGTCTTGGCCACGGACGAAACCGCTTTAATGCCTTCGATCGTCTATCCGTATTGCAGCGGTCCGACTTTGGCCACCTGGTTGCATAGTCGCAAAAGTCCGCCTGACTTTCGCGTCGCTGCGACTATTGTTACGTTGCTTGCCGAAGCGGTTCAGCACGCACATGCGCGCGGGATACTGCATCGCGATTTAAAGCTTGCCAACGTTCTATTGGAACCGACTCCGGAATGCGATCAGCATCATTGCTTTTGCGATGGTGAAGCGAGTTGGATTCCACGCGTAACGGATTTTGGAATTTCCAAGGCCACGCAGGCTGACGATGACGCGACAGTTACGGGCAGCGTGTTGGGCACGCTTGAGTACATGGCACCTGAGCAGATTCGAGGCCTCTCGAATGATATTGGTTCGCACTCAGACGTGTATTCATTGGGTGTGATTCTGTATGAATTGCTCGTCAAGCAGCGGCCCTACCTCGGCGATTCGGGCGCGGACATGATCTTGAAGATGAAAGATGCTGGCCCACCACTCGTACGCAAACTGCGGCCTGAGGTTCCACGTGATTTGGAAGCGATCGTTTCACGCTGCTTGAGTGTTTCAATTGACCATCGCTACGCAACGGCGGCTGGACTCGCGGAAGATCTGCATCGATTTCTTGCCAACAGACCCGTGGTGGCGAGAAAGAACTCGGTGGTTGTCCGGCTGTCGCATTGGGTTCGACGCCAACCCGTGGTCGCTGCCTTGAGTGGTTTATGTGTGGTGTTAGCCATGGCTGCAGTCGCTGGCACGGTTGGCTATGTCAGGCAAGCCTCGAACTCTGTGGCTGCTTTATCGGCTATGAACAAACAGTTGCAATCCTCTCGCGACTTGGCCAATGCCGAGCGGGATCGCGCAGCGGACAATGCGACCGAGCTGCGCCATCAACTGTATGTAGCCGACATCACTGCCGCCGCCCGTGCTCTCGAAGATGGCGATTTACCCAACTACGACGTGCTACTCAGGCGACAGATCAAGCCGAACCCTGAGGAGGATGTACGAGAACTTACATGGTACTACCTATGGAAAAAAGGACACCGCGAAAGTAAGTCGGTAGGGATTTCAAAGTTGCCGCTTTATTCCGTGCAGTACTCTAATCGCGGTGACTGGTTGGCGATCTGTGGTGCAGAGGGAGTCGTTTCAATCTTCGATGCTCAGTCGCATAAGCCCGTCATGGCCTGGAATGCCGAACAAGGCGAGGTCAACTTGGCTGCTTTCTCGGCAGATGATCAACTGCTGGCAACGGCGGGTGACGACGGTTCGATTTGTATTTGGGAAAGCCGGACCGGCAAGCAACTGAATCGCTTTCATGCACACTCTGGGCACGTGTTTCATGCGTTGTTTGGTCAAGGCGATACACTGATTAGCTGTGGTAACGAGGATGTGATTCGCGTTTGGAACTGGCGGACCGGCGAAGCGATTGGCGAATTGCGTGGACACACCAAAACTGTGCAGACGATCGCTTTGTCGCGAGATCGAACTCAACTGTATTCGGCTAGCGATGATGGAACGCGAGGAATCTGGAACCTCACAACACTGGAACTCTACCGTCGCCTGGACGCTGTCGAATCGCGAGCCTTAGATGTGCAGCCAGCTAATGGTTTTCCCTACATCTTCTCAAGTGAACTCGATGGCACAGTTCACCGAGAACCCATAGAGCCGACCGAGACTCCGTACATCACCATCGATAAAGTCACCGATAGCGCAGAGTGCATTGCCGTCAGTTCGGATTGTAAGCGTATCGCGGTTGCGAACCGATCAGGCATGATCCATGTAGTTGAGCTAGACGACAACTTGAACCCAATCTTGATTTCGGCGGCTTCTCAACTTGGAATTCAACGAGCTTGGTCAGCTCATCCAGGGAGAATTTACGACCTCGTCTTTTCCCCAGATGGTTCCGAATTGCATTCGGTGGGGCACGATGGAACGCTTCGATCCTGGAGAATTGAAACTGCTCGAAAAACCACCAGCATTAACGTCTCACATCTCTTCGAACTTGGTTCCAGTGGACCCAAGCTGGTTCAGGTGCAGCCGAACTCCTGTGTGTTCGGTATGGCCCGCAGTATTTCGCGGTGGAATCCTGCGGAGCGATTTACGACTGTGATTGGGACAACCCAAACCCCAATCTCTCGCCTGGTGGCGTCGGCTTCGAAGCAGATGGTGTTCAGCGGCGAGGACGATGGCCGACTTAGGGCATGGCATCTGAACCAAGATCAGCTTGAGCCCGGTTGGACCTTCTGCTGGCCACAAGGATCAAAGAAGATTACCGGTTTGGCTTATTGCGAAGCCAGGAACTGGATTGCTACTTCGATCGAACAGCCGTCCAATCGCGTGAATATCATCGATGCAGATACGGGCATGCAAGTCCGGGAGTTGGATTGGCCGCAGGATGCTCAGGGAGACAATGATGGTGACCTAGCATTTTCTTACGACGGGAAGTGGCTGGCAGCAGCCATTGGCAATCAGGTATTCCTATTCGATTTACAATTGGGGAAGACCCAAAGTCTGGTAGGGCACACAAGCACCGTCACTGCGATTGCCTTCCACCCTCACGCCCCAATACTGGCGACGGGATCGGCAGACCGTTCGGTCAAATTCTGGGATGGGTTGTCTGGCGAGGAAGCGACCGAACTCCGTTACCACAAGGAGACTATAACGTCGCTGCTGTTTTCCGCGGACGGCCGCTCGCTGTTGTCTGCGGATCGGGAGGGATGCACGGCGATTTGGCACACAGCCTCGGGGCGTTTGTTGCTGCCGCTGGACAAGCACGACTTGCCGGTGACGCTGAGCCGCAATTGGATCGGACCAAGGATGTTTCGGGCGGTGGAGTCCACCTCTGTGCAGGCGGATTTCCTCCCATTAGGTGAGGAGAAATAGCGGACTGTGACAACGTTTGGCTTGGTTTTTCATAACCGAAGCGTTAACAGCCCCTCACTGGTGCTCTGTCCACATTTGATTTTGGGGTTCACTAGGGTTGGCGATGTCCCGGTGTAGCCACCGTTGCCAAACGGTGGACACCATGCGGTTGCCTAACCACCGCTTGGCAGCGGAGGCTACGACCAAACCCAAAATCTAAGTTGGACGAAGCACTAGTACTAGTGGATTGTCACAGCTTAATTTTAGGGTTTGGAACATCAGCCGGAACGCGCTAGCGTCCGGTTTTCGCCGCGGGAACGGGTTGCGAAAGGCCCGAAACCCGCAACTTCAAAACTAACGCTTCGGGTTGCGAAATCCCAAATTGCCCCGCGCCTACGCTGCGAGTTCAGCAGCGAGGCTGGCGAAAAACCTCGCCGGAAGCTGTTTTGTTGCCACTTTCGGCCGACGTCAGCGTTCGGGGAGCCATTCTGAAAACTGCATTATTGGCCAGTTGGGCGACTCGGCGGCTGGTTTGGCATTGAGGCACTTGATTACGGGGGTTAAGATGCATACCCTTCGATAGAGTTGGTGTACACCGGGCACAGCAGATTGTCTGCCAGCCACCGACCAAAAACTTAGAAATAGATCAATAGAGCGACCGATGAAAGACAGTATTCATCCAAAATATCACGAAACCAAAGTCACCTGCGGTTGCGGAAACACCTTCCAAACTCGCAGCACACGGCCTGAGATCCGCGTCGACATTTGCAACGCTTGCCACCCGTTTTACACCGGCAAGCTGAAGTACGTCGACACCGCTGGTCGAATCGAGAAGTTCCAGAACAAATTTGCCGCTGGTACCTACGCCAGTCTGCAATCGAAGAAAAAGAAGTAGCTGCGCTGGGTTTGTGACGCCGCTGGATTTCTGGTGGTCTGTCAAAATGCAATCCCGGTGGGCTGCAGCACGCGGCTGAATCAAAGCAACCAAAGTGGCCCGTCGTGGTAAGAATCACGTCGGGCCTATTTTGTTTTTAGACTTGAAAGAAACTCCAAAACTGCTCCCAGGCCTCGGTACCTGGTTCCCAGGCTCTGCCTGGGAACCCACTGCCTTGCAGGCTCCGCCTGCGGAAATCGAGGCAGAGCCTCGAGCGCAGCCCGTTCCCAGGCAGAGCTTGGGAACGAGATCAAACTATATTCTCCGTTAGCAAACTACTCCTTTAGTAAACCGTTATGAACGTTCGTGCTGAACTCGAAGGCAAACTCAAACGATTCGAAGATCTTGAGTATCTCATGAGCCGACCGGACGTTATGTCCGACTCGAATAAGATCGCATCGTACGCGCGCGAGCACGGATCGCTTTCGCGGATCGCGCACAAGTATCGAAGCTACAAGAAAATGAGCGACGATATGCAAGACTTGGCCGAGATGGCCAAGAGCGACGATCCTGAAGAACGTGCGATGGCGCAAGAAGAATTTGATTCGCTGCAAAAGCAACGCGAAACACTGTGGGACGAATTGCTCGAGTCAACGATCGGTGGCGAAGACGCCAACCGCAGCAGTTGCGTGATGGAAATTCGTGCCGGTACGGGCGGCGAAGAAGCTGCTCTGTTCGCGCGAGACCTATACGAAATGTATAAACGGAACGCGGACGCCAAAGGCTGGCGAACAGAAATCATGGACATGAGCCCTTCTGAGCGTGGCGGATTCAAAGAAATCGTCATTGGTCTGGAAGGTGAAGGGGTCTACCGCGAACTGCAATTCGAAAGCGGCGGCCATCGCGTGCAGCGCGTGCCCGAAACCGAAACACAGGGACGAGTACATACCTCCGCTGCAACTGTCGCAGTGATGGCAGAACCCGAAGACGTCGAAATCGATCTCAAAAAAGATGACTACCGCGTCGACAAGTTTTGTGCCAGCGGCCCCGGCGGACAGCACGTCAACAAAACCGAGACCGCCATTCGCTTAACGCACTACGAAACTGGAATCGTGGTTCAATGCCAAGATGAAAAGAGCCAAGGCAAGAACTTAGCCAAAGCGATTCGTGTTTTGAAAAGCCGTATCTACGACCACCTTCGTCAAGAAGAAATGAAGAAACGATCGGACACTCGCAAGTCCCTGATCGGTTCCGGTGATCGCAGTGAGCGCATTCGCACTTACAACTTTCCGCAGAATCGTGTAACCGACCATCGCATCAATTTCACGCTCTATAAACTAGATCAAGTGATCGCGGGCGACTTGGCCCCGATGACCAAAGCTCTACTAGAGTACGAACGCGATCAGCTCCGCGGAGATATGGAGAACGGCGGATGAGTACCACCGAAACATGGACGATAGGTAAGCTGCTCACCTGGACCACGGATTACTTGAAGAAAGGTGGCTCGACGTCACCACGCTTGGATGCGGAAGTCTTGCTAGCGCATGCCTGTGGTCGTCAACGCATTGAACTCTATACGGCCTTCGATCAAGAACCGACCGAAGAGGCCCGCGTTGCCTTTCGTGAACTCGTCCGACGTCGCAACGAAGGAACTCCTGTCGCTTATTTGGTCGGCTACAAAGAGTTCTATTCGATGCAATTCGAAGTCAACCCGGATGTGTTGATTCCACGGCCTGAAACAGAGCATTTAGTCGTGGCGGCTTTGGATCGTGCGAAAGAGTTTGATACGCAGTCGCTGAAGATTGTCGACGTTGGGACGGGCAGTGGAGCGATCGCCGTTACGGTCGCCAAGCACCTAAAGAACTGTCACGTAACGGCCATCGATAAATCGCCAGCCGCACTCGCGGTTGCGCGCCGCAATGCTGAAAAGCACCAACTTGGCGCCGATCGCATTACATTCCTAGAAAGCGATCTGCTTTCGGCGGTGCCTGCCGATACCAAGTTCGACCTGGTCCTCAGCAATCCGCCTTATGTATCGCAGGCTGAGTTTGAACAGTTGCCCGTGACGGTTCGCAAGTTCGAACCGCAGATGGCACTGGTTTCCGGCCCGGATGGCAGTGAATTAATCGCACGCCTGCTCATCGAAGCACAAGCGCGACTCAACCCTCGTGGCTATTGCATCTTTGAATTCTCGCCGATGCTGAACCAGCGACTCGCTTCGTTTGTCGGTACTGGTTGGGACACGCCGCTAGTCACCAAAGACCTGGCTGGCTTGGCGAGAATCGTCACCCTTCGAAAATCAACCTAGAAGACAACATCTCGAGTTGCCTCTAAACTAACCCACCCTCAACTCAAAAATTGCTCCAGAGAAAAGTTCGCTCCCATGATGCAGATGGAAAAGCTAGTTTCGCTTTGCAAACGTCGCGGTTACATGTTCCAGTCCAGCGAAATCTATGGTGGCTTGAATGGCTTTTGGGACTATGGGCCGCTGGGCGTTGAACTCAAGCGAAACGTCAAGGATGCGTGGTGGCGCGACATGGTCAGCGGCCACGATGAGTTATCCGTGATGAATGGTGCGCCGACTGAATACGAAATGACCGGCCTGGATTGCACCATCATCATGCATCCGCAAGTCTGGAAGTGTTCAGGTCACTACGATCTTTTCCATGACTACATGGTCGATTGCCGACAGACTCGCAAACGTTACCGCCACGATCAAGTTCGTGGTCGGTGGTGCGAAGCCAAAGGCCAAAGAATCTTTGTGACCACTATGGTCGAAGCGGACACTGAGGACGAAGACACACAGCGTCGCGCGCTCAAGTTCTTCAACCTGCGCGGCAAAGACGCCGAATCGCTGAAGTGGGACAAGTTCATCTCGCTGGAAAAAGTGGATGACTTTTCACAAGTGCTGGCACCCGACGCCAACGAACTGGGAACGTTAACCGAGCCGCGCGAATTCAACTTGATGTTCAAGACCTATGTCGGTGCCCTCAGCGGCGAAGAAGGTGCGGCCTTCCTACGACCTGAAACCGCGCAAGGTATCTTTGTTAACTTCAAGAATGTCGTCGATAGCTCACGTGTCAAACTGCCGTTTGGTATCGCTCAGATCGGCAAGAGCTTCCGCAATGAAATCACGCCTCGGAATTTCACTTTCCGTTCGCGCGAGTTCGAACAGATGGAGATCGAGTTCTTCTGCCATCCCAACTCGTCGCAGCAGTGGTACCGCTACTGGCGCGATCGCCGCATGCAATGGTACAAAGACCTTGGACTGGCTGGTGAGCGGCTTCGTCTGCGCGAACATCATAAAGATGAACTCAGCCACTACTCAACTGGTACAGCCGACATCGAATACGCGTTCCCATTCTTGGCCGAAGGTGAATATGGTGAATTGGAAGGTATCGCGCACCGCGGCGACTTCGATCTTCGCAGCCACATGGAAGGCAAGCTCGATGAAAAATCCAATCCGTTGATCGTACAGTTGGGCGAAGATGGCAAGCCCAAGTATCGAGGCAGTGGCAAGGACCTGACCTACCGCGATGAACTGACCAACGAACGTTATGTGCCGCACGTGATTGAACCATCCGCAGGTGCCGATCGCGCGACGCTAGCCTTCCTGTGCCAAGCCTACTGTGAAGACGAAGCGCCAGACGAGAACGGCCAGATGCAGTCTCGTGTGGTGCTGCGACTGAATCCTCGCATCGCACCGGTCAAAGCGGCCGTGTTTCCGCTCGTAAAAAAGGATGGCATGCCCGAAGTTGCCAAAGATATCTACCGAGCCCTCAAGAAGAAGTTCAACGTCTTCTATGATGAAAAAGGTGCCGTTGGCCGGCGCTACCGTCGGCAAGACGAAGCCGGCACACCGTACTGCATCACCGTCGACGGCCAGTCGCTACAAGATAAGACAGTCACCATTCGCGACCGCGATTCGCTCGAACAATGGCGAGTGAAAGTAGATGACGTGGTCAGCGAAATCGAAACGAAAGTTCTGGGTGGATAGCCGATGACTCGCCGCTTGATAGTCATGCGCCACGCCAAGAGCGACTGGGCCAACGCAAATTTGTCGGACCACGATCGCCCACTCAACGAGCGCGGCGTGAGAACGGCTCCGCTGATGGGAAAGCACTTAGCCGAGAACCATGTTATACCCAAGGTGGTCATTGCCAGTACGGCAGTGCGAGTTCGCGAGACTTTAGCGTTTATGCTTGCCGAATGGCCGCGCGAGCCGGAAGTGTTTTTTGAACAGTCTTTGTATCTGGCGTCGGTTGAGACCTTGCGCTCGCACATTCGCGGCTTGCATAATGACTGGCACGAGGTCTTGATGGTCGGCCACAACCCTGGCTTGGCGGAATTTGTAAGCCGACTGGCGGGCCAACCGCTGGAGATGCCCACGGCGGCGGTGGCGGTGTTTGCCTCGGATGAAAAGTCATGGTCTGACGCTCTTGCGGCCAAGAACTGGGCATTAGCCGCCCACTGGCTGCCCCGCGACCTCTTTTCCTAACTTCGCAGCCGCGCGGTGCAGTTTACCTAAGCCGTGCGATCGAAAATTCGGTCCTCTCTCGCGCCTCAATGCTATCAAGCTGCACGATCTGCAATCGATTAGCATTCTCGCATCCAAGCAGTGTGTTATACTGATTTTACGCGTTCTTGAATGTTATTGAGAGCTCCGCCGCGCGTTGTCGAGGTTGTTGCTTACTTTCCACATGAGTCCCCCCCATGTATTCCCAATGGTTTGGATCAATTCGATCGCGTAGTTGTTGGATCCTGCTAGTGCTGGTCTGCTACGCTCCGAACGTTGCTCGAACACGCTTGGCAATTGCAGACGAGCCTGCGAACGCGGGTGATGTTCAACAAGAATTGCAAACACTAATTGATAACTTGAACAGTCCAGCGTTCGCGACCCGCGAAGCAGCCAGCAAGCGTCTGCTGGAAATTGGCGCCCCTGCATTGGACACGTTGCGACGTGCCAAGCAGAACCCATCCTTTGAAGTGCGCGAGCGTGCGAGCCGGATCTGCGAAGAGATCGACAAGAGCATCTTTGAAAACGTGACCAAAAAGTTCATCTTGGCCGCAGATGGCTCGCAGAGCTTTGGCTTGCCGGCTTGGGATGTGTTTCGATCCATTTCAGGCGATTCCAGAACTAGCAAGTTGCTATTCATAACGATGTTGCGGAACCAGAGCGAGCTAGCCAGGGCCGTTGAAGTTGCCGCCAACGCGCGGGGGACAGAAAACGCGAGCGAAGCTTATGAGCAACTGGTAACGCGTGCTACTGCTTCAGCTGAACGCTTGCGAGTGCGGCTTGCACGGGGTGAATTACCAACTGTCGGGGATACCGTTGGCCTGTTGTTGGCTTGTTCCCTATTCGGCGATACGGCGGAGATTGCTTCCGCTTCTAACGAAGTGAACGAGATGGTGGTGGCTTCGCTTTACCGCGCTTCGTTGGGCGACTACTTCTCGAAACCAGGGTATGACCGTTGCATGCGAGCTTTCGCGGGTCAATGGATCTCTAAAACCCAAGCGTCGCTGGCAACCGATGTGCTGCAGATTGCACATCAGCGGAACATTCCCGAAGGAGCCATCGTCGCGCGCCGCCATCTGGATGGTTCGAATGATCGAGAAACTCGAGTCCGTGCCTTGCAATGTCTAGCCCGCTTCGGAAACGAGGGGGATATCCCAGCAGTTGCTAAGCTTTTGAACGAAGAATTGATTGTTTATGAATTCAACGACCAAAGCCTTATTGGTACTGCCCGCGATGGTATTCGGGAAGAAAATTTGCCTCCTCCAGGCCTCAAGCCCAGATTGCCCATACGCGATGATCGCAAAATGATCGTTCGATTGAATGATGTCGCATTGGCTGTCTGCATGAAGCTGGGCTCGGAAGATGTGACGACAGTCTTTCCAAAGTATGACCCCGACGATGCCAGCGGCTTTGTCTTGGTTGACTTCGCATTTCCAGCGGAGGGACAAGAAAACCACAGGCTAGCGATCACTAGCTGGAAGCAGGAACATCCGCAGTTTGCTGGTGACAATAACTAAACGATCATAGCTTGGGACCCGTAGCTTGGGACCATTGTCCCGAGCGTGTTGGGTTTAAACGAAACCGGTTTACAAATACCGGTTTAAAAAACAATCGGACGGGACAAATGGTCCCATCCTACGAGCGTAAAACCGCAATGCAGTCGGAAAACAGTTGGGAGAGATTTCTTGAACTCTCACTTACTAGCCTCGATCAGAATCAACTGCGGCGACGCAAGTGTGTCACCAACTATCTGTCACCTACGCTGATTGAACGGAACGGCCAACAGTTAGTCAACTTCGGCGGTAACGACTACCTGGGCATGCGCAATAACCCCAAGGTCATCGCTGCCGCAACAACTGCGCTTCAACATCAAGGTGTCGGCAGCGGAGCCAGTCCCGCAGTCACTGGCTACAGCCACGAACAGGGGCAGCTCGAAGCCTGTCTGGCAAAGTTCAATGGCTCGCAGGCAGCACTCGTCCTTTCAAGCGGCTACGCGTGCAATTTAGCCACCATCAGCAGTCTTGTAAGTGACGGCGATGTGATCTTTAGCGATGCCCTGAACCATGCAAGCTTGATCGATGGTTGCCGCTTGACCAAAGCCGCTCGAGAAATCTATCCGCACAATGATGTACAGCAATTGCGAGAGCGACTGTTAAACACTAGGCATCATTTCAAACGAGCGTTGATCGTTACGGAGTCAATCTTCAGTATGGATGGTGACGCAGCACCGTTAGCTGATCTGGCTGATCTGGCAGAGCAGTTTGACTGTGGCTTGATCGTCGATGAAGCTCATGCGACCGGCGTTTATGGTCCCAGCGGCGCGGGACTGGTCGAGGAACTTGGACTATCCGACCGGGTGCTTGGTAAACTTGGCACGCTCAGTAAAGCCATTGGTTGTCTTGGTGGTTACTTATGCGGCAGCCAATCGCTTGTGGAGCATGTGCTCAATTTTGGGCGGGCTTACATGTTCAGTACAGCGTTGCCCAGCAGCCTACTTGCCGCCGCAAAGACTTCCGTAGAGCTCATCGAATCACTTACGAAAGAACGCTCCGATCTTCGGCAAAGGTCCAAAGAAGTTCGTATCAACTTGCGTCGCTCAGGGTGGCAGGTACTGGGTGACGACAGTCCAATTCTTCCGATTGTATTAGGTGACGAACGCACCGCGCTCGAGTTAAGTGCAAACCTCCAATCAGTAGGTTTGTTCGTGCCGGCAATTCGCCCACCAACCGTGCCCATCGGCACCAGCCGCTTGCGAATCAGTTTGTCGTGTGAGCACACCGAGGAGCAAGTTGAGAGATTGTTCGCTGCATTTTCGAACGAACATCTGCGCGACTGTTGAACTGCATTTCGCTCGCCTGTAGCGGAATGCGTCAAGGGCTTGTTGATTATTGCGCGACGGGGAGTGTGAGCCGTCGGCGCTAGGGGCCTGTTTATTTTGTGAGCCGTCGGCGCTAGGGGCTTGTTTATTTTGTGAGCCGTCGGCGCTAGCCGCGGGTGACCGAAGGAGCAATCGTTCATGACCTATAGGCCTGCCAATGCAGAATAACCACCAATTCAACTTGGATTGGAACGAGCAAAGTCCATGCACGCTCCAAACTTCGAGACCCGCGGCTAGCTAGCGCCTACGGCTCACAAACCCAGAAGCCGTCAATACTCTCGAAACGCTTGAAGCATTTTGGATTCCAGGTAGCGGAATGCGTCAAGCATTTCGCGGCGTCCCTCGAAAGCCTTGACGACTTCCGCTACCAAGCAATCAACAAGAATCAACGGCGGCCATTTCAACTAAAAATCAAGTTGGCAGCGAATACCAAAGCCGTCTGTCTGCGAGGTGATGAAATTGTTCGCGAGAATATTGCCATTGGCTGTTGGACGAGCGTCAGTCCAGGAGTGAATGTAGTTGAACACACACTTGCAGTATGGATTCACATACCAGTTCAAACCTGCGGTCATGTTTTGCATGTTACCACCGGAGACCTGGTTATCCGTGAGGTCAATGTAAGACCAACGAGCCGCGAGTTCCCATGCGCCTCGGCCGCAACCGTTTTTCGATACGCTGTTGAATGGTGTGACGCGATCGATGGCTCCCGCTTTACGATCGTAGGGGCGATGCTCGCCAGTCAAGAACCAACCGACTTGCGAATAAGCACCGTACAGAAACGCATTGCCCACAGTCGACGTATCCACAAAGGTTCCCATCGCTTCCGATTGCCATGACAGTGGGCCACGAACCCACAGGGCCTCCGTACCTACGGTCTGCGATAAGCTCGCGCCGGTCAGAGTGCCAGTGTCCACAAAGAAGGGTGTTCCGTTGGCAACACTTGGAACCGGTTGACCACTTGTTCCAATCGCGCCACCTGGTGGCACAACAAACTCACCGACAAACAACTCAGGAATACTGCGGTAACGAAGTCTATCGCCTGGAGGTGCATTTAAGAAGTAACCTGCTCCTACATGCAAATAGTCCTCGCCTTTGGGACCGTCATACCACAGTAAGTGAGTCAACCGACCCGCAGCACCATTGCCACCATCGGTGCTCAACGAGTTGCCGAATTGATCTTGTCCAGTTCGGAAGTAGGAAGCGGCCCATGTCCAATTCAGATCATCCGAGTTGTTATAGAAACCAGCGCCGATGTGGCGGAAGGGAACAAAGGTTTGAAATGTCGAGGACCGCTCCATGAAGGTCGTATAGCGAAAACTGCTTACCGTTTCCAAACCAAACGGTTGCTTCCATTGCCCAACTCGTACCGTACCCAATGATCCAACATCTTTGAAGTCGGCCCAAAGATCGGTGAACGTGGGTCGACCAAAGAAACCAAAATCCATCTGCATGAAGTAGTCCATGCGATCGGATACAGAACCTTTGGCACCCAATCGAGCTCGCCGAAAGCCGGCTCCATTCTCGATGAAGCCGTATGTGGCTCGGCTTTCATCCGTTTGGGTAAAAGCACCTGCGTCTGCTTGGAAGACGCCTGAAATGGCGACGTTCGGCAGCTTGGGTTTCTCAGCAGGTTTGGGGGCGGAGAGCTTTTTGAGTTCCGCCTCAGTGGTGGTGGCTTTGCCTTCCAGCGCCTTCAAGCGTGCCGTTAGCTCTTCGTAAGTTGGCGGCTCGTTTGTAACTTCTTGCGGAGCTCCAACAACCGTTGGCGTCTCTGGTTCGTAGAAATTTGTGTACGTTTCTTGGGCTAGAGTGTGTTGAGCAACAATCGCAACAAGAAATGTTCCCGCTAATCGCTTCCATACTGATCGCATATTTAGCCACCATCCTTAGGGCTGCCATGCCGGTTTCCCGTCGGCTTCTATCGAAAATCGTCACGCAGTCACTGGGCGTTGCTTGAAAACCTATCCTTGCTCGCGAATCGAATAGCTAGCGTTGAATGCTGCGACGTTCAGGTTGACTTTTCATGTAAGCGAGATTGCCGCGCAATCATTCCGCTGTTCCAGATTGATGTGCTTCGTGCGTTTCCTTTTCTGCATGCTCGGACGTTCCAGGCTCAACTTCACTGAAATTCTCACGGTGGCGGCGCAGTTCGACGGCGGCATGGTAGCGGCTGGCGACACTCGATTGCGGCGCGATACCACCGCCAACAATCAGCAAGGTAAGCAGCAAAACTGAAACGCGTTCTGGCCATCGGGCAGTCAAGGAAGTATGGGTTGATGGTCGTCGACCGGTAAAGATCCTGAAGTACGCGTGCAGGATGGCGATACCATTTAGCGCGGCAGCAATTACGACTGCACTGCCAACTTGCGGATAAACTTCGACCGCGCCTTCAACCAATAGCTCGATAGCGATAAACCCAATTGTTCCAGGAAACCCTATCGCGGCGAGTCCAGTGAGCAGAAAGAAACCCGCCATTGAAGGCATTTGGTCATACAGTCCGTGATAGTCTGTCAGAGACACTCGCCCAATTCGCGACTCGATCGACCGCAGCGTTAGACCGAATCCAGTTAGCGATAGCCCCACGCTCAACCAAACACACAAAGCGCCAGTCAATCCAATTGGCGTGACCAATTCGAGGCCGACCAGTACCAACGAGGCATTGCTCAAGAACAAATAGCAGAAGAAACGCCTTGCTTCAGATTGAACAAGCGCCATGCCCGATGCATAAATCGCCGTAACTAACGACAGCAACGCGATCCAATGCAGAGCCCAGTCCGGTGCGACTGGTAACACCAGTCGCATTACGGCAAAAGCACCAGTCAATGGTGTCACAAACAAAATTGCTGTGCCAAAAGAGGCTTTCTCAAATAAGTCGGTCATCCAACAGTGCACAGGAACGATGCCACTGCGCAGCAGTGTGGCTGCCGTAAGCAATGCACCAGCTAGCAGAGCTGGCTCCTTGGGTGAACTTCGGAAATGCAGTAGGCCATAGCCTAGCGATAGCAGCAGAATGAACAGTCCCATATGTAGCGTAAAGACACGTGTGCACCGATTCCGGGCTCGCAACTCTAACCAGGGTGGTACCGTTGCCAGCGATAACAGTGCGACCAAGACCCAGGAAGCGCGACAGCTGAACGTCGCAATCAAAATGGATTCCGACAACAGTGTCAGCGGAAATGAAAACCTCTGGATCTTAGTCCGCAATGTCGCCAGAATAGCAACTAAGTACACAACAGTTGCCAGTGGTAAGAGAGGTGCACTTAACTCGTCAATCACAAAGATATCTTGATTGAAGAAGAAAGTAACCAAGTCCCAATGGTCATGCGCCTCAAACGAAGCAAGCAAGCTAAAGTCGATGAACTCGCCGATCGCGAAAGCAAATGTGAGCGTTGCTACCATGATCGCGCACATCCGGGCCTTAAGTCCGTCGCGTATGAAGTACGCAATGATTGCTCCGAGCAGCGGCGTAACAATTGCAGATTCTAGCCATGGAAAATGTAGTTCAGGCATGCGAGTCTATTTGTCTATAAAGTGAATGATGTCGATACTGTTTGCTCAACCCTACATCCCTAGCGCTTAAGCTTGGGACGCGTGCTGTTTGATTCCTTGAGGCAGAGGTTCTGCAAAACTCTCGGGATGCAATTCGGTCTTGTCCGACTCTCGCGATGGCTCCGTCGATAACCAATCCGTCCAGCGACGTTCCTGCCTATCTGCCCAGCGAAAGGCGGCAACAAAAGGTCGTACAATCCAGTTGTCGAGTACTGCATCCATGTACCCGCGTTCAAAGCCAAACCGATAGGCCCAAAGTTGAAGATCCTTAGGCAGCCACATTGCGAACTTAGATGGTTCGCGGCTCCAGCGTCCTCCAATCGCATTTTCCATCGCGTGATAGTCTGACAGCAGCGTCGGGGCACGCAACAACTGCAGTGTCCGCATGCAGGCATGCCCAACGATATGCACCAAGGCTAAGTAGTAATAGCCAAGGCCAATTTCAACGACGATAATGCCGACTTGCGAAAGCGACGCGTAAGCGAGTGAACTCTTAACATCACTTTGTACTCGGCTCATTACGGATCCTGCGATTGCCGAGACTGCACCCACGAAAACTACGATCCACTGAAGTAAGGGCGAAGCCTCCAAAACGGGACTGACACGCAGCAGTAAGTAAGCCCCCAGATGAACCGAAAGCGATCCGTAGAATACAGCACTTGACGGAGTTGGCCCTTCCATGGCCCTTGGTAACCAACCTGAGAATGGAACCAAGGCCGACTTTCCAGATGCAGCCAGCAAGAGCAGTAAACCGACGATCAGAGCATTCGTTGAACTTAGCTGAGCAGTCCCACCGGGCCAAGGTTCACTACCTACAAACGATGCAAAGTCGCCCTCACCGGTCAGGTGATGCATCGTCAAAGCGCCAATCAAAAAGGCGGCATCAGCCAAGCGGTAGACCGACCAAACCCGCTGGCCATTCTTAACCGGACTTTCACGTTCATGAAAATACGCGACCAGCAACGCCGAGGATAAGCCCACCATTTCCCATCCGAAAAACAGAGTTTCGATGGTACCTGCTACCGCTGACAACACCATCCCCGCCAGGAACAGCGAGTACAGCAGAAAGAAGCGATTGTAGCCTTGCTCGCGATGCAGGTAGCGTCGAGTGAAGGCTCCAACGACCCCGCAAAGCACTAGGGACAAAAGTAGGAACGGCACGCTTAGCCGATCGAAAATAAACTTGAGGTGAAAGTGAAAATGCTGCTGCGGAATCGAGACCCAATCGCCGACGTCTACCGAAACAAATCTAGAGTCAGTTGCAAGCATGAGTATCAGAATTGCAACAGCTGGAACCAATGCTGTCGCAATAGTTATCTGAGTTAACTTCGAAACAACGGACTCGCTCAGCTTAATGCCGAACAACGACGATAGTCCCATACACGCCAGCAACGCTAGGGGAGAAACTACGGTTGTGATTCCAAGCACGTATAACAATGACTCGACGTTCATAGTCCAACTCCAGTTTGGCCACTTGCCGCGTTAACACCGCTTTGCTGATTGCCGATCGATGCAAATCCTAGATGCTCGCGGGACCCACGAAACCATTCAATTGATGAAGCAGCGTTGGGAAGGTCATTCAAACCATCCCGATAGAGTTCAAACTCTCCATCACGGTAGAGCCGAACCTCAGAGGTCGTGGTGTCTAACAAAGCCAGTTGGACCCATCTGCGAACCACCAGACTCTCAATGGCTGGATTGGCACGGATGATGCGCTGCATGATCGCGGGTGTGGTCTGCACGACAAAGAGGATTCTCATCGGCTCGTGGATTTCGACCATCTGGGCTGAAAGCCCCGGCCGCAGATCGCTTGCCGCGCCAGTCATTACACCAGCGAGAGAAGTGATGTTGTGTGGCAACTTAGAACCACAGCCGTGTCCCTCGGGATCAACAGTTGAAAAATAGTATTCAAGGCTGATGCCGCCGCAGACCGGAATGGCAGCTTGCAAGATGCGTTCAACGATTTTCCCATCGGCCGTATCGATACTTGGATCATACGATGCAAGAAAAGCGCGGCGGTCAAGGAATAAACCTCGACTCCATTCCCGCTGTCCGACGAAGCACATCGCATTGGTTGCGTGATTGTATTCCGGACGAGCTTGCGAAAGATCTTCGGAGCGTTCTTCAACATGCTGCAGCGCTTCCGCGGGCGTCAGACTAAGCGGTGCAGATTCAAATCGCCGTGCGCGTTCAAGTGCATTGCGTTGTCTCGCTTCGTTAATGCTTGACTCCATGGATCGAAACAGCTTTCGATGCGAATGCGGGAGTTGATCGAGGTCGTAGTACTCGACTCGATCATTGCACGTATTGTGATAGCCACCGATGAATTGCACACTATCGGGGATATCAATGCCCGCTTCGCTCACAAGCTTCCTAACGTTTAAGTCATTGGCCATCCAGGCGAAGGCACGCGCATTTGGACCTCCGCGACCACCACTACAGGCTCCGCAGTTGTACGCCGACTCGTGTGGGTTATTAAGACTGCTCGATCCGTGTCCCAAAAAGAGAACGATCGGTGAGAAGTCTTTAACCAAACCAATGTCCTGGAGTATACGAACGACGATTCCCGCCATTTCGGTAACCGTGTAACCCAACGATTCGTAAGTTGGACCTGGGTCGGGTGTCTCGCGTTGCAGGTGTAGCTCAGTTGCTGGTGGACTCACCAAGCCGCCAAACGAACTGCGGATCCTAGCGGTCACATGCGGAGCCAGAATACGAGCAACGAGCGGAAACGTAGCCAATGATCCAAACACCCCTGTAATCAATCCGCCAACAATGGTCCGCGAGCCCGAATGCACGCGCTGCGATAAATGGCCAATCATTCGGCGACGTTGCGACCGCTTTTCGTTTTCATCGACTGCCGAAAATACGGGTTCTTCCACCACGTAGTGCTTTGGTACGATGTTGATGGGGCATAGAGGTCGATAGTGAGCTTCAGCGGCTCCCCTGTAGTACATGACGACAGCAAAGAAACCCGCTGCGCCGTAGGTCTCGCATTCAGGTGCAATCTCCTCTAGATGGCGCCGAAAGGACTCTTCTCGATCATCGATACACGTGATCACTTGAAAGGCAGCTGTCGGCTTGGGTGACCTGTGTTGATGTTGCATTCGATTTGCCGAGTGGATTTTCACGGCATCGAGTGCGGCGCTGCGGTACTTGCGCTCGTAAGCCAAGTGCAATATGCGTCGGCGTTCCAAGCTATTGAAGTCCATTACTTCCGACGCTAGCTGCTTCCACTGAAAAATGTTTAGTCGGTGCAACTCTTCAAGAGTGTAGCCGCATGCTTGGGCAATCTGAAAGATCGCGAAAGCAGTACTGTTGCTGGATTCGCACTGTTTTCGGCATAGATCAGCAGCCGCACTCCTTACTTCGGCCAACTCCTTGACGCCCATCTTCTCTCTGGCGATAAAGGCGATGGCATGCCGATCTAACATCAGCCGAACCGCCAGAAACTCGACAAGAGAACCAGGCTTCGCTGGCCGAGGCGTCCAGGGAGCGCAGGACTCCATCTGCCAAACCATCCCGGCCCATCCTCGCAGCGCCAGCAAGGTTGATTCGATAAAACTCTGACGTTCCTCGACTGCAACACCCAATTGATTCAGCGAATCAAGGATCAATTCATATGGATCAGCCTTCTGCGAGCGCAAACGTCTGAGTTCGGCAATGAGTCCATCCATCCACTTCGGCTGTGCGGCCGCATTGAGGGCATACAGTTTGATAAAAGATCGCAATAGTCCATCGTCTCGATCAGGCATTTCCCAAGCGGCAAAGCCTTGATCCAGGTAAGCAGCCATGAATCGAATGAGCACATCGTTCACCAATGCATCGGAATCAGCGCCTGTCGCCTTTGCGAGAAGCACCCTATGTCTACCAAGCAGGGGAACCTGATCACTGGCGGAGGAGTGTGAGCCACCATTGGCGTCGAGCATCTGATCGCGGCAGATGCGCCACAAGCAGTGCAACGTGTACGCTTCCCAAGTCGCTTGAGTCCATCTCTCCGAAGTTTCAATTGCGAACTCTTGCAGGTCATCCGCCTTTAGTTTTGCAATCTTGATCGCTGGCGTAGATGCAAGTTGGTTCTTAACCATACTGCGTGTCGCAGCGATGACTTTCTGCGCCAAACTGCTTGGGACTTCATCTCGAAATCGCCAAAGCGCATCGGACTCTGCCAACATCCATTGAAGCTCACGATCTGGTAAGCTGTTCATTGGAAAGCGCAACATGGCTAAGCGTAACGCGTAGCGAGTGCCTGAGTTCGCCACAAGTCGATCCGCTTCTTCTCCCAAATCCTCCTGCAATACCGCTTCGATATCTTCCATTCGAATACGACCGCGACTCATCTCTTCGCGATATCGCTCTTCCGAAAAATAGGGCTCGCACCCAAACACCTGCAACCCAGCCAGTACACCCTCTTCAAAATCAAGATGCTCAAAGGCATGTAGGGTGTTGTGGTGCACAAAGACTTTGATTGGTCCCTGCGTCGGTAGATAGTGAATTGCATGTTCGATGTAGCCGCGAATCTCCTCCGCTTCAGACAAATCTGCAGTGGCATGTGCCGAATGGCTGGTATGGCTCATATGCTGTATCCTTCGAATCGAATCGAGGCCGCTCGAAAAGGGTAGACCATTTCTTAACTGGCTCGTAAGACTTCAATAATGAGTATTTTTCAATGGGTTAGTCCCCACCTTTCGACTACGGCAGGATTAGCCGCCGTGCGTTAGCGCCTGGTTCCCGCGGCGAAAACTGGACGCTAACGCGTTCCGGCAGATCTTCGCAACTGGATGATTCGAGTTTGACGCTCCACTAGTACTTCGTGTGGAAATTGACTTCTACCGTCTCGCAGCAAACAGAAACATGATTTGTCGGAGCGATCTCGTCGGAAATGTATTTGAGAACCAGCTCAGCAATCGCTGATTTTGTGATCACTTCGATGCGAACTTGATCGGCGGGCTTCCGCTCTGCTTGAGTCAGTCCAGTCCGACCAAGGCCCCGGCAGGGCATCGACGTATAACCGCTGGCTCCCAACGCCGTAACCTTCTCAACTATCGCATCTTCCAGTTTCGGATCGGTCACGATGGTTATGCGTCGCAAGGCGGTCAGCCCCTGCTTGCGTGATGCCATTGGATGCGATGACATCGGCTTGTGCGCGTCCAACCCCCGAACTTCAAGCGTCAGTTGATTCTGCTCAAAATCCATTTGCAACTCATGCAGCTTTTCCATCACGCTATGGTCGACCAATTTGGAGGCGGATAAATCGACAATTACGTTGTTGCGTCCAACCAGCCCCAGCTGCTCGATCTGTCTTCGGAATGGAATGAAGTTGGAGAAAACAGCAGAGCCCCGGGCGGTTATCAAAACGGTGTTCTCCCCCTGCTCTTCAATCTCCAGGTAAGGCAGAAAGATGGATGACAGCGGAAGGCCGTGGTACATGTGGATTGAGAGCTTGACGGCAATTCCAATGGCAATACCTACCAACAAATCTGTCGCCAGAACACCAACCATAGTTACCACGAAGATAATTAGTTGTTCACGCCCCGTCTTGTAAACGTTAATGAACTCCAATGGAGACGCCAAACGAAAGCCTGTGTATACCAGCATGGCCGCCAAAGCAGCCAGCGGTACTCGATGAATCAGTCCAGGTAACAGTGCCACGAAAGCAAGCAGCATTACACCATGCCAAAAATTGGCGAATCGTGTTCTTGCTCCATTATCAATATTGGCTTTGCTGCGGACGATCTCGGAAATCATGGGCAGTCCACCGATCGACGCAACTACGGAGTTAGCGATGCCAACTGCGACCAAATCGCGATTCAAGTTGGTTTTGCGTCGCCAAGGGTCAATCATGTCGATCGCTTTCGCGCTCAGCATCGACTCCAATGAACCGATCAACGAGAACATCACAATCCACTGCAACGAAGTCAACCAGTACTTCGAATCGGTAAACGCGGAGAAATCTGGGAATGCCATGGCGCTGATCAAGTTATTGGGAACTGCCACCAGGAACTGTTCACCCAAGTCATAATCATGCCCAAGAAATGAGTAGCTGTGTTGATGCGATAGGTCAAAGTACTGCCCCATCGGAATGGCCACAATCAGTACTAGTAGCTGAGCTGGGATCGACTTGATCAGTAAGTTTTTCGTGCGGGCTTTCCAGTAGCCAAAGCCAAAAAGAATACAAAGACTTACGAGACCGATGATGGCAATGTCAGGGTTGGCGTGATACAGCTTCTCTGGAATTTCGCGAAGAATCTCAAGCGGTTCGCCCTTCGCCGACTGGCCTACTGCAACCGGCAATTGCTTGAGCATGATGATCACGCCAATTGCTGCCAACATGCCGTGGACCACAGCCGTTGGAAAGAAATCACCGAGGACACCAGCCCGCACAACTCCAAAAATGATCTGCACTAGGCCTGCGACAACCGCGACGGCAAGCGTTAATCGGTAAGCCTGAAAATCGGCCGCTTGATCCACACCACCTGTGTAACCGAATGCCGAGACCGCGCCAAAGACAATTACGATCATACCAGCAGCTGGACCCTTGATCGTTAACTCCGAATTGCTCATGAACACGGTCAGGACCGAACCGACTATCGCAGTGAAGACACCAGCAATCGCCGGGAAACCAGACGCAAGCGATATTCCAAGACAGAGCGGAAGCGCAATCAGAAAGACCAGGAGACCTGAAACAAAATCGTAACGAAAGTACTTGAAGAAGCCCGCGAAATTACCTATCGGAGGCGCCTCGGTTGACGAGTGATCAGTGTGTTGAAGTTCGGACATGAAATCATCTGTGGTTAGGAGCCGCTTTATAATTCAGTAAATGGTCAGTCGCGCATGGATTACCCACGACGTACGATGACAGCGTTTCAAACGCTTGACTGTAGGGAACTAGACGCCGCCTAAGATGGTAGTCAAACGCTCAGCTTGAAAATTGCCAAATCGCCGAATTACAAACACGGAGGCCCACGTTGAAGATTTGCAGAGGGAATCGCTGCAAGCATGTGAGCAAAGTAGAAAACTTGGAGTTCATGCCAAGTCTGAGAGGTCGGATGAGTGTCAGCATGATGATGCAGAGCTAAGTCCAATTCAAACGACTTAGAACGATCATCATCGTCCACCTCAAGTGCGCGTTCCTCAGCGCAAACCGCCGAGTCCTTCACCATGGGAAGCGAACCCAGCAAGCTGCCGCTCAACAATAACGCGGTTAAAAACCAGGCTATTGTAAGGAAGTTTGGATGGGGAATCGTTGAGTAACGCATGGGTAAGATACTAGACTTCAAAAGTTGCCGCGTCAAGTCTTGCCGATTGTGCGAACTCTTCCGAAGAAGTTTCCAGGACGTCGCAGGCGGTTACCATTCTTGAGCAGTTCAAGTCGTTAGCAATTTAAGTGCCAAGATGCGAGGTCTCGATTACCGACGCGATTTCCTCTCATTTTTCGGACTAATTCAGTTGGCTCCTTGCTTGTTTCCGAAAAAAATGTCCTCCGGCTTCGATCCGCCGCTCAATTTCTAGTCGTCTCGCAAGCGGCGGGTGGCTAGAGTTCAACCAGTAGCAAAGCATAGCCCTGCCATGCTGGAAATTCGCCCCGATTGTGGCGAAAGGATATGCGGTCTTGAGGATCGAGCTTCCCCGCCCGCAGGCTGTATTGCCCGCATCTCCGGACAGATCGTCAAATCCGTCCCATTTGCAGGCATTCATTCGCCACCGCTGTCGCTTCGATGAAGTTGGTAACAGCTCGGGACGATGAATTGATCAACGAGTATCACCATCTGTGATGCGCGTAGGGGCAATTGAACACGGGGCTTTTTCAATGCTGACCATCGTTGGCTTTATTGTCGTTGTCGGTTCCGTCTTGGGCGGATTCTCGATGGCGGGCGGGCATTTTGGTGCGCTCGTTCACCCGTCAGAAATTGTGACGATCGGCGGTGCGGCTCTGGGTGCGATGATCGTGATGTCGCCAATGAACGTTCTGAAAGACCTGATGACAGGTCTTCTACAAACCGTCAAAGGCAATCCGTTCTCCAAAGCCATGTACGAGGAACTCTTCAAGTTACTCTACCAGCTGTTCCGAAAAGCGCGGCGCGATGGGCTGCTGGCGATCGAACAAGATATAGCCAATCCACATGACAGCCCAGTCTTCAAGCGTTATCCCTTAATCGCTAATAACCATCACGCGTCTGAGTTTATCAAAGGTGCTTTTGGACCGATGGTCGATGGAAGTGTTAATGCGGCTCAAATGGGCGTGTTGCTTGAGTTCGAAATCAAAGCCGCCGAAGATGCTCACCACGCACCGATGGGTGTACTCGCTAAAACAGCTGACGGTTTGCCGGGCTTCGGGATCGTGGCGGCGGTGCTCGGTATTGTGATCACCATGGAACACATCAACGGACCACCGGCCGAGATCGGTCACAAGGTGGGTGCGGCTCTTGTGGGTACGTTCTTGGGGATTTTGCTGTCGTACGGCTTTATCGCTCCATTGGTTGGTAAGCTGGAGTTTATGGGCATTAACGAATCGATCTTCTTGCGAACGGTCGCCTTCGCAGTGACATCGTACATGAATGATATGCCACCCAAAGTCGCCGTCGAAGCCGCGCGACGCGGACTGCCACCTGACGTTCGCCCAACGGCCGAGAAACTCGATGAGATGTTCAAGGAAGTCGACACCATCGGAGACTAACACGTAGCATAGGCATCCTGCCTGTGAGAGTAGCATAGGCTTCCAGCCTGTGAGTAGCATAGGCATCCTGGCTGTTATAACAAATCGGTATGCAACACAGGCATCCTGCCTATGCTACTGCGCAACGAACACTGAAAAGGATTGAATGAATGGCCGGTAAGGGAGGTGGTGCATGGAAAGTCGCCTACGCTGACTTCGTTACCGCGATGATGGCATTCTTCATGGTGATGTGGCTGGTCGGCCAGGATGCTGAAAAGAAAGAAGCGGTCGCGCAATACTTTCAGGATCCATGGGCTAAGACCATGATGAATTCCAAGAACGGCCGCAAACCCACGCTCAGCAAACCTAAAGTCGGGCAGACCGACCCCAAGAAGAAGTTCGACGGTAGCAATCCGCGTGAAGTCCCGCATAGCGATCCAGAATCGCCCGATTGGGAACAGCCGAAACTAGTCACGATCCGCGAACCGGATCGTTCCACGGCGGGCACCATTATCGTCTTCGAACTTGGTTCAGCGGAATTGGATGAAGACGGTCGTCAGCGCCTTAAGAAGGTCATTCCTCAATTCGTTGGCTTGCCGCATAAGATTGATATCCGTGGTCACGTAACGCCGACGTTGGACGAAACAACGGATACGAAGGCATTAAACCTACTATGCTACAGGCGATGCGAAAACGTTAAGGACTTTCTCATCGAGAACAAGATTGATCCGGTCCGGCTCCGCATCAGTCTAGCTGGCCCGTATGAGCCCTTGGCATTGGATCCCAAGAATCAGGAGCCTTCGCAGAACTCACGTGTTGAAGTCTTCTTGCTATCGGAAACCATCAACGACTACCGCCCCAAGAACACCGAACCCGCCAAAGAAGAGTCCAGTTCCTCGAAGCCCGCGTCAAAGGCACCCGCAGCCAAGGCACCAGCCAAAGCGAAACCAGCCGTTCACTAGCAGACCGATTTACGCGGAGGCACAACTCGGAGGCATAACTCTGTGATCCCTTCAGGATCAACTTTCCTTCGAGCTCTTTTTCCGGTGGTGGCGCTCCGCTAACCACCGGCTATTGTCTTTTATTCCTCGGCAATGACCGTAAATCCAGGCCCAGGGCAGACCCTGATGCTACGGCTGAGTTCCAGTCGCGGCATTGGGCGCTGAACTTGCTGCCGATTTATCGTCTGGCACCGAAACTTCTTCTTGCGGTACAGACCCGCGACTGACGGCGGTTTCGGCATCTCGAACTAGATCGTTCTGCAAGTACTTTTGCATCATCTCACGAGTCGTCTGCAACATCTTGTCGATTCTTGCCTTTGCGCCCATGGATACAGGTCCCAGCGAATCGTCGAGCAACTTGCGCTGGAGTTTGTCAAGCGTTTCGACCATGGCACTGTAGTCTTTTAGCCCACGGAGCTCAGCCATGACCTTTTCGGCCTCTGCTTTCTTACCTTGTTCCAACAACTTCCGGACACGCGTGGATAACAAAGTGCGGAGGCCGATCAAGTCGAGCACTTCGCCTTGGAAACCACGAATAAAGGCTTCAGCTTCCAAACGACGTGAATCATCCGCCAACTCGGCAACTTCTAGCGGACTGATGCCTGGTACAAGCGGTAATCTGGCCAGCACCACATCGCCACTCTTCACGTACAGCTGAACAAGCGGTTGTCGCAACTGAACTAGGTGCTTTTCATAATCCACGGGCGCTGGAGCTGGGGCCGGAGTGGTAGGCGCCGGTGCTGCAGCGGGTTTGGGAGCAGCTTCCGCTTCATCCGCTTCTTCACCTTCAGACTCGTCTTTCTCTGTGGGGGTGGTGGCTGCGGCAGCGGAGGCAGCTGCGGCTGCGATAGCTTCTTTAGCCGCTTTCTCGGCGGCGGCCTTGGCTGCATGGATCGCATCGGGCAGCACAGCTCCAGTCTTGCTCGGAGCAGGAACCACGAATCGTCCTCGCCAATCTGTCTTACCCAGCAAAGTAAACTTGTCCGTGATGAGATCGCGCTCGTACACCGCGCATCCACCTTGCGGGCGTCCAGAGCTTTTCACGCTAACCTGGATCTCAGTCTCAGGTTCAGTCGGTCGAACCCGAAGTAGCAAACGTTGGGTCCGACGGTTGTTGCGACCTTGAAGACCTGGACCGCCTGAGTAAGCGTAGACGTTAGCCTTCATCTTAACGCCATCGGACTCGATGATGGCCGCATAAGTCCAAGGGATCGCTTCGAGCATACTCGGCATACCGCTGCTCCCTTCGCGTCGCACAACTGGCTGCATTAAATCGCCGAGATGAACTTTGGCAGGGTTGCCATCGTCCATAATCAAACCACCCGCCTTGAGTCGTAGGTTGGCGGACTTCGATGCCGCACTCTCAACTCTTGCTATGGGTGCGAAGGCGCTCGCGATAGCTGCGGCTGCAGTGCGCGATACGAAAGACCAAGACGTGGCTTCACGCCGAATAGTCGGTCCCATAAATTGCAGAGTGCAATCCAACTCGCGAGCTTGCACATAGTAGCCATCGGTTGCTTGACCGACGTGAACCAGGAACAACTTGTCATGCTGTCGCAGCAAGCTATCCGTTTGCCATGGCAACAATACGGTAATGGTGCGAGCAATCTTCTCGGTCCCTTTCGCAGCGGAGCGAGGCACCAAGGCCGCTTGAATCGTCTTCGCTTCCAAGCCCGCCATGATCGCCGCCATATCGCCTTCGATCGTCTTTAGTTTACTGATTAAGCCGCCGACCGCCGAGTTCGGATCGATGGTTGCCTTGGCAGCTTCCGCGTCAACTTTGGCTTTATGTTGCGGCAGGATCGCAAACTCACTGATCTTTTCAGCAGCGGTCTCGGCCGTCTTCACTGTACTCGCCGCGTCACGATTGACTAGCAAGACCAATTCCTCTCGAGAGAAATCTTCTAATGTCAAAGTTTGGATATCGCGTGCCAGTCGACTCCGCAAATCGGTTTCGGCGGATTTGACCTTGGTGTGCCAGGCCGCTTGAAACATGCGATCCAGATCATCGGAAAGCGTTTTGACAAATTGCGATTTGGCCAAGTCGGAAACATCGAGATTGGGATCCAGCGCGCACCACACTTCGACTTCGTACGGCGAAAATTCCCAGATCTTGACGGCTTCTTGCGCCGCGATGGATTGCGACCAGAAGGCCAAGGCGCAAACGAACCACACCAGTTTCGGTAGGTTGCGGCGATAAAAGTTATTCATCGAAGAATCTTTGGTCACAATGATCCGACAAGGCTATGTTTAAGTGGTGCAGAATCAGTTAGAAACCGTTTCAAGGGAGCCAAGATTGACACGCCACTGGCCCACATTTTCGTAAAGTGAAACAGGCGCATCTTCTAACCCCTCGACATATCGACTGGCTGCAAAGCGATCTGTGATCTGCCAAAGCGGTAGAATTGGCAAATGGAAGTCGATTAAGCGATGCAGGTCTTGCAAGCTGTTGCGAACGTCTTTCCAGTTCCTAGCGCCCCGCAGTTTCTCCAGTCCTTGAACAATGAACGGGTTATCCGTTGCCGCCGGTCCAGTAGCGCCCAACAAGCGTTCGATGTCGGTCGCAGGTTCCCACAGCGTGGCGGTTACGTACAGCAAGTCGCAAGGCGTGTTCACATCGTAACTCTTTCCAGGAGGTAAGATCATCATCTCCGCTTTGATGCCGACAATCGCCCATTGCTGAATCATCGCTTGGACAGCAACCCGCGCGAACTCAAAGTCCGGGCAGGCCACAATCAGCTTATCTAACACTGGAGGGATCTCGTCAGCTTTCTTGGCCGCTTCGTCGAGTTCACGCTGGGTCATCACAAACAACAACTTGGCTAACTGTGGGTTGTATCCCGAAGGCAAAACTTCAGGGTCATAAGCGTACGACAACGGATCCGCTCCTCCGATTCCAACCGGAAATGGTCCACTGATCAGTCGGCCATCTTCGACTCGGGTACTGTTGAGCAACTCCCCTTGCAGAATCGCTTCACGATTGGATCCATACAACAAAGCTCGCTTGAACTTGTCCTTCGCCAAAAAAGGATTGTCCGAAATCGGTACCAGCATGTGCACGGTTGGCAGTGCATAACCGCCGATGCGAATCCGTGGATCGATCGCCAAGCGCTTCGCATCCGCCGGATAGAGTTGGTCAAGCACATCGAGCTCTCCACGAAGCAAATCATTGACGGCCTTTTTCGGGTCATCGTAAAAGACTTCAACAATCTCCAATGGTTGACCATTGGTTGGCTTCGGTCCACGGATCGTGTAGGAGGTCTCCTTGGTATCGACTGCCCCAAGTTGATAGCGACCTGGCAGTGTTCCGTGAATGCAGTTGTCAGGCAATGCCCATTGAAGCAACGCATGCGGCAACACGTTGGGTCGTTTCAGCTTGATCGTGACCTGCTTTGCAGAGTTGACAGTAACCGAATCAAAGATCGCAGCCCAAGACGCGTCGTAGTCCGGATGACGCGGATTAGCTCGTTCCAAAAGAATTTGGCTCAGTCCAAAGGCTTCCAACGTTGGTTTTGGGTTGGCGTCCAGGGACAGCACCAACTCTTGCCTGTCATCACTTTGTCGGGCCGGCGGTCCTAGAGCAAAACCGTAACGCCCCCCTTCACTGCCCGTTTTCAAGAACTGAAAAATGGACTGGTTCGTCAATGCACCCGCGCGGCGTGCGGGCCAGTTAACCAAACTGGATGGATCCAATTCGGTACTGCGCTGCATCACACCAACTCGGATCATGGGATGGGTGCGGCGAATATCTTGCACCAACCGTTTCGCATCCTGTGAATCTGGCAAAATCTCGAACATGCCCGCTGCTGCTTGTAGAGCTTCGCGGTAATTCTTCTTCGCCATCAATGCTTCGGCTTCATTCTTCTTCGCGTCAGCCATGCTGGCGAGTTTTTGATCCCAAATCTTCACCACCGGCAAGCTATCCCCGTAAGTGGCTTTCAAGCGATTGTGCAGTTGCTTCGCATTGCTAAGTTCGCCAGCGTCGAAGTAAGCGGTGATCAGACTGTTAGCAACATTGGATAAAGCGCCCGAGACTTTCTCCGCTTGATAATCGGGCGACGACTGAAGAAGTTCTTCTAACGCAGAAAGAGTTTGGCGATACTCCTGAGCCTTGTACATCTTAATAGCACTCTGGTAAAGAAAATCTTTACGCAGCGCTTCGAGATTGGGCATGTTCGGGTAATTCTTGAGTAGAAAACTCAAGTTCATGAACGCGTCGACGAAATCACCGGACTTCAATTTCGCAACGGCCTCGTCGTATATCCTCTGCTCGTAAAGCTCGATCTTCTCGATATCTTTCCAGTAGATTTCATAACGTCGGGCTTCGCCGACCTTCAATAGAATTAAGTCTTCCAACTTGGCTGTGTCCGCAGGCCTAGGTGGGACTTGCCGAAACGGAAGTGGCGCGACCTTGAAGCTGCCCCCGCCTGCGGTTGCCTTAAGCGTGATCAAATCGAACGGCTGTTGGTCGATCAGGGGAGGATCGGAGATTTCCAGCCCTTCATCCTGCGCGTACGTGTGTACACCCATTTGCAGCGCTACAATCAATGCTGCAAAACGGAGAGCGAACTTCAACAAACTGTTTGCAATCGAATAGCCTGTTTGCATTGTGCGTTCCATCTATTCGATAGTACGAGTTGTGGGAATGGGCAGGAGCAAGACCGCTCCTTCATCGCTGCCGACGATTAGGTTGTTGGCAATCACTTTTGCGGTCCCGCTCAGTGGTTGACCAACATCGACGGATGCAGTGACCGCGCCAGTGCCTTGATTTACGACCCACACTTGGCCACCTGTAGTTAGGAACACCAACGATTCACCCGATTTCAAAGGTGGTCCAAGCAGTTTGGACTTTGGAAAGTCAACTGCCCAAAGTTTTTGTCCATCTGCCGACACTGCTTGCAGTTTCCCGTCCACTTGCACGACGACTGCGCTATCCGCCACAAATGGACCTGCGACTAGACGCCCATCCAGAGGAAGCGCAACACCTTTGGCCAAGCTTGTTGCGTCGAACTGCATCAAGTTATCTGCCGCCGGAGTCGCTTCCACACCAAACACCTTGGTGCCGATGGCTACCAACGGTCCGGTCAAACGATTTTCGAGATCGACTTCAGAAAGCGATCGCAGTGCCTCACCAACACCAATTCGAATTAACTTCTGCGAACTGTTGGCGGCGATCAAAGTCTTTGAATCGGCCAGGTAAACTGGCTGATTCCACGCAATACTCGCGCCGGGTTGCATCGGCATTTGGAACGGAGTGGCCGCTGGGGCCCCGTTACTCGGATCGACCATAACAATTTGACCATTCTCTAAACCGATCGCGAACTTGCCTTCCACCGCTATCGGAGGGCAACTTGGTTTTGATCCACCAAAGTTCGCCGAAAGCACTCGCATCTTGTTCGGTCCGGTCGCTGAATAAATAGCGATCTGATTGGGCGTCGAACTATTGATCAGCATGAGATCATTGTTCAGTTGAGTCGGCGAACCGAACTTCAGCTGAGCTTTGCTTTCGCCAGGATTGCTGTCGGCTGACTCGCGAATGGGTTTGCTCGGATCGAGAGTAAACATCATGGCCGCAGAGTTGATTGCGTCAGGTTTAGCGCCTGCTGGTGTGGCCACAGCAACGACTGGCATTCCCAGGTCAGTCGCCCATAGGGGATCACCGGTCTCCGAATTTACGGCGGACACACGAACACCGGAGTTACCACGCAGAGTCCGGCAGTGAATCATCGTATCACCGATGATCTGCGGCGGACTGGTGAACCTATCGCCGTCCTCCTTTACCCAGGCTCGTTCAAGCTTGCCTCGCGACACCACCAGGTCCATGCGAATCAACATGCTTTCCGCGATCCACAGGCGGTTATTGCCCGCGGCCATGTACGACAAGCGAGGTTCGAGATAGCTGGCCGGAACTGGATCAAAGCGAGTGACCTTGTCCTTTTCCGCAGCTGGTTCGACGTCCAGAACCGCAATCTCACCCAGGTCGCTAATTACAAAAACACGTCGTCCTTCAATTTGTGGTGGGACAACAATGTTCCCTTTCATGCGGAAGGGTGTCTGAGTGCTTTGCAGTTCCAGTCCTTGGGCGGAGGTGTTGAACACGCGAATCAAGGAGTGGTCCCCTCGGTTCTCGAACACAAACAACTGTCCAAGCACTAAGACTGGCGGGACAGTTATGGCACCTGAGCGATGCCCCAGGTAATACACCTCTTTGCAAGAGCCGTCGGCGCGGGACAAGACATACAAGTTGCTGCTTTCAGCCACCACGTATAGGTGCTGCTTGCCGGCACCCGAACCAGGAGCGACCGAAAGCGGTTGAGGTACCTTGAGCATCCATTTGGTTTGCCCTGCAACCGCATCAATATTGACAACGGTCCCTTCGAGCGTGCTGACATAAACGTTTTCACCGTCCACGTAAGGCTGATGTGCGGGCGTCGTTAAGTCGGCAAACCACTGCGTTGCACCATTCGCTCCCGTTAGTCTCTGAAGCCTGCCAAGTTCAGGCTGGCATACCAGCACATCACTGGCTGCGGTGTCACTCAGGCGGATGGGTTCGCTTTGAAAATCGCGGCCGATAAACTGCCGCCATAACACAGCACCATTCTGACCATCCAAACCATAAACCGAGCCCTTGACCTTGACGAACAACTGTCTGCCGTTGAGCGCCGGAGCGGTGCCTCTGGACATATTGCCAAGTACAAAAGTTCGACCGATCGAGGACGCTGGAGCTTCTTTCGCCAAACGGATGTTCAACGTTCCCGGACCTACCAAGGACTCTTGAATGGCCGTCGCATCTTTAACTTTCGCGTTCAATCGCTCATCGGATTCCAACTGTGGGTAGCGATTGATCAGTTCACGGCGAATCTCATGAGCCCCCATGGCATCTTTGGTGGCCAGTTTTGCGTTGATAGCTTCGATCGCTTTGACCAGTTCTTCTTCACGACTGATGTCGCGAATGATTCTCTCGCGCCCTTCAGTTATGCGAAGGAAAGTCTGTTCTTGAGCCGTGCGCTGCGCGCTGCCTACGTACTGGGGATCATTGATGATCTTGAGCAGATCTTCCATCTGCGTCATCAGCGACTTGCGATCTGCAACGGACTCGGTGTTGTCAGCTCGATCATTGAACTTGCCAGCCAAACTCAGCAGCGCGCCGTATAGATCGCCTTGCTCGGCCGCCAGCGCTGGTTCGCTGGCGATGGATGGTAGCAGTTGAGAGATCGTTTTCAAGCCAATGGTTGGATCCGATGCCAACTCCACGTCTTTGCGAATCAGTGCTAAGACCTGTCGCACCTTAGCAAATGAAACTCTCTCGTCGGTGCTAAAGCTCTTTGTGAACGTGGTGTAGAGTTCTGCCGCTTTTTCGTAGCTACGTTGTTTGTAGGTTTCGTCAGCATTGGCGAGCACCTTGTTCGCATCGCCTTTAAAGAAGAAGAAACCCAACCATGTTAGCAGGATAAGTGTGAGCGCTAACAGCATCCCGATCCCCATGATCCGGAAAGAATCCCAGGGGTTGGCTTTGGCGCTTACACCCGTGTGACGGGGACGCATGGCTTGTTTGGGTTTCGGCGGAGCGGCTTTGGGTGAGCTGCTTTTTTGCAAATTGCTCGAACGTGACTTGGCTCGGCCCGGACGCACGTCGGCTTCGACCACTTCCACGGGCTCGACATCGACCACTTCGACGACATCTTCAATCGGAGTGACTTCGACGGGAACTTCGTCGGCAACAAAAATCGCAGATGGCTTGGGCTTCGCTGGCTCCTCTTCAACGGGCAACAAATCGAGTTCGCTACCCACTTCGTTGCGAGTCGGGGGAGGCGCCTCGCGTTCGGCTTCGCCTTTAAAGTCTGCGATCAACTTCGTAGCTTGAAATTTGGTCAGGTGACCGTTGTCGACCAACAGCTTGGCGATCATTTCGGGAGTCAATCGCGACTTGACTTCGGCAACTTGGCGTCGAAGTTCATCGATAATCGACGGCGCTAGAAGTTGTTGAGCAGCGAGCTGTTCTATGAATTGTTTGGCCTGCACTTGCAATGATCCGATGCGACGTGGTGCGGAAAGACAAGAAGTAACAAGAGAGCGAAGTGGCTAAGCCCCCGCCCCAACTTTCGACACTAAACTCACTGGAAAGCACCTACTCTCGATACTAAC
The DNA here is from genome assembly GCA_033761895.1 of Pirellulaceae bacterium. Lineage (GTDB taxonomy): Bacteria > Planctomycetota > Planctomycetia > Pirellulales > Pirellulaceae > Aureliella. The sequence goes on along the minus strand of JANRMD010000577.1, from coordinate 3,569 downwards.
CTTGAAGTCACAGGTGGAGCCGCCGACACCTGAAACACTCGATCGATTGGAATACGAAATACAGCCAACTTCGCGCATTGATCGCTCCCGCTTCGTACAAGGAAATACCAAGTTTTAGATGAGTTCGGTCGACCTTGAGGTCGAATTGTTGCGTCCAGGAACGCACATGCAAACAGCCAGAATCGTGCCGATCGAGCTGGTAATACTGATGATAACCGCTAGCGAACGACGTTGCACCGCGAACTGAGAAAACGGCGCAGTTTTCCCCGATTGTAGAGCATTTGTAATCCAGCGGTCACGGGCCAATCCCCCCGCGCAGCCCACTAGTGGAGCGTCACGCTTTAACCTTAGGGTAATCGAGTTTGGGTGGCACGCTCTGAGGCTCTGCGAAGGGCGTGGCGAATGTCGCTCGAATCACGCCCTTCCCAAAGCCTCAGGGCGTGCCACCCTATCACCCTTAATCCCCAAATTAAATCTGGACAGAGCGCTAGTGTCGCGAATCGTAAGTTCTATACCGCAGCTTTTCCGCAAGCGGGCGAGGACGCCCGCGCTCCGGAATACCGGATGTCCCTCCGTAAGAAAATCCAGGTGAGTTCCCAAAGTCACCATACTTTGTACGCTATCGGAGGCGTTTTCGGGTGCGCCACCTGTAGTCCGCTATGATTCAATAATCTGGTCCTCACGGAGCGCGGGCCGTCCCCGCCCGCTGCCCCACTTTTTAGCATGGCATAGAACTTACAATTCGCGACACTAGCGACCTGAATGGCCTGAATGAATCGAGCCCGAGTGACGAGACAGGCGCCAGCGAAGATGGTAAGATTGCAAGAGCGCAGCGAACGCTCGCCAGGTTATCTTGGAATTCAACCCCAAGCAGATACGCATCCAGGTGACAGCCCATGACCAAAGCGTCTGAGCGTCAGCCGCCTGAATCAACGATCCGCAGTTCCCAAACACTCAGCTGAGTCGCAGATGGAAGGAATCCGCACAAAGTCAACGATGCTAGAGTTCGCTCTATGGACGCTGATTTTCGCTGCGTTTTGCTCTGTGACTTGCGCGCAGACGTCACCCGAAATCGCGACGGACGAGGTGGCCAGTGAACCACCTCTCAGCGGCGAAGCACTTCAGGCCTATTTGACATCGCAACTTGAATTGCTGGATAGGCCCGAATTTCGCGCCCGCGAGTTGGCCGCATTTCGACTTGAGCAATATCCCGATGACGCGATCAAGCTGATTGCCAAATCGGCGCCACTCTCTTCACTGAACTCTGCATCGCAACAAATCTCGCTGCTCGATCGCTTCTTGTCTCACCCAGATACGCGGATAAAGACCAAGGCCTACGACACCTTGAAGGAGTTCTCGCTGACCAAAACGACCGCTCTCGCCAGTTTGGCCGCCAGCAGCGTGAAGGCGATCGAAGATGACTTTGAACAGAAAGCCTACGAAATCCTCACCAACGCGGGTGCCGATATCGGATACCTCGACATCAACATCAATGGATCTAAGCTCAACAGATCCGATTTGGGAGTGGAGCTCAGTACTGGCAAATTTACTGGCGATGCGTCAACGTTGACTTGGATTCGCTATTTGAAGTCCGTCAAGGTCGTCTCGCTCGAGGGAGAATTCGCATCGGCGCAGGTGCTTGCGCTCGTCGCGCAAATGGCTGGCGTCAAGAAGATTCTGCTGCGCGGTACTTACGTCAGGCCGGGCTACTACTCAACAAAGCTGAAGCCGAGCGATCTTCTCGTGCTCAAGGACTTGCCGGAGATTCAACACTTCGAAGTCAAATACATGTCGATCGACGATAGCTTCGTTCCAGTACTCTGCCAATTGCCGCTTACCGAGTCATTGCGGTTGTTTGGAACCGCCATCAGTGAACAAGGGAAGTTTGAGATTGCTCAGCGACTCGATGGCCTTGAGATCTACCGTGGGGGAGGTGGCTTCTTGGGAATTGGTTCTGCCCCCATTGGCCCAGTTAAAGTTACGCAGGTCACAGCCGACAGCGCGGCTGAGAATGCAGGTATTCAAGAAGACGACATCATCCTTGAAATCGACGGCACGCCCATTAAGAACTTCGCTGGCCTGCGTGCTACCCTGGCCAACTATGGCCCGAACGAATTGATCGTCATTAAACTCAAACGTCTGAATCCCAGAACGATCGGCTCAAAGCAACTTGAGTACTTTGAGCATCAGTTGTTCGTGGTACTAAACGAGCAAACAAATTAGTCGTACTGACCACAAACGATTCCAACAGATCGGTGAACGGGCCGTCACTTGGTTCGATGCGAACGCGCGTGACCTTCCATGGCGTCGAACCAAAGATCCTTACGCGATCTGGCTGAGCGAGATCATGCTTCAGCAAACTCAAGTCGCAACGGTCATCGACTACTACTATCGCTTTCTCAAGGCCTACCCCAACATTGGTGCTCTTGCTGCCGCTGAAGAACAGGATGTGCTGCGATTGTGGTCGGGGCTTGGCTACTATCGCCGAGCGCGTCAGATGCATGCGGCGGCTAAGTTGATGGCGGATTCGGGTGGCGAGTTTCCAGCGATACTTGCCGACATCGAACGCTTGCCTGGTGTGGGACGTTACACGGCCGGCGCGATTGCATCTTTCGCTTTCGACTTACCCGCGCCGATCGTCGAAGCCAACACGCAGCGACTTTACAGCCGTTTGCTACGACTTGAGATCGATCCGCGTTCCACGTCTGGGCAAACTCAATTGTGGGCTTTCGCGCAAGAGCTGGTCGACCATTCCCAACACAGCCCGGCGCGCATCAATCAAGCCGTCATGGAAATCGGCAGCCAAGTTTGCACGCCGCGCAATCCCGATTGCCCACACTGCCCACTCAATCAACTCTGCCCAACGTATGCCGACGGTCTTCAAGCCTCCATTCCCGTGCTCGCGCCCAAGAAAGTCATCACGGAACTGACCCACGTTGCCATTTTGATCCGTGATCGCGGCCAAATTCTTATGTCCAGAAATACTGCTGACCAGTGGTGGGCTGGGCTGTGGGATTTGCCGCGTGTCGACGCGACTCAGCTAGTGTCCTTCCAAAAGAAGTCGGTGTCCAAGGGATCGCTAAACGCAGAGGATCTCGAGTGGTTGTCAACTGAGCTGAATAAGCGTTACGGAGTTGACTGCCAAGTTGTGCAACACCATCGGACATTCAAACATGCTGTGACGCGTTATCGCATCACTTTGCATACCTTCACAGCTAACGTTGCCACGCGGCCTAAACGCACCCCAGACTTAGCTTGGCATCGTCCAGCGGCCGCACTCGAACTTCCGCTGACCGCCCCAGCCAAGAAAATTCTAGCTAGTCTTCAGTAAAGCGGTGGCTTGACCAGCACCACCTGTGGGGCATCGCGCAATCAAGATTGAAGTTACCAAGATTGAAGTTACTTGGTGTGGATGTATTCAGCGAACCGATCTTCGTCCACGTTTCGACCACTGATGACAAACACAACATCGCCTGTCCCCGAAAAATCTGGTCCTGAAAAATCGATCTGCTTTTGCAAACCTGCCGCAACCGTGATGCCACCGGATGGTTCAACGCGTAAACCATGCG
>JANRMD010000576.1:0-4027 GCA_033761895.1 Pirellulaceae bacterium | reverse complement strand
TACCGCCGCTGACTACGAATTTACTGGCACGGAAATGCCCTATGCATTGGCGAACGTCTTGAGCGGTAACTCCGAACAAGCTCTCGACGACATCGATCAAGATGGGCAACTTTCACTATTGGATCTCTATCTATCCACTTGCCTCGAGGTGCACACCGTTTTCAAGGATTTGGAGAAACTTCAGACCGAGCATGCGCTACTGGATGATAACGGTGACGGAATTGCCCGCGAAGTTCAGCAGCCTTACCTACCCATCGAAACACCTGAAGGGGATGTACCTCCCAAGCCAGCCGCAAGCCAGCGAGTTTCCACCGCCAATGGCGACGGAGACTTTGCGCGGACATTGAGACTACTCAAACCCACGATCGCCTCTGAGACCGCGAGTGCAGAAGAAACACTTGAGCCACGATAGGACGTGATGATGGTACGAATCGCTTTGGTTTTTTGGATGACGCTTCAGTTGTCAACCAATTTGTGGTCGCAAACGGAAAGTGCCAAACCTGAGAAGGAAGATGAGGTAGTCGTCGCGCGGCATAAACGCATGCTGGATCTCGCGAAAGGCTATGCATTCTCGGAGGTGTCTGGCGGCAAAGAGGTCAAATTGCGAGAAACGCCACTCTTCTCATGGACCAATCCAGAAGTCCAGTCGATTGGCGGTGAGCTCTATCTGTGGACTGTCGACGGCCGCCCATTTGCCACCATCGGTATCTGGACTTATGACGATATCAAAGATAGTCACGAGTTACAGTCGCTTTCGACCCAGATTTTTCGAGCCGAGAATCCGTATTGGACCAACTGGGCACCTCGCGCTGCAGGTCTTCAGTTCAAGAAGTTAGAAGATGCGCCGGCGCCAGATGCATCACCCGTGCGTCGCCAAACACAGATGCGCAACTTCGTGCGCGAGCGATTTTCAGGAGAAGTTATCAAAAACGATACCAAACAAACTGAAAAACTGCGAGTCATTTCGCAACCCCTTTATCGATACGATCCCTTACCAACAGATTTGATCGACGGTGCAGTATTCTCGTTGGCATTCGGGACCGATCCAGAAATCCTGGTCATTCTCGAAGCTAAAAAGACGGAGGCTGGCTCTGAGTGGCAGTATGCCTTGGCACCCTGTACCTCACGGCGTGCTACTGGATACCTGGACGGCAAGGAAGTCTGGAACTCAGATTCTCAGCAGCAGAATGGCACATTCTTATTTATCATCAATCGTTAATTAACGACAGCCTCCAGATTGCTCATGAGTGCTGGTAGCGGAAGCCGTCAACTCTTTCGATTAATCTCGTAGCGGAATGCGTCAAGCATTTCGTGAGTACTACGGAGCCCCCTCGAAAGCCTTGACGGCTTCCGCTACCTAATGATCGACAAACTTCCGACTCGAATAACTCCTATGTCGCCCGCCGCCACCTTACCTTTACTTGCTTCAACTGAAGGCCGTCAAAAGCTGCTGGCCGTTTACCGCGATGGCTTGCTACAGGACACGTTGCCGTTTTGGTTCCCACGCAGTGTCGATGAAGAGTATGGTGGTTTCGTGCACTGCCGCGATCAGGATGGAAGCGTTCTGGACACGGACAAATCGGTTTGGGCGCAAGGACGCATGAGCTGGATGTTGTTAACGTTGTACAACACACTAGAAAACCGCCCTCAGTGGCGGCAATGGGCGGAAAGCGGTTTAGCGTTTCTAGAGCGACTGTGCTTTGATGTTGATGGGCGTATGTTCTTTCACGTCAGTCGTGAGGGGCAAGCGATCCGCAAGCGGCGTTATGCATACAGCGAAGCATTTGCTGCCATCGCCTTTGCGGCGCATTACAAAGCGGCAGGCGATCCGCGTTCGGCCAAGCGGGCTAACGAATTGTTTGATTTCTTCACTCGCTGGAATTTCACACCTGGTTTAATGCCACCCAAGTTCACTGATGCTCGTCCACTTATTGGCCTCGGGCCGCGGATGATTACGATTGTGACGGCCCAGGAATTACGTCTGAATCTGGGCGCTGACGATCGTCTGACCAATTGGATAGATCGCTGTATTGACGAGATCCAGCGCTGGTTTGTGAAGCCCGAGGAACGAGTCGTCATGGAATCGGTGGCGCCCAATGGCGATGTCGTTAATCATTTTGACGGACGGCTACTGAACCCTGGTCACGCGATCGAAGGCGCGTGGTTCATTATGATGGAAGGAAAGCTCCGCAGCGATCCGCGTTTGGTCCAACTTGGCTGCGACATGCTTGACTGGATGTGGGCGCGTGGGTGGGATGACGAATTTGGTGGTCTGTTCTACTTTCGGGATCTGCACGGCAAACCAGTTCAGGAGTATTGGCAGGACATGAAATTCTGGTGGCCGCACGATGAGACCATTATCGCGACGCTGTTGGCCTATGAACTAACGGGCAATGAAAAGTACGCACGCTGGCATCAGCAAGTCCACGACTGGAGCCACCAGCACTTTGCCGACTCCGCGCATGGCGAGTGGTTTGGCTACCTGCATCGTGATGGCAAGCCCGCAACAACTACCAAGGGCAACTTATGGAAGAGTTTTTTTCATCACCCGCGTATGCAGTGGATGTGCTTGCAGCTGTTACAAGAATCAGTCTCGCCGGCTGCAAAGAAAGTCGCTTTTTAAATCGTGCGAATTGCGAGAAGTTCACAACTTAATGCAAAATGCCATCGCTTGAAGGTCAAGCGATGGCATCGAATTAGCTAAAGGCTAAAAAGCCAAAGCGGTTGAGCTTAGTAACGATACAGGTCAGGCTTGTAAGGACCTTCGACGGGTACGCCAAGATAATCGGCTTGTGCCTGAGTTAGCTTTGTCAGCTTCACGCCGAGCTTTTCCAGGTGCAAGCGAGCGACTTCTTCGTCCAGCTTTTTGGGCAAAACGTATACCTTGTTTTGGTAAGCGCCAGTGTCACGCTCGGCCCATAGTTCCAACTGAGCCAAAACTTGGTTGGTGAAGCTGGTGCTCATCACGAAAGATGGGTGACCAGTCGCACAACCGAGGTTCAGCAGACGACCTTCAGCGAGCACGAGAATGCTCTTGCCGGTTGCCTTGAAGCGGAATTGGTCATACTGAGGCTTGATCTTGATGCGCTCGACAGTGCCAGCCTTTTCCATCTTGTGCAAACCAGCCATATCGATCTCGTTATCGAAGTGACCGATGTTACCGATGATGGCCTTGTCCTTCATCTTCGTCATGTGTTCAGCAGTGATGATGTCCTTGTTACCAGTCGTGGTGACGAAGATGTCAGCGATTTCGATGACGTCTTCAATCGGTTTGACTTCGTAACCTTCCATCACAGCTTGCAGGGCACAAATCGGATCGATTTCGCTAACAATCACGCGGCAACCTTGGCCACGCAACGATTGGCAGCTTCCCTTACCGACTTGTCCGTAACCACAAACCACAGCCACCTTGCCACCGATCATGACGTCGCTAGCGCGGTTGAGTCCATCGATCAATGAGTGGCGGCAACCGTAGACGTTATCGAACTTGCTCTTGGTAACCGAGTCATTGACGTTGATGGCGGGGAACAGCAATTTCTTGCTGCGTTCCATCTCATACAGTCGCTCAACACCGGTCGTGGTCTCTTCGCTGACACCACGAATAGCCTTGGCCATCTTGGTGTACTTGCCAGGATACTTGGCAACTTCATCACGCAGCAACTCGAGGACTACGCCCCATTCTTCCGATTCGGTTTCTGGGTTGAAGGCAGGTACCTTACCGGCTGCTTCGTATTCAACACCCTTGTGGATCAACATGGTTGCGTCACCACCGTCGTCCACGATCATGTCAGGACCACTGCCATCTGGCCATACCAGAGCCTCAGCGGTGCACCACCAATACTCAGGCAGCGTTTCGCCCTTCCAAGCGAAAACAGGTGTGCCCTTCGGATTGTCCAGCGATCCGCCACGACCAGCGACCACTGCTGCGGCAGCACTGTCCTGAGTCGAGAAGATATTGCAGCTTACCCAACGCACATCGGCGCCGAGGTCCACCAGTGTTTCAATCAACACGGCGGTTTGGATGGTC